>CAZVVD010000155.1:0-6568 GCA_964630555.1 uncultured Verrucomicrobiota bacterium | reverse complement strand
TCGCCGACCACCCGGCCGCTCATGGGAATCGCCAGGGTCGGAAAGCGGGGATGGTCGGTCCGGGCGGTGATGACGTCCTGGAACGCCCCGGACGGCAGGGGCGGCGCCGGCCGCACCTTGATCCGGCCGGTGGGCGCGCCGTTCTCCACCTCGAGCTCCGCGGTAAAGCGCGCCGACGAATTGCTCGCCCCGAGCAGGCGGAAGTTCCGGCCGGCCCCGAACCGCACCTCGATCACCTTCTCGTCCGCCGCGTCCTCCCGCAGGTTGCCCCAGAAGATCTGGCGCGGGCGGGCCTCGAGCTCGGCGACGGCCTCGCCGGCCAACTGCAGCGTCGCCCGCGGCTGGGCCGGGTCGTTGGTGATGAGGAGGATGCGCTTGCGCTGGGCCCCGCTCAGGCCCTTGAGAGGAAAACGGGCGCGCAGCACCGTCTGCCCGCCCGGCTCGACCCGGTCGTCCATCAGGCGCAACAGCATGCAGCCGCAGGGCAGTCTCACCTGGCGGATCTCAAGCAAGCCGTCGCCCTCGTTCCGGATCACAAACTCGTGCACCACCTCCTGGGTGTTGACCAGCGCCCCGAAGGCGTACTCCGGCTCCAGGCACACCAGCTTCGGCGCCGGCCGGCCGCCGTCCTCTCCCGCCCCGGCAACGCCGGCGGCGAAGATAAGCAATACCGTGAGAGCAGAACATTTAGTCAAAACACCCATAACACTAAAAAAAATGACCTGCGTAACGGGGTGGAGCGGCCCCGCTTTGAGCGGGGTGAACCTGCTTGTCACGCGCCGCGCGTGGCTCTCACGACGCTTCAGCAGCGTGTTGCGGAGAACACGCTCCACCTTCCGCCAATTCCACGACCTGATCTGCCCCGGGTGGAGCGGCTTGTCCGCAAGACGCTTTGCTGCTGATCTTAACGCGTTAAGGATAACGCGTTCCACCTCGGAAGTTATCAGCCAACCATGCCATCACGGCGCCAGACCAACATCGACCGGTGAACCCTGCCGCTCGATGATCAAAAAGAGATCGGGGTTGGACGTTGAATGTTGGATGTTGAGCGTTGAACGTTTTCCTGAAGCTCTATTTTCCATCCACCTGGATCAACGGCTTGGGCTGCTGGTTATAGACCTTGGCCCGCGGCGGAACGGAATGCGTCAGCCAGACGTTGCCGCCGATGACGGCGCCCTCGCCCACCACGGTCTCGCCCCCCAGGATGGTGGCCCCGGCATAGATCGTGGCGTTGTCGCGCACCTCGGGGTGGCGCTTGATGCCCTTGATGGGGTTGCCGTGCTCGTCCTTGGGGAAACTGAGCGCGCCCAGGGTGACCCCCTGGTACAGCTTGACGTTCTCGCCGATGACGCAGGTTTCCCCGATGACCACCCCGGTGCCGTGGTCAATGAAAAAGCCCCCGCCGATGGTCGCGCCGGGATGGATGTCGATCCCCGTGCGCGAATGGGCCAGCTCGGACATGATCCGCGGGATCAGGGGCACGCCCTTCAGGTAGAGGGGATGCGCGACGCGGTGGACGGCGATCGCCTGCAGGCCGGGATAGCTCATCACGATCTCCATCAGCGAGCGGGCCGCCGGGTCGCCGTCGTAGGCTGCCTGGACGTCCCGCTGGAGCACCTCACGGATGGCGGGCAATGACTCGACGAGAAAAATGACCGCCTCTTCGGCCTGCTTGCGGCAGTTCCCGCAGTTCCGGCACTGGTCAAACTCGCACTGGTACCGGAACGCGCCCTGGACCTGGTCGGCCAGGGCGGCGGCCGCGGAACGGAGCTGGACTTGGAAGGCCATGTCCAGGCGCTCGTCCGGCTGGGAGGCCCCGTGGTGGCAACCGGGAAAGAGCAGGGCCACGAACTCGTCGAGAACCGCGTGGATCTCCCTCTGGCCGGCCAGGCGGAAGTGTTTCCTGGCATTCGCCGTCGGATGCGCCTTGACGCTCTCCGCCAGGCGCGCCACGACTCCAGGCAGGGCTTGGTCCATCCATTCGCTCAGTTTCATGGCCATCTCCCGCTGTAACAGTTTTTGAAGCGCCACTCATCGCATGGCGCCTGCTTCCAACTCCATTTGACCCCGGAGCGCCGGGATGCGGTTCTTGCTCTCAACTGCGGCTCTGACCCCTGACCTCTGCAGCTCTCATTTTATTTGCGCGGCGCCCGCCCGCGCGATCCGGAGCAGGACGCGGTCCGCCCCCGCGTTGCGCAGGCCCAGCCCCAGCAGGGCGGCATCCAGCGGGCTCGCTGGCACGCAGACCGTTTCCACGATGGCGATGCCGTCCTTCCGGCACAGCTCCCGGAAATCCTTCAGGGTCGAGAGGTGGATGTTGGGGGTGTCGTACCATTCGAACGGCAGGGAAGCGGAGACCGGCATGCGCCCGCGCAGGCCCAGGCGCAGGCGGTGGCGCCAGTGGCCAAAGTTGGGAAAACTGATGATGCCTTCACGCGCCACCCGCAGCATTTCACCCAGAACGTAGCGCGGCTTGCGCACCACCTGGAGGGTCTGGCTCAGGACGGCGTAGTCGCAGGAAGCGTCCGGGATCGCCTCCAGCCCGGCGTCCAGGTCCCACTGGAACACGTCCAGCCCCCGGCGGATGGCCCGGATGAGGTTGTCGAGGTCAATGTCCATCCCCAGGCCGGCAATGCCGCGGGCGGCGATCAGCCGGCACAGCAGCTCGCCGTCGCCGCAGCCCAGGTCCAGCACGCGAGCTCCGGGCCGGATCCGTTCCTCGATCAGCCGGTAGTCGTTGCCGGAGCGCTTCCCCGGCGCCCGGACCGAACTCCGCGCGGCGGACGCCCGGGGCGGCGGCGCTTCGGCATCGGCCGGCAGCGCCGGACGGCGCGGCGAGGCGAGGAAGGTGCGCACCACCTCGGCCAGGCGTTCGATCTCCACCAGGAAGGCGTCGTGGCCGTAGGGCGACTTGAGCAGGCAGTAGGACACCCGCTTGCCGGCCCGCACCAGGGCGCGGGCCACCTCCAGGGATTGCTCCGGCGGGAACAGCCAGTCCGAGCTGAGGGCCACGACCAGGAACTGGGCGGCGGGATCGACGTCCCGAAAAGCCGCGGCCGGATCACCCGCCCGCTCGGCCAGGTCGAAGGTGTCCATGGCCTCGGTGATGTGCAGGTAGGAGTTGGCGTCAAAGCGGTTGACGAACTTGTCGCCCTGGTGGTCCAGGTAACTCTCGATCTGGAAAGGCGTGGCAAAGCGCGGCAGGGGTTCGGTCAGCGGCTTTTTCTCCCGGCCGAACTTTCGTTTCATGTTCTCGGAGGACAGATAGGTGATGTGCCCGATCATGCGGGCCTGGGCCAGGCCCTGGGCCGGCCGGTCCGGGTTGTCGTAGTAATCGCCGCCGGCCCAGGCGGGGTCCGCCAGGATCGCGTTGCGTCCGACGATATCGAAGGCCAGGGCCTGGGCCGACAGGCTCATGGCGGAGGCGATGCACATGCACTTGTCCACGAACTCGGGGTAGCGGATGGCCCACTCCAGGACCTGCATCCCCCCGAACGAGCCGCCCACCACCGCCGCCAGGCGGCGGATGCCGAGCTGGTCCAGCAGCAGGCGCTGGACGCGCACGATGTCGCCGGTGGTGATCGGGGGAAACGACGACCCGTAGGGCAGGCCCGTGCGCGGGTTGAGCGAGGACGGGCCGGTGGTGCCCATGCAGCCGCCGAGGATGTTGGCGCAGACGACGTGGAAGCGGTCGGTGTCAATGCCCTTGCCCGGCCCCACCATGGCGTCCCACCAGCCGGGCTTGGCCTCCGGCCCCTCGTGCGCGCCCGCGGCGTGGGCGTCGCCGGTCAGGGCGTGGCAGATGTAAACGGCGTTGTCGCGGCCCGGGGCGAGTTCCCCGTAGGTCTCGTAGGCGACCTGCAGCTCCGGCAGCGAGGCGCGGTTCTCCAGGACCAGCCCCTCCGGCGGCAGGGCGAGCCGCACGATCTGCGTCCGCACAGTCCCGACACTGCCCGGCTTGGATCGGCGTTCTGTCATGAGTCCCCACCCTACCCGCCGCCACCCCCGGCTTCAAGCTGTTTCTGTCGGGTTGTTTCTGTCGGGTTCGGCCGGACTGCAGCACCGCCGGCGGCGGGCGGCAATTCCGATCAGGGGTTGGCCGCCGGCCGCCTTGCGCGGCAGAAGCCGGAGAGTGGCGGGGGAAAGGCGGCCTTTCCCCCGCCACTCTCCCTTGCCCGCGGCCACGCGCTTCGCGTGGCAGGCGCAAGGTTTTCTGCCCTAAGTAGATCCGCTTAAGGCGCAACCACGCCGGAGGCGTGGTCGCGGGGGTCCAAATCCATCATGAGAATTGCTGGGCGGCCGGGGCGGCTTGACCTCCCCCCGCCGCTCTGATAGGTTTTTCAGAACCGCCGACTTCGAGGACTGGGCGCAACAGACCGGCAACCGGTCGCGCCATCCTGGAAGAGTGGCTGCCTCGCCTGCCGGCGGCCCGGGGCCGCTAGGTCATGATGGAATCCGCTCTCGTCTTAGGACGCACCCATGCTTGCGCTGGATTCCGGAAATTTGGATTATGAAGGTCGTCAAGCTGACTTTCCGATCCGGTGCGCTGCGGGGTCAAAAGCTAAAATTCCGCCTCAATGCCGATGCCTCGGCCGTTCTTGGTCGCCATTGCGCCAATGCCGTCGTTCTGAGCGATCCCGGGATTTCCGCCCGCCATTGCAAGATTTTCGGCGAGGATGAACGCGTTTTCTTGGAAGACCTGCATTCCACCAACGGCACCTTGCTCAACGAACGGCGGATCGAGTCGGCGGAACTGCATTCCGGGGACCTGATCGCCATCGGCGACACGATCATCGAGGTGCAGTTGACGTCCGCGTCGGTTGACGTGTCACGTCCCAGTTGTTCAACGGCGCCGGCGGCGACCGTGGCTATCAAAGAAGAACCGGCGCCCCCGCCGCTTTCCAATCAATCGTCTGAAATTAGCTCGTTGGTTGTGGGAGACGGTAAACTGGCCGCGCCTCGGCCGGAATCTCCAGACATCGTCTCAGTCGCGACGGATCCCGAGGCAGTCGAAAAAGTGGAATCGGCGCCTTCGCCGCTTCAGGATGCAAGTAAAGCGGCGGGGGCGCCGCTTCTACCCACTGCGCCTAATCAGTTTCCGCCAAGGCCTGCTTCGTTTTCAGCGTGGTCAGGAAATCCTAAATGGAAGATCGTGCTCACATCTGCATGCGGGTTGGTCCTTTTGCTGGGCATCGGGTTCGGCCTTCGCTATGCCTGGCTCGCCCAGTCGCAAAAGACGGCGCCATCGGCACAACGGGCCGCGCCGAAACCCAAGCCCAAACCGGAACCGACCTGGAATGACCTGCTTAAGACATTCAAGGCGGAAGGCGATAAAAATCGACAGGCGAAACAACGGATAGCCTTTCTCAAGAAACTTATCCGTCGTTTTCCCGACGACAGAGAAAAAGTCCTGGCCGCCGATCTGGATATCGCCCGGCAATACGAAGCGCTCAAGGAGCCGGCCAAGGCCCTCGATTATTACCGGAAATTTCTGGACAACTCGGAGAAGGGCGACCGACGCCGGGCCGGAGGCATGACCGCCTTGATCCGCGGACTGCTGGCGGACCGTAAGACCGGAGCGGCGATGAGGGTCTTCGACGCTTTCTGCGCGGAAAGTCCGGCGGCAGCGGCGGATCTGGCGGAACGGATGTGCGCCGAGTCGCGCGGACAAAACGAGCCGGAACGGACCTTGGAATGGGTCGGGGCATTCAAGCAGCGGCTTATCCGTCAACTCGGAGAAAAAGCGAAAGGTTCCATCGAGGCGCTGAGTCGCGCCGAGCGTTTGTCGCGCACGGCGCTCTGGATGGAAAGGGTATCGGACGATATCCCGTGGGATTTCCAGGACGAGCAAGCCCTGCTCGTCGGGATTCTGGGCGGGATGCGTTCCGTGGATTGCTTCGTCAAGGCCGTCCTGACGAACGAGCGCCTGATCGGCGAAGGATGCGACGTTTCGGGCCGATTCGAAGACCACAGCTATATCATCGCCAGCCAATACCCGTGCAAAGCTGACCAGTTGTTGGGCTGGTACGCGAAAACCGGATTCGAGGAATACCGGACGGCGGCCGCCGGGTTCATCCGCAAGATGCACCGGCTGTACACGTCCAGCCGGGACGTTTCCGGGCACAACTGGCTGCCGGTCGGTCAGTTCGTGGATGAAACCGGCGCAGCCCACGACTACGTCAACGCTCCGAAATTGGCGCGGGAACGGGACGTCATTCCCTGGGACCAGTCGCGCTCGCGGCACAACACCCATGGCGCGTATATGGACGCCTGGGGGCTGGGGATATGGGAACTGGCCAAGTCGGCGGCCTGGCTTGAGCCCGCCGATCGCGAACGGCTCGTGGAACTGCTGAAGGGCCAGCTCGATTTCTTCCACCGGCCCTATATGCTCAAGAACGAGGCCGGCGCGTATTACTGGCGCACCGACGCTTTTTGTCCGCTCGATCCCCCAAAAGCCATCCCGGCGCCGGACTGGGAAGTCCTGGGCGTGGACGTCATTCACGCCGTGCGGGCCTTGCGCGAATTGGATCAGGACACGCGGCCCTGGCAGGACTCGATGCGGCGCTTC
>CAZVVD010000154.1:3176-6620 GCA_964630555.1 uncultured Verrucomicrobiota bacterium | reverse complement strand
TCCAGGAGATGCTGGGGCATGCCGATATCGCCACGACCCAGATCTACACCCACGTGGACCCGGCGCGCCTGAAATCCATCCATGAAAGGTTCCATCCCCGAGCATGAAACTGAAATCCCTGTTCCACAATCCCTACCGGGCCCTCGAACGCAAGCTGGGGTACGGCTTCCGCTCCCGCAAGCTGCTGGAAACCGCGCTCATGCACCGCTCCTACCACTACGAAACCACCGGGGTGGACGCCGACAACCAGCGCCTGGAGTTCCTGGGCGACGCCGCCTTCGGCCTGGTGGCCGCCGCGTACCTGTTCAAAGCCCACGAAGGCCTCCAGGAAGGCTCGCTGACCTGCCTGCGCAGCCGGCTGACCAGCGGCAAGGCGCTGGCCCAGATCGGGCACGCTATCGGGCTGGGGGAATATCTCAAGCTGGGCAAGGGGGAACGCATGTCCGGCGGCCACGAGCGGGCTTCCAACATCACCGACGCCATGGAAGCGATCCTGGGGGCCGCCTTCCTCGACCGCGGCCTGAAAGCGGTGGAGAAGATTTTTCTCAAGCTCTTTATCCCCCTGATCGAGATCGAGCCCGATGACGCCTGGTCCGACAATCCCAAAGGCCAGCTCCAGGTCGTCGCCCAGCGCCGCTTTCAGGCCAATCCCCGTTACCAGGTCGTCCGCCAGGACGGGCCGTCCCATTCGAAAACGTTTACGGTCCATGCCCTGGTCGGCGGCAAGCACGTCGGCACGGGGCGGGGCTTGACCAAGCGCGACGCCGAGCAGCAGGCCGCCGCCCATGCCCTGCGCCAGCTTCGCGCCACGCCATGACGCAGAAACAGGCCAGGGTGGGGGGGGCAAGGCGGATAGGGTTCAGGGTTCAGGCAAGCGATGAATTCCTGAAAAATCGTTGCAGGTGCCCGTGGTTTTTGTGCTCGTTGATTTCCTGAACCCTGAACACTGAACACTGCGGAGATTTTGGTCATGCCCATCCGGGAATACCAGGCCAAAACGGACGATAAAGCCTGCGAGTTCTGCCAGCGGCCTTTTGAGCAGATCGAAGGCATGAACCAGCCGCCGCTGGCCGCGTGCCCGCGGTGCGGGGCGCCGGTGGTGCGCCTGATCTCGGCTTCAGCCGTCGGCGCGTCGCAGAGCGGCTTCGACGCCCGGGCCAAATCGGCCGGGTTCAGCAAGCTGAAAAAACTCGGCAAAGGCGAATATGAAAAGTTGTATTGATTTTGCTGCCGCAAAATCAAATGGGTTCAACGGTTCATGGTTATGAGGTTCAGGGTTGGGGGATTTCGCGAGGCAGCGAGGAAATCAGTAACCGTTGAACTATGAACCGCTGAACCTTGAACCAGGACAACACCCATGTCCTCCTTCCAATATCTATTCGGCCCCGTGCCCTCGCGCCGCTTCGGCCGCTCGCTGGGGGTGGACTTGGCGCCGTTCAAGACCTGCAGCCTGGACTGCCCGTTCTGCGAAGTCGGCCTGACCACGGACCGCACCCTGGTGCGCAGGGAATACGTACCCACCGCCGACGTTCTCAAGGAACTGGTCGCCTGGCTGGCGTTGAACCAGCCCGCGGACTTCATCACCCTGGCGGGGGCGGGCGAGCCGACCCTTCATTCCCGGTTCGGCGAGATTCTGGATTTCATTGCCGCTCAAAAACGGACGCGGTCGGCGCTCCTGACCAACAGCACCCTGCTGTTCCTGCCGGAAGTCCGCGCCGCCGCCGCGCGGGCGGACGTGGTCAAGGCGACCCTTTCGGCCTGGGACCAGGCCTCGTTCGAGGCCGTCGCCCGGCCGCACCCGGACCTGCGCTTCGACCGCATTCTGGAGGGGCTCCGCTCCTTCCGCGGGGACTACGCTGGCGCCATCTGGCTGGAGGTCTTTATCGTTCCCGGCGTGAACGCCGCGGCCGAGCAGGTCCGGAAGATCGCGGCCCTGGCGGCAACGGTCCGGCCGGACCGAATCCAGCTCAACACGGCGGTGCGGCCGACTGCCGATAGCCGCGTCCGAGCGCTTTCCGCCGAGTCGCTCCAGGACCTGACGCATCTATTTTCGCCGCCGGCCGAAGTGATCGCGCATTTCTCGGGTCAGGTCCGCCGGGATGCGTCGGCCAGCCTGGAAAGCATTATCGCCATGCTCAGGCGCCGGCCCTGCACGGCCGAGGACGTGGCCCATTCCTTTTCCCTGCCCGTGGAGGAGAGCGAGCGGATCCTGTCCGGTCTGCTGCGCGCCGGCCGGGTCACCGCTGAATCCCGCGCCGGCCGGAACTACTATCGCGGGGCCTGACGCCGGGCGCGGCGGAACTGCGCAGTGTATTTCAACTCCGAACTCAATCGCCTCCGGAGAGAATTGCAGAAAACGCCAAGATTCCCGGACTTCTCTGACCCCTTTTTCCCTCCGGTGATCGCAGCATCGAGTCCTGGCACGAGGCTCCTTCCCGGACTACGCTGCCGAACCGCCTGGGGCGAGCGCCGGGATGTTCTTCCTGACCGGGCGCGCCCCGGCGGATGCGTATTAAGGGATCGCTTGTAAATTCGGTCCTGATGTGTTATTGCGTCGGTTGCGTTTGCGAAATTATATGAGAGGTAACAGCATGCATTCAGGCAAATGGTATGTTGATCGGTTTGCGGGAGCCTCGATCCTGCTGATGGGGCTTGCGGCCCTGCCTTTGCAAGCCCTTTTGGCTGACTCGGCGCCGGCAGGGGATGTGCCGGCGGACTTGCGCCTGGCGATCAACCGGGCGATGGGCCGCGACCAGGCCGCCTATTATTTTCGGGCGGCCGGGGCCGGTTGTTTCGCAGCGCGCTGTGACGCCCTGGGCGCGGAAGTGCGGGTGGGACCGAAAGGCCTGACGGTGATAACCGGGGCCGGCGCCTGGACGCTGGGCGCCTCAACCCGTTCGGTACCGGGTCGGGCGCCGGCGGCCGCCATACCGCGTCAAGCGGCGCCGAACCGGGTGGAAGTGGATCGCGGGTGGGCGATCGAATGGGTGGTCAACGGACCTTCCGGCCTGGAGCAGGGCTGGGACATCCCGGAACGTCCGCCCTGGGCGAAGCAGGGGGGCGCGCTGCGGGTTTCCCTGGAGCAGGGGGAGACCCTGCGGGCGGTGGCGGCGGCCGCCGACGGACAATCGGTGTCGGTGGGCGACGCGCAAGGCCGGGAGATATTGCGCTATGCCGGGCTGAGGGTCACGGACGCCGCGGGGCGCGAGCTGCCGGCGCGCTTTGAGACGCGCTCCGGCGGCGGCGCGCTGTGGATCAACGTCGCCGACGCCGGCGCGGCCTACCCGATCACGATTGACCCCTGGGTACAAAGCGCCAAGCTCCTTGCCTCCGACAGGCAGGATTTAGATCAATTGGGCTATTCCGTGGCGCTGAGCGCGGATGGCGGGATTTGCGCCGTTGGTGCGTATTATTCCTCTCCGGGCGGCACGAACTCTGCCGGCG
>CAZVVD010000154.1:2293-3076 GCA_964630555.1 uncultured Verrucomicrobiota bacterium | reverse complement strand
CGGTCTATATCTTCACGAATGCGGCGGGCAGTTGGGCGGGCGTGTCCAACCAGGCCGCCACGCTCTTCGCTTCTGACAGGCTGGCGAGCGATCATTTGGGCATTTCCGTGGCGCTGAGCGCGAATGGCGGGATTTGCGCCGCCGGGGCGTATTATTCCTCTCCGGGCGGCACGAACGAAGCCGGCGCGGTCTATATCTTCACGAATGCGGCGGGCAGTTGGGCGGGCGTGTCCAACCAGGCAGCCAAACTCTTCGCCACCGACAGGCAGGCGTTAGATAATTTGGGCATTTCTGTAGCGCTGAGCGCGAATGGCGGGATTTGCGCCGCCGGGGCGTCTTATGCATCTCCGGGCGGCACGAACTGGGCCGGCGCGGTCTATCTCTTCACGAATGCGGCGGGCAGTTGGGCGGGCGCGTCCAACCAGGCAGCCAAGCTCTTCGCTTCCGATAGGCTGGCGGGCGATTATTTGGGGTGGTCCGTGGCGCTGAGCGCGAATGGCGGGATTTGCGCCGCCGGGGCTTGTTATTCAGCTCCGGGCGGTACGTTGACGGCTGGGGCAGTCTATATCTTCACGAATGCGGCGGGGCACTGGTCCGGCGTGTCCAACCAGGTAGACAAGTTCTTCGCTTCCGACAGGCAGGTGGACGATGAATTGGGGTGGTCCGTGGCGCTGAGCGCGGATGGCGGGATTTGCGCCGCGGGGGCGCCTTTTTCCGATCCGGGCGGCACGAACATGGCCGGAGCGGTATACGTTTTTACCCATTCACTATCAGCGCCGAATT
>CAZVVD010000154.1:0-2283 GCA_964630555.1 uncultured Verrucomicrobiota bacterium | reverse complement strand
CGCGGTCATAGCCAGTGGCGCAGCGGCCAGCGCGGATAAAGGCACGGATTTCGGCAGCCTCTCCTGGGGCTCGGTCCGGACCAACACACTTGCCATCACCAATTCCGGCAGCTTGTCCCTGTCCATCAGCGGCGTGACAACGAACGGCGCTGGCGCCGCGTATTTCCGGATCGCCGGGATGCCCCCGGCGGTGGCCGGCGGCACAAGAAGCAATTTTAATGTTATTTATGTGCCTGGTGCAGTAGGCACGCACACCGCCTTAGTCAGCATAGCCAATGATTCTGCAATGACGCCTTACATCGTATGCCTGGCCGGCAACGGCGCCAAGCAGAGTCAGACCATCACGTTCCCGGCGATTTCCGCCCAGTACGTGACGAACCGCCTAACGCTCTCGGCCACGGCCGGCTCCGGGCTGGCGGTCAGCTTTGCCGTGGGTTCCGGTCCGGCCGCGATCAGCAACAACGTGGCCACGTTCAGCGCCACCGGCCGGGTCAGCATCGTGGCCTCGCAGGCCGGGGACGCGACCTGGGCGGCCGCGCCTGACGTGACCAACACGTTCAATGTCGTGTCGCCGGGCAGCGGCTGGCTGGCCGTCTTGATCAAGCCGGCGGCCGCGGTGGCCGCGGGCGCGCAATGGCGGCTGGACGGCGGCGCCTGGCGGAACAGCGCAACCCTCGTGACCGGCGTGACGGCCGGAGCGCATGCGGTGACGTTCATCGCCGTGCACGGCTATACCCCTCCCGCGGATCAGCAGGTCACGGTCGTCGAAAACCAGTTGGCGTTGGTCCAGGGGACCTATGTCAAACAACCCGTGAAACCAAACATAGTGCCGGTCAGCGGGGATTACGACGGCGACCGTAAGGACGATCCGTCGCTATACTTTTATGAAGCGTACCTCGGTGCTAGTGTGTTCATAAGGTTTTTTTCCTCCGGGAACTACGCACACCAGACAGACTACGGCCCATATCCCGATACGCACGCGCCGATCGGGGCGGATTTCGACGGGGATGGAATTGCCGACCTCGGTTTCTATTGCGCGGCCAATGGCACGTGGAGCGCTTACCTTTCCAAGGATGGTTATCGGACCAAAAACGTTCTGCAGATCATGCTGGGGAATGAATACTGCACGGGCCTGGCCGCCGACTTTGACGGCGACGGCCGGGCCGATCCGGCGGTGTATAATCCGGCCACCGGCGACTGGACCATTGCCTATTCGTCCGCCAACTACCAGCCGGTCACGTTCGCGAATGCGCTGGGCGGGACCGGTTTCGCGGCGGCGGCCGGCGACGGGGACGGGGATCGGTTAGCCGATCCCTTCGTGTGCAACCTGGCAACCGGGCAGTGGAAGGTGAAGCTTTCCAAGTGGGGGTATTATGAAATGCCGTCCGTGGAAGGTTGGCTAGGTGAACCAGGAGATCAGCTGGCGCTGGGCGACTATGATGGAGACAGATTGGCGGACCCGGCCGTGTATAGGGAGCAGTATCAGTCCTATCTTCTGTACATGCGGCTCTCGGCGCAATCCTTGCAGCTCTGGGCTTTCGAATACGAAAGTGGCCGATCCGGACCCGTTTCCGGGACGGGCAATCAGCCAGCCGGGGACTGACGAGTGGGCGGCGGCCGGTCAGACCCAGAAATGCCGGTCGAGGGTCCGGTACTGGATGGCCTCGGAAACGTGTTGGGTCCGGATGTCGGCGGAGCCGTCCAGGTCGGCGATGGTGCGCGAGACTTTCAGGATGCGGTCGTAGGCCCGGCTTGCAGCGGCATTCGTGCTGGGGACCGCCGGAGTAGCCGCGTGGGCAGGGGTTCATCGCCGCCACCAGCATGAACTGGCAGGAAAAGGTCAGGCTCGCGGCCACGCGGGTAATGGTGACCACCCCGTCCTCCAGCGGCTGGCGCAGCACCTCCAGCACGTTGTGGTGGAATTCGGGCAGCTCGTCCAGGAACAGGACGCCGCGGTGCGCCAGGCTGACTTCGCAGGGCACCGGGTGTATGCCGGCGCCAGGTTGACGGTCAGGCGTCCCTTGGGCAGGTCGAACTCGGCGTGCCTCGGCGTAGCTTCCGAGCGAAGTTGGGAATTACCGACCGCGGTGTGGACCCGGTCCTTGCTTTCCTTCACGGCGGCCTGCCCTGAGCGTGGTCGAAGGGCGTCCGGCACATGACTGCGATCCACAAGGGACATCACCTGCTGGGTGAGGCGTTTGATATTAAAGCTGTGAATCCCATATCCTCGGCGGTGCGGCCGGGCACGACTCAATATTCAAGCTGCGCGGCCAGCGGGACAAG
>CAZVVD010000153.1:0-6713 GCA_964630555.1 uncultured Verrucomicrobiota bacterium | reverse complement strand
TAGCCTGAATAATTCGCACGAGCGAATTATTCACCGCTCCGCGGCCGCCACGTGAGTCACGTTCCACGTGCTAACGTGGTCACGTGATGATTGTGGCGGTTTTACCGCCACAAAACGGGGCTACCACGTTTGCGACAAGGTCGCATCACGTCTTTGGTCCAATTAGTGTAAGCGGCTGGGGTAGTTTACGAACGGACGGTGGCATGGGATGGGCCTGAGACGAAAGCCCCCCAGGTGGCGCCAGGGTTCGAACAGTTGGCGTTCGCGTTTTGAGAAAAAGGGTTTGACAAAATTTCGGGGTCGGAGTTAATTACATGTCAATCGATGAGGGGAATGGGTTGGCAACGGGCAACGGCAGAACCCTTGAAGAATACAGGGCCGCACCTCGCAGCCAATCCCCTCTGAAAGCAGCCGAGCGAAGCGAGGCTACCCTTGGCACCCGTAAAATAACAAATAGGGAGAATGATCATGAGAAGCTTCACAACACTGGACTTGCAGTATGCACATAGATTCTATGGTTTCAAAGGCGAAGCGCAATATTTGCACGGGCATACGGGAATACTGACGCTTGAAGTAGAAGATACGGTCAATATGGGCGTCAACATGGTGTTCCCCTGTAATGAAATCAAGAAAACCGCTTGGGACGTTTTGCAAAATTTCGACCATGCCCTGGTTTTAAGGGAAGACGATCCGTTGCTTCCCGCGATTCTTGGCGTTTACGAAGCCCAAGGCATTAAGAAAGGTGCGCCAACTAACAAGCAAAAAGGGCCGGCCTTCAAAACGAACCTTGCGACAGCGTATCCGGAATGTCGTTTGGTTGTTACCAAAGAAACAATGACAGTTGAAGGCATGATCAAAATAATTTACGATCTGCTGAAAGACAAACTAAATCTAGTTAAAATCACGTTTACAAGCGGAGTAAACGGCGCTACAGAAACATACGGGCCTCATACGAATATAGATCGTTGCCCGTTATGTGGCATTGCGCTGAACGAAAATGGCGTGTGCCCTAAATGCGGATACAAGAAATAGTCTGATTTGATTATTTCAAACGCCAACCGGGCGCTTGCAAGGAGCGCTAACAGTTATTCTGCATAGTCTCATTCCAATAATCCATCAGATGCTGATGAACATCGTAGGCATTGAGCAGTGGCGCTTTACCGGGAGCGCGGGGCAGCTTTTAGAATAAGACTTGCGAACTTCATATCACACGTCTTGCTAAATGCCGTTTAATCCATAATCCCGCCCGTCCGGTTGACTTTCCGGCCATAGGGGTGCTCACACTCACACCAAAGCAACCGACGGCATGACTGGACCACCTTGAACGCCCGCAACTCCGCCGTCACTTGTTCTACGGCGGTGCGCGGTCCGGCAAAACGGATGTCATTTCGGCCTGGCTATGGGTCCAGGCCGCCACCTACCCCGGCGCCCGTATCCTGATGGCGCGGCGCACCCGTATTGCGGCGGAGAAAAGCCTCTTGTCGGATAGTCTTGTCAAGATACTCCGGGGCCGGCGGGACTTCAAACTGCTGGAAAGCGACCTCGAAATCCGACATGGCAACGGTTCCCTGATCCGCGTGGATGACTTCGACGACCAGGAGCGGGTTGACAAGAGTCTCGGCACGGACGGGTATAGTCCGTACTCCCTTGGCGATGGGGGGGCGCGACCTTCGGGGTCAACCGGACGCTGGCGGCGTTGGGCATGAGCAAGGGACACAAAACAGCACACGAGCGGTTTTTCAACGCCTTTCCATCATTTCTCGGCGGCCTCGGCATGCACGCGCCGGATCATAAAACCTTCGAAAACGCCGAGCCTGCCTGTTCACTGCGCACGGCCTGTCTCCCTCGGCCTCAATCCGCGGACGCCCCCCGGTCTCCCACAGCATTTCCCCCAGCGCCTCGACCGGCGCTTCCGCCGCCGAGCGACTGCTGATCCTTTGCGCCTGAATCTGCACCCGGCGAGCAGTCTCATCCCCAGGCGCATTGGGCTCATTCCAAGGTTACAGGCCAACCCATGCACTTGACAAGAGTTGTCACAACGGATATACATTGTATGACCTTCAGAAAGGAGCGAATCATGATCAAGACGCTGACGAAACACGGAAACAGCTACGCGATGGTGATCGAGAAGCCTATCCTGGAGTTGCTGCGCGCCACGCCGGACACGCCTTTCGAGATCATCTCGGATGGCCGCTCGTTGGTCCTCACGCCGGTACGCTCCAGCAAGGAGGCCAAGAAGTTCGACGAGGCGGCCGCCATGGTCCACAAGCGATTTGGCAAGGCCATGAAGCGGCTAGCGGAGTAGGCGATGCAGACCCCCCTGTTTCTGGACATCGAGCAGGTCATGCGGCTTCACGCCAGCATGATCGAGGGATATGGCGGAACCGATGGCACGCGTGATATCGGGTTGCTGCAAGCAGCTGTTGCCATGCCGCAGATGGCCTATGGTGGGAAGCACCTGCATGCCGATGTCTTCGAGATGGCGGCCGTCTACCTGTACCACATCGTTCAGAACCATCCGTTTCTTGACGGGAACAAGCGAACCGGCGCGTCTGCGGCCATAGTGTTTCTGGCCATGAACGACATCCAGATCGAGGCAGACGAAGACGGGCTTGTCGATCTGACTTTGTCGGTCGCTTGTGGACAATCTGGCAAGCCCGAGATCGCCGAGTTCTTCCGCGCTCGCGCGTGCTGATCCTTACCCGTCGTTTCATCGGTCGCCGTGACTCACAGGATTCTCTGCGGATGGAATCGCTGCGAGGGGATGGTTCGCAAGCCCCACTGCCCTTTCATCCGGTTTGAATCGGATGGGTTGTCGTCCGGGGTGCAACTACCTGCGAATCAAGGGTAAGACGGCTGGTCTTCTTGGCGTTCTTCTTCATCTCGGTCTCCTTCTGGTTGTGCCCGGCGCGTCCTTCGAGTTCGATGCGTTTCACTTTCATGGTCGTGTCCCTTTCTGTAAGGCACATACGGCCTCTTTTGTTGAAGACATGTTTCCTCGAACCGCGCGAAGATTCCCTACAGATTACTTGCCCGGTGGGCGCGAAAGGTGGCGCGATGACGGCCGAATCCACGCCCATCCCGATGGCGCTCACCCCCGCGCAGGCCGCGAAGGTCCTCTAGGCTCAACGCAGGCGCAACGCGAACGAGGGGCCAGTTCCGTCATCCCTATGAAGCGACATGCGTAGGCTTTTGGGCTTGGACTAGCTCGACGGGGTGGCCATGTATAGCCGGTACCAGGGTCGACTCCGGGGTGGGGTTCGCGGTCAATGATCGGGAGAATGGCAGTTCGTCATATGTCGATACACTACTAATCAGCATGGACTGGTGCGTCTTTGAGGTTCGAAAGAATCTCGACACGGAGAGGACGCGGGAGCAGCTCAAGATGTTGCACCTGCTCGTCCGCCATGGCGCTCGTTGGGCGCCCGAAGATCATTACCACCTGAATCGGATTCGCCGGAGCATCATGGCCGGCAACATTTCTGCGACCCGATCGTGGCAAAAAGCCGAACCATGTTCCTTCCGCAGTTTCCCCAAAAACAGACTTGCGATCCCGCGGGGAACGGATAGACTTACCGGCACATAAGAAGTAGTAAAGGTATTTCTATCCATGAAGAAGAGGCATACAAGACAAACATCGCCGTCACGTGTCGCTGCGGCGGCAGTCCAGGTCTTCCAGGCCCATGGCCCCGTTCTGCGTACGCGGGAGATACTCGGGGCGGGGGTTCACCCCCGCACGCTATATAACCTGCGTGAGGAAGGCGTGGTGCGGCAACTGAGCCGCGGGGTCTACTGTCTGGCCGACGCCCCGCCACTCGGAAACCCTGACCTGGCGGTAGTCGCCAAGAAGATCCCCAAAGGAGTCGTCTGCCTGATTTCGGCGCTTTCGTTTCATCGTCTGACCACCCAGATCCCGCGCGAAGTATATCTGGCACTGCCCAGCGGTTCGGAATATCCCCGGCTCACATATCCACCCCTGCGGATCTTTCAGATTAAGGGGCCTGCACTTCAGGCAGGTGTAGAGAAGCATGAGGTGGATGGCTGCCAGATCCAGATATACAGTCCGGAGAAAACCCTGGCCGACTGCTTTAAATTCCGCAACCGGATCGGAACGGACACCGCGATCGAAGCGCTGCGCGCTTATCGCGAGCGCCGCAAACCCAAGGTGGGCGAACTGCTGCGCTACGCCGCCATCTGCCGGGTCACTCGTGTCATGCGCCCCTATCTGGAGGCCATCCTGTGAGCGCTCGCCCCCTGGCCAATCTGGCCGCTTCGGTGCATCAGCGCTTGCTCAACAAGGCGAAGGATACCCACCGCCCTTTCAACGAGGTGCTCCAGTATTATGCGATGGAGCGGTTTCTCTATCGCCTCTCGCAGTCGTCGGCCGGCGAGCGGTTCGTTCTCAAAGGGGCATTGATGCTGATGGTCTGGCGCGCGGCAACGATGCGTTCAACCATGGATATTGATCTGCTCGGTCGCATGGCCAACGACCTGGAAGCGATCCGTGAGATCATGCGTGAGGACTGCCTTCAAGAGGTCGAGCCCGATGGGATGACCTTCGATCCAGACAGCGTGACAGGCGAGCGGATTTCCGAGGATGCCGAATACGAGGGCGTACGAGTCCACCTCAGAGGCCGCCTGGGGCCGGCACGGGTCCACCTCCAGGTCGACATTGGATTTGGAGATGTGGTCTCACCCGAAGCCCGTATCATCGAGTACCCATCCCTTCTCGACCTTCCCACGCCCCGGCTGCGAGGGTATAGCCGGGAAAGCGTCATCGCGGAGAAGCTGCACACCATGGTTCGTCACGACCTTCTGAACAGCCGTATGAAGGACTTCTACGATATATGGCTCCTTTCGCGGCAATTCGTTTTCGATGGCTCATCACTCGCGGACGCCATCCGCAAGACCTTTGCGCGACGCGAAACGGAGCTGACCGACCGCCCCATTGTCGCGTTCACCGAAGCCTTCTACCGCGACCCCGCCAAGACGACCCTCTGGCTTGCCTTCGTAAGGAAATTTCGCCTGCAACCCGCACCTCCCTCATTCGAGGAGGTGGTGCTGGCTGTTTCAGCTTTTCTCCAGCCTGTTATTGATGCCCTCGTGCAAGGCCGCTCACCAGATATTCAGTGGTCGGCCGGGGGGCATTGGATGAGCTGATCCAGGGGCCAATGGAGGTCGCATGACAAAGAAAAAAAACGTTGCCCGGGACCTCTACCGTAAAGCGCCCCGTTTGCTCGGGCCCGCTACCGAGAAAGCCCTGCAGCCGGGGGGCACTCTCACGCCAGCATGATCGAGGGATTTTGGAAATCGGGGCGTTGGGATTTTCCGCCAGAGGCGGACCACTTGGCCCGTAGCGGGCCGACGTGGGAACCCTCGGGTTCACAATCCCGAAGCCAAAATCGGGGCGTCGGGATTTTCCGACAGAGGCGGACCACTTGGCCCGTAGCGGGCCGACGTGGGAACCCGAGACCTTTTGCACCCCAAAAATGGATGGATCGGGGCGAGCGGATTTGAACCGCTGACCTTTTGCACCCCAAGCAAACGACTTACCGGCTAATACCTCAATTATCTAATGTTTTAGCAATTTCACCCGGCTTGTGGGTGCGTTTGTGGGTGTTTTTTCCTTGCCTATTAGTGCTCCTTGTGCCATACTGTTCTTATCAGTTAAACACAGGAGGACAATACCATGGGACTGATGATTAAGCAACAGCGAGACGGAACCTTGCGGCCGCAGTGGTACGGAGTTTACACCGAGGGAGGCGAGCGAAAGGTTGTCAATCTGGATGTGGAGATCCGTGGCACGCCGCCGGCAAGCTTGTCTCTGCGTGATCGGGGCGATGATCGTTTCGAACGTAGTCGCGAAGACGCCAAAAACGCTCTGGCCTCTTTTGTCACCGAGGCAAGCCACAAGGGGCGCGTCGAACACCTGACCGAACGGCTGATCGAATCCAAGAGCGGCGTGGCTCCTGAATATGTCAGAATCTCCGACCTGCTTGCTAAGTGGACGGCCGGGGGCGGCTATAGTCCGGGATATTTGGGAGAGTGCCGGGCGGTCTTCGGGCGCTTTGTAGCCTTCATGCAAACGCGGAACCCGCGGGCAGTCTTCCTTTATCAGGTGAAGCCGTCTGACGTGAGCGCCTTTGCCGCCGCCATGCGAACCACGTTGAGCCCGCGAACCTGCGCCGCGCACCTGGGCATCTTGCGCCCGGCCTTCAGCAACTTCCTGCCGGTGGGCGCCGCGAACCCATTTACCGCCGGCAAAAAGGCGAAGCGGAAATCGGCCGCCAATCAGGGCGAGGAGAGCGTCCATCGTATCCCCTTCTCCCCGCAGGAACTCCAAGACCTGCTGTCCGCCACCAGCGACGATCCATTCATGGCAGGTCTTATCACCGCCGCCGCCTGTACGGGTATGCGCCGGGGCGATGTGTGCGGGCTCAAGTGGTCCGACGTGGATCTGAAAGCCGGCATCATAACCGTAAAGTCATCGAAGACCGGCGCACAGGTGGAGATCCCAATATTCAACCCATTGCGGACCGTTCTTATGGCGTGCCAGGGGAATAAGAGCGAGTATGTCTTCCCCGAAGCCGCCAAGATGCTGGCCGATAACCCCGATGGCCTCACCTATCGCTTCAAGAAAATCGTGGCAAAGACCATGGAAGGAACCACCCCGCCCGCGTTGCTGGCGTCAACTCCGCCCGCCGAGGTGGAAG
>CAZVVD010000152.1:6433-6928 GCA_964630555.1 uncultured Verrucomicrobiota bacterium | reverse complement strand
TGGCCATGCGCGTGCGGTAGACCGCCTTGTTGCCGAGCCAGGTGCTCTTGAACTCGGACGGGTCCAGGAACACGACCACCTTTTTCAGCGGCGGCGTCCGGACGATGTTGACCGCCTGGCTCAGCCGCGCGGCCGGCGCGAAGCAGTCCCGGCCCCGCCCGGCGAACAGGCCGCGGGTCACCAGCCGCCCGGCGTCATTCTTGGCGCGCACGGTGAGAATATACCGGATCGGCAGGCGGGCGAGGAAGCGCTCCTCGGCCTCGTCGAGCAGGGCGCGCACGGGGGTTTCGACGCGGCCCATGATCTTTTCCATGTCGCAGACCGCACCCAGGAAATGGCTCTTGTTGATCGTGTCGGGTCCGGCGCAGCCCACGAGGATGTTCTTGTTCCCGCCGGCCATGCCTATGACCTCGTGGGGCACCACCTGGCCGACCGAGACGATAGCGTCGTAGCCGCCTTCCGCCACGAGATGATCCACCTCGATTCGGACCGGGT
>CAZVVD010000152.1:0-6423 GCA_964630555.1 uncultured Verrucomicrobiota bacterium | reverse complement strand
CAGCCGCCAGCCGGGAATTTCGCCCATCAACGCCAGCCCCTTCCGCCAGTCGTGGACCCGGACCCTTTCCCGGGGCACGCCCGGAAACATGCGGCCGATTTCCGCGGCGGTCATGGGTCGGTGTGTGCCGAGGGCCGGGAGGAGGTCCACGGCGGCGGTGGGTGAAAAGCGCCGGTAGAGCGCGGCGCAGATTTCGCCGGCCCCGGAGTGATAGCGGGAAAAATCGGGCGGGATCAGCAAAACCTTTTTCGGTTTGGCCTTGAACGTCGCCACAAATGCGTCGAGACAGCCCTCCATTTCCGGACCGGACCACTCCGTCGTGGGACCTCCGCCACCGATGCACTGGGACATGTGAACAGCTCCTATCGATGCATTTTGCCTTCTGAGTTCTCTTCAGGGCGCCGAACGCGCGCCGCGCCAGCCGAGATTATCGCGCCGGGCTGTATCTGCTTTTACGGCGTGCGAACGGATCGACACGCGCGCATAACCGATCGCGCTGCTCCACCAAGTACCGCCGGCACTCCCTGAACCGCCGCGACCCCCGGCGCCGACGGCGGCCACCCCAGGCCAATTCGCCACATTTGCGTTCCCTTCCGCGGTTAGATCCCCATCCCCATGCAAGCCTGTAAACAACAAACCTGCAGCATTCCCAACTGTGACCGTCTGTTCCCATAAGTTTCCCGATAAATCCAAAACCCCGTAATATCCCGCCCCCGCCTCCGCCTCCGCTCGGCCCGAACTTGCGTCCGCATAACACCCACAGCGATATGGTCCCTCGGGCAAGCAATCGCCATGGTTACAATTCCCCTGATTCGGAGCCTCGGACGAAGTTGCAGCATTAATTAGTGATGTGGTGACAGGCAACTCCAGCGTGGCATCCCCCCACGCGTATTCGTTCGTCATGGCCGCCAACGTCCCCCGGCAGGCGGACGTCGGCGTTGACCGTAAAAAGCGCCCCGGCTCGTTACCTGTTACCGAGCGGAAAAGGGGCGGTCAGCGCATCCATGGCATAGTAGGCGCCGGCGCCCCCGTTATAGATCGCGCCCCGGCCCCCTTTCGCTCCCTGCACCGTTCCAGCCGGCGCGGAGCGCGCGCCGCGCCAGCCGCCGTTGTCGAGCCGCGATGGAAACGCCAAACCGGCGGAATCACGATCGGCCACCCGGGCATAGACGGAACCCTTGTAGGCATAATTGCCGCCGCGATACCCCGCGCCAACGGCATCCGGACCGGGCCACAAGGCCACATTCGCGTTCCCGTCCGCATCCAGGGCGCCATCCCCATGCGCGCCCGTAAAGGCCAGCCCCGCCCTATGTCCCACCGACACCGTCCGCTCCCAAAGGTTCCCCGACAAATCCAACGCTCCATAATAACCCGCCCCAGCCTGCGCGCGGCTCGATCCGGCGTTCGCATAGCTCCCGCATCGATACGGGCCTACGGGATTGCAGCTGTTGAAATTACAGTTTCCCCGATTTGGCGTCTCCGAATCCGTCTGCGCGCCATTCAACGATCTTGTCGTCGGCTCCAACACCGCGTCTCCCCACGCGTATTCGTTTCCCACGGGGGGCAACGGCCCCCGGCAGGCCTTCTCGAACTCCAGCTCCGTGAACGGGCGCAGCGCCGCCCAATCCGCGTAAGCCGCCCCATCCGCCCAAGACAAATAATTGCACGCCACCCACTCGCCGTCGTTGGCCTCGTTCAACGCCGCCGCGTTCGTCACCGCCGCGGCCGGGCCCGCGTTCCCGTTCGCGTCGCACCCGAACAGCGCCGGACTCCGGCTCGTCTTCTTGATGAAGTAGCGCGCAACCTCCCTCTGGGGGGTTGAGTGCCGGTTGCCCTGCTGGACCGCCGCGAGTGTGTTCAGAAAATCGCAGTACTGCCGCTGCGATATTTCCGTCTTCATGAGGTAGAATCCGGCCACGCCGTTGGGAAACGTGTGGGGAACCTCGGCGCGGACGCCGTCACCCGTCTCCCAGCACAGGTCGAACGCATTCGTGGAATCGATACGCACCGGCAATGCGGCATTGTCCGGATCACGGAAGCTGGAGCTGATCACCCGATTTGAGTTGCCCGCCCAAAACCCGCCTTCCGGAATATTCACCATCTCGATGGCGAAGACCTTGACCAGGGCGCTCTTGGAGGGCGACACGCCATCGGCCGCAAAATCCCACCCGAGCGTGACCCCCGTGTTGGAAATCGCGCCCGTGCCTTCGGCGGAACGCCGGATGAACGCGCCTTTCTTGTCCGCGGGCACGATGATCTCGAGTCCCGTGCCCGTCCCGCCGGTGGCGCCGGCGGGGTTGATCCCGCTCGCCTTCAGCGTGGCATGGCTCCAACGGGTCCCCCCGTCGGTGGAATACTTCACGAACACCCAGCAGGCGTCGTGGTTCACCCCATCCCGCCAGGAGTTCTCCCACGAGAGGTCAAACCGCACCGCCACCTTGCCGTCCGCTGGGGCCGCCAGGGCCGTGTTCGTCACCGCCAGGTTGTTGGCTGGGGCCGGGCCGGCAACGGCCAGCAAAAACGAAAGAGCAAATCCAAGAACGATCGATCGGTTAAGGGTCATCTTCATCGTGGTTTACATTCATCTGGCTGCCGCTACGGCTGCGCCACTCGTAGCGTGGCGCCTACTTTTCTGACGGTATGCGCCGCGCTACGAGCGGCACACCTGGCGCCGTTCGCAGTCCGGCGCCTACCATCGGCACAACATCACAACGAACCTGTGCAACTCAGGCGCCCACTCGCTACGGGCGGGCGCCTGAGTTGCAATCACCGGACCTCCACCTTGGCGTCCCGTTCCTGCTCGTAGCCCAGCTTGATGCGCAGGACGCGGTCGATATCCTGTTCCACCACGTAGAGGTAGCGCTTGGACAGCGCCGTGGCCGTCGGGAAACGGAGCGGAATATTCGGCTCTTTCAGCCGCGCGTTCGGCCCGGAATCCAAGTTGCCGTAGCGCCCGATGCGCAGGAGCTCGTTGCCGGCGGTATCGAGCATGCGGATCGTGTTGCGGTGCGCGGCCGGCACGTAGGTGCGGCCGAAGTCGTCGGCGCAGAAACGCAGGTTGAAGCACACGCAGCCGTCGTGGCCCTTGGTATAGCGGCCCGAGACCGGGCTGACCCCCAGGAACTCCCACTCCACCCCGTCGTGCCAGACCGGGAACAGGCCCTCCCGTCCATCGCCCGTGGTGATCCAGGTGGCCGACCAGTGGGTCGCAGGGCGGGTGGGCATGGGCTTGGGCGGATACCCCCAATCCATCCACAGGCCTACTTTGCCCTGCTTGTTGGTCACGGGCGCATGATGCTCATACTCGCCCTGGGCCGCCCGCCACAGCAACCCGCCGCCCTTGGGTCCGAACTTGTAGACCGCTCCGACCTGGCGGATGAGCGGGTTCTGGACGAACTTGCGGTAGCCGGCGTAGACCGTCTTGCCACCGCGCAGGGTTTCCCATTCCGCCGGGCTGATCTTGTAATCCGGCGCCCAGGACGGCAGATTGGAGGCGATATCGTCCTCGTAGAACTGACCGAGCTTACGGCCGAGGTTATCGCAGACATAAATGTTGCCCTTGATGTCCGCCACCGGGGAGCACGCCCCCCCGGAGAGCTCGTAGACCACCCGCTGCCCGACCAATTTCCCGTCGATAGTGTAGCGGTCAACCGTCGCATGCTGGTCCGGACCTTCAATACCGCCGCGGCTCGCGGTGGCCATGAACCACTCGTAGTAGCGCATCACATAGACATCACTGTTAGGCGCCACGGTGAACCCGCGCGCGCCGGCCCGGGTGAGAGAGGGCGGCACCAGGGGCCAATTCGTCAGGGCCGGAACGGTTGGATCCTTCGCCCAGGATTCCGGCCAGACAACAATCTTCTCGTCGTCGTAGCCTTGTCGTTCCACCCAGCGTCCGTCCCGCGCGGCCACAACCTCCGAATACCCCATTCCATCGTGGACCCCCAGGTAGCGCCCGGAATTGGCGTCAAACCAACGGCCGCCCGCGCAGATGATATCGGACTCCCACCCCGCCGTGATCCGGTAGTGCGGTGTCGGGGCGTCCTTGCCGATCAGGACCTCCGGCTCGCCGAACTTGTTGCCGAGGTCCTTCACGCGCGCCAACGACTTCGCTTTGTCGCTGCTGATGCCGTGGCCGCCAAAATCGCCGACCCCCCAAACAACCCAAACACAGGGTGTTTTGCCCGAGTCGTCCAGCGCCATGGTCCACCAGTAGTTCCAGAACCCCCAGTCCACCCCGCGCTCGGCTTTGCCATAGCCCTCTTTTTGTTTGTCCATCCCGAGCAGCCGGGTCTGGGCCAGCATTTTCGGATTCGCGCCCGCCGAATATTTCGTCAGCATCACGCATTTCATAAAGGTGCACGGTTTCCCCTTCGCCCGGTCGCCGTCGATGTCGCTCATCCTCATAAAGTTCGTGGGCGATATCCCCAGCACGTAGGCCTCCCCGGTTTTCTTGCTGATCCGCACCTCGTAGGGGCCAGTGTGCGGGATCTGACGCTGGAATTTGCCGTCATGGTTGAAAATCTGGATGCGGTTATTGCGCCGGTCGCAGACCCAGAGGTTGTTCTCTTGGTCGAAGGCGATGCCCTGCGGATCGTTGAATTCCCCGGGCTTGTCCGACGCATCGGTGCCGCTGATGTTCCGCTTGCCCACAAAGGTCTCGAGCGGCGCGTCCTTGCCCCAGCGGACCCGGCAGATTGCGTTATCGAAGGTTATCCGGCCGGGCGTTTTTTCATCGAGTTCAAGGTTCATTTCGGACCCCGAGTCCTGCAGGCGGTGCGTTTCCTTCAAACCGCTCAGGTAGATAATATCCTCGTCCAGGGGATCCAACGCGAAATGAAAACGCTTGGCCCATTTATCATACCAAACCAGCCAGTTAATGTCCTTGAGGTAGGGCCCAATAAAATCCTCCGGCAAGCTGCCGTCGGCGTTGATCTTGTAAAAGCGCGCCGGCCCGCCCTGGTATTCGGAACCGGCGAAAATAATCTGCCCTTTGCTGTTGAGCAGCAGGGTTTGGGGAAACGGCTGCTCCAGGCTGGGCAAGGGCTCCGCCAGTTCCCGGCCCCCGAAGCGCACCTGGCCGTCCGGCCCGTAATCAATGAGGTTGAGCCCCTTGAGATTTTCCACCGGCACATCCGCCGGCGGCGGCAGGAGCATGGAGACGAACTTGCCGTTGCGGTCGTATTTCCTGACGCGCGACCACTGATCGCGCTCACCCTCGTAGGTATAGACGAACCCCTGGCCGTCCGCGGCGATGGCGTTGATCTGGCTGGGCCCCTCATTGCGCCCGATTTCCTTATCCAGGGACGCCTTCGACCCCACCCCCACCCTGGCCTTGTAGGCGCCGGCGGGCACTTGCTTGCCGAAATCGTCCTTGTAATCCCAGCTCACGCTCTGCTTGAGCGTGTTCTTCTTCAGCGGCGCCGGCGCGTTTACCCCCAGCATCCCCGCCGCCAGGTGCCGCACCCGTTCGCCCCTGCCGTCCTCGATCCAGACGGCCACGTCCGTGCGCGTGTTCACCTCGAAGGCGATTTCCGCAGACCCCCCGGCGACCTTGACGTCCGGCCCCGCCGCCAGCGCCGGGGTCTTCTCCGGCACGAGCGACGGGTTGGCCCGGGCCCGGATGAGCCGGTCATTGACCTTCAACTGCGGCGAACGAAACACCCCCGGCTCGTTCTTCGCCACCGACTTGCCCTTCAGCCCACGCGCCTCCCCGAACTTGTGGGGAAAATGAAAGCCCTCCGAGTGCCCCGGCGCCCACGCGCTCACACCCCCGTAGACCGCATCCACCCGGTGCAGGTTCAGCCCGAAGTTCTCGTACACCGTCTTGGTGAAGTTGAACGCCGCGAGCGGGATCCCGTATTCGATCGTCCATTCCTTCTCCGACCACTTGCTCTTGACCTGGTATTTCGGCTCCCAGCGCAGTTCCGGATCGCGGGGCTCGTTGTTGTAGATATCGCCCGTGACGTCGAACGGGGTCAGGACAAACTGGTAGTAGCCAGGCGTGTCCTCGTTGTCGGGATCAAGGAACAGCTCGATGCACTCACCGTTCCAGAGGGCAGCGTCGTGTTGGGCACCGCCCCCGGTCTGCTTGGCGCCTTTCTCGTCATACGGACACCGGATCGCCAGGTAAATCGTTTCGTCCTTCTGGCAAATCTTGAAGCTGCTCTTCAGTTTGACCGGGAAGGAATATTCATCCGTGTCCAGCCGACCTTCCCCGGCCTTCGCCCAGCAGGGATCGTCGAGTACGCCGTCCACCACGGGCGCCTTGTCGGCCTCCGCAATCCGGAGGGAAGGCAGGAGCGGCTCGGCCTTTCCCCGCTGGAGGGGCCGGTTGGTATAGACCGCGCCCGGTCCTCCGGCAGCCGGCCTGCCCTCCAGGGACGCCCCCCCCCTCTCCTCCGCCGGGGGTTCACCGGCCGG
>CAZVVD010000151.1:0-6949 GCA_964630555.1 uncultured Verrucomicrobiota bacterium | reverse complement strand
GCCTGATCCTCGAAGGCCTCCGAGACCTTGGCGCGCTTCAGAGTCTCATCGTCAATGTAGGCCGTCAGGTAGATGACCGGGACGGGACTGCGGGCGCGGATCCGCTCGGCCGCCGTGATGCCGTCGAGCGCGCCCTTGAGCATGACATCCATGAGGACCAGGTCGGGTTTCAGCTCGGCGGCCAGGGTCACGGCCTCCTCGCCGCTGGCGGCCAGGGCCACCGGCACGTACCCCAGGTTGACCAGGCTGTTCTGGATATCCTTGGCGACGATGCTCTCGTCTTCCACGATCAGGATGCGTTCACCGCCCATGCGTGCGCCCTCCGGACTCGCGGTTCCCGCTCCACGGAAACCGAGCGCCCCACCTCTCCCCGCGGCTCATTCCGTCTCGACCCGCGGCCCGGGGATCCCGCCCCGGGAAACATCACGGCCTTCCCGGCGCGCCCCCGGCCGCGGGCCGGGGCGGCGGAATGGCCAGCTCGTCGATCAGCGCCTGCAATTCACCCCGCATGTCCTCCCGCTTGAGACCGAAGAGCAGGTTGGTCCTGATAAAATCCAGCTTGTTGCCGATGTCATAGCGGGCGCCGTCGAATTTCAAGCCATACATGGCGCGCGTTTTCACCATCAGCCGCATGGCGTCCGTGAGCTGGATCTCGCCGTTCCGACCCGGAACAACCCGCCCGATGCAGTCGAAGACGTCGGGGGTCAGGATATAGCGCCCGGCAATGGCCAGGTTGGACGGCGCCGCTCCCGGCGCCGGCTTTTCGACGAAATCCTCCACCAGGAACAGTCCGCCGGAGATCGCGCTGCCGGCCATGATCCCGTAGCGGTCCACCTTTCCCGGGTCCACTTCCTCCAGGGCCACCACCGATTCCTGGTAGCGCTCGAAGACCGACATCAGCTGGCGGGTCACCGGCGCGGACGACTCGACGATGGTATCCCCCAGCAGCAGGGCGAAGGGCTCCTGGCCGACGTGGCACTGGGCGCAGGCCACGGCATCCCCCAGCCCCCGCAACGTTTTCTGCCAGACGAAATGGACGTTAGCCAAATCCGAAATCCGGCGAACCGCCGCCAGATCGTCGAGCTTTCCCTTGGCCTTGAGCTCGGCTTCCAGGTCAAAATTCCGGTCAAAATGCTCCTCGATGGCCCGCTTGCCTTTGCCGATGACCATGAGAATGTCGGTGATGCCGGAGGCCACGGCTTCCTCCACCACGTACTGGATCGTGGGGGTGTCGACGATCGGCAGCATTTCCTTGGGTTGGGACTTGGCCGCCGGCAGAAACCGGGTGCCGAAGCCGGCGGCGGGAATGACAGCCTTGCGAATCACAACATCTCCCTTTCCGGCAGCTTGATCACCGGCTTGAACACCTTGACCTGGATCGCTTCCAGGGCCTGCGCCAGGCGCGCATACATCGCCTCGTCGGCGTAGGTTCCGACGATGGCGCCGCCAGACCCGGAAAACTTGGCGCTGGCGCCGGCAGCGCGCGCGGCATCCACCATCCGGAGGTTGCCCGGGCTGATGGCGTAGATCTTGCGTCGCATGTCGAAGTTGGCGTCGAGCAGGGGGGCGATCTGCTCGCGTTGGCCCTTCAGCAAACACGCCCGGACCCGGTCGGTGAGATCCGCCCAGAAGCGCATGGCGGCGATGATTTCCGGATCGCCCCGCTCGAACCGCCCCCGGATGTCGTTGTGGAACACCTCGGACCCCTCGGACAGGTCGTCCTGGTAGGCGATGTAGAGCGGCGGGAGGAGGGCGGGGTCCAGCGGCTCGTACTGACCGAAGCCCTGCCGCTCCAGGAAGGCCCGGTTGAAATCCATGAAAACCAGGCCCTCGTACACCTGGGCCACCCGGTCCTGGAGGCCGGCGGAAATGCCCAATTCGTCATGTTCCACCGAGAGGACCAGGTTGGCCTGCCGGGGTTTTGGAATTTCCACGCCGTAGAAAAGCATCAGGGCGCGCAGGCAGGCGGTGATGATCGCGCTGGAGCCGGCCAAGCCCACTCGGGTGGGAATATCGGTATGGTAACGAAGCGTGAACTGGCGCTGGGCCAGAGGCCGGTTTTCCGCGCGGCAATAGTCGTAAAAGCGCTTGACCGTCGCCTTGAGCAGACGGATGCCTCCGTAATAACCGAAGCGCTGCACGTCTTCGGCCAGGGCTTTCAGGCTTTTGAACCGCGAATGATCCCGGGTATTGGGAAGGATTTCCAGCTCTGGGGTCTCGTATAAGACCACCTCGCAGCGAAAATTGCTGAAGGCAAAGGCAATGGTCTTGCCGTAATACCCGTCGGACGGATTGCCCACCAGGCCGGCACGGGGATAAGCGCGGGTGGTGATGATCATGGCTCCTGCCTTTCCGTGCCGGTGGCGGGCGACCCGGAAGGGGCCCACCCGGGATCGCCGTTCTCCAGGCGCCCGGTCCCCCGTGCCCCCTCCGTTTCCGACTCCCGAAATCGTTCGAGCGGCGAATGGTCACGGCGGACGCCGAGCTCCCCCGGCGCAAACCCGCGGGAGAACTCCGTCCATCGCCGAGCGGATTTAACCATGATCGTGGAACGAATTCAAAGCAAAATATCAACTCCGGACTATTTGCGCTTGATCAATCCGCCCTTGGTGAAGATACTAGTCTGAAAACCATTCCGGACTGGACATGGCGCGACCCGATCATGGCAGCATAATGGCCTGTCTCCTGGCGGCCGGCTTGGCCGGCTGGGGATGGGCGGAGCATCCGCCTGAATTCGACACCCAGGTTCCGGACGAACCCGTGGGGTATGTGTTTTACACTTACGACGGGAAGGCCGACGTCAACCTGACCCTCCCGGAAACCACCCGGGGAAAAGTCATTGGCCAGGAAATTGCCGCCCTCGCGTCGGTTCCGGCCTGCCGCCTGGAAGAATTCACCCTGGGCGTGGGCCTGGGGTGCCAGTGGAACCGGTTTGACTTTGAACACATCGACATGGACGTCACGGACCTGTACGCCCTGACCGTGCCGATTGACCTCATTTTCACAGGCATCGCGGACTGGACCTTCTGGGGCAACGTGACTCCCGGCCTGTTCAGCGATCTGCAGCGCGTCACCCGTGAAGACTACCGCACCCTGCTCCACGCTCTGGTCCTCTACCGGCTGAGCCCCCAGGTTGAATTCGGGGCCGGCGCCTCCTACGACCGGGAGTTTGGCGATGACCGGGTCTACCCCATCGGCGGCGTTATCTGGAACATCGGACGCCGGTGGGAGCTGAACGCCTTTTTCCCGTCGCCAAGTTTGCAGTACGCGCCGAGCCCGCGCTGGCTGCTCTTCGCGCATGCGCGACCGGCCGGCAACAAGTGGAACCTGCGCGTGCTGGACGCAAACCGCGACGGCGATTTTAAACTGGAAAGCTGGCAGATCGGCGTGGGAAGCGAGGTGCAGGTGGCCAACCACGTCTGGCTGCATGTCAGCACGGGCATGGACATTGACCGCTGCTACGAGGTTCAGGATCCCGGCTTGCGGCTCGAATCAGAGGCCGGCGAGACCTGGTTCGCGCGTGCGGGCGTCCTGGTACGCTAGCCGAACGGATCCGTGAACGCGCCGCCGGCGAATCGAACCCGCGGGAATGGATGGGCGAATGCGCGGCGGCGCGAATCCCAGCCGGCCCCGCGGGGCGCGGCGCCAGCGGTTGACATTCGGCCGCCGGCAGGTATCCTCGCTCGGGAATGGATTTGTATTCAAAGCTCATGGGACGCGGCGCGCGCCTCCTGCGGTGGCGATGCGCCGGCAGCTTGGCCGTGGGGCCGGCGGACCGGCCGGCGCGGCGCCCCCGGCAACCCCCCTCACGATCGCCGGCGCGCGGGATGGCCCTTCCTGGTTTTTCGACGCGCTTGGCGGCCAGATCGAACAAGAGCCGATCCGGCGTGCGCGCGATCGTTTCCGTCCGGTGCTCCTCCAAAATCGCTCCCGGCAGCACTTATCCGGTCTTGGTCGCGGCCCCGGGCGGCCGCAAGCTGGAAGCCCGCGTCTCCGAGGTCGGGAGGGCCGCCCTGTATGACAACACCTAGGTCCGCACGCGAACCTGGGATCTCGCCCCCGTCGCCCCACGCTGAATTCGGGCCTGGCCAAGCCGAGGACTCCCCGTCCTGGCAGGCCGGAAAGAACGCCATGCCTGGCACCCCCGGGCCCGCGACCGTCGCGCTGACGATCAACCGCCGCCCGCCGGTCCGCGTTCCGGCCGGTGTCCCCCTGCTGACGGCCTTGCGCGACCTGGGCGTTTTTGTTCCCTCAGCCTGCGGCGGTCGCGGCGCCTGCGGGTTGTGCAAGCTCCGGGTGGAGCGCGGGGCGCCGGCGGCGCTGACGGAGAGCGAGCGTCGGCATTTGACGGCCGCCGATCAACGGGACGGGCTGCGCCTGGCCTGCCAGGTGCCGGCCAACGCGGACCTGTCCGTCCGCCTGCCGGAATCGTATTTTTCCGCCCGGGCCTACCGGGCTGAAGTGGCCGCCATCCGCGACTTGACCCACGACATCCGGGAACTGGAATTGCGCCTGGTAGAGCCCCAACGCATGCCCTTCCGGGCCGGCCAGTACATCCAGCTGCAGATTCCCCCCGCGGGGCCCTCCGCCCCCATCGCCTTCCGCTCCTACTCGATCGCCTCGGCGCCGTCCCGGTCCGACCGGCTGGAACTCGAAATCCGTTGCCTGCCGCACGGCTTGGGATCGGCCTATGTTTTCCAGCGCCTGCGACCCGGCGACCCGGTCCGCTTGCACGGCCCGCATGGCGATTTCTATCTCCGGGACTCCGACCGGGAGATCCTGTTGGTCGCCGGCGGATCCGGAATGGCGCCCATGAAGGCCATGCTCGAGGATATGCGCGACCGGCGGATCGCCCGACCTGTCCGTTTTTTCTTCGGCGCCCGGAGCCGGCGCGACCTCTTCCTGCTCGACGCCATGCGCCGGCTGGAGGGGGACTTGGCGGATTTCCGATTTGTGCCGGCGCTCTCCCACCCCCTGCCCGGGGATGCCTGGGACGGGGAAACCGGCCTGATCACGGACGTGATCGACCGGCGGGTGCGGGCGGACCAGCCGGTGGACGCCTACCTGTGCGGCGCGCCGGCCATGCTCGATGCCTGCCTGGAGGTCCTCGACCGGAAGGGAATTGCAGCCGGGCACACGTATTACGACGCCTTTGCACGAGCGCCCGGCGGGAAGGGGGAGATGCCGACATGAACACCGTCGCTGCCGACGCCCTACGTCCGGAGCACATCGCCGCCGCGGGCTTCCTGGGAACCGATCCCCGCCCGCTGGCGGAGATCCTGGCCGCCGATCGCGCCGCCGTGCGGCGGCTGGGCCTTTCGCACCGCCGCATCGCCGAACGCATGAAACAATTCCGCGACGCCGGCCGGAAAGCGCTGGGCGAGTGGGCCGACGTGCCCCCGGACTGGCAGACGCGCACGGACACGGCGCGCGGCGGACTGCCCTGCCCCCTCGCCGACGGCGGCTTGTTCCCCAAGACCTCCGTCACCGTGCGCAACCTCCGCCTGGGAACGGAAATCGCCTACTCCGACCTATCAATCCACCTGATCGAAGCCCACGGCTTTTACCAGGGCCGCGGCAGTCCGTTCCGGATTGAGCCGGAAGAAGCCGCAGCCGTCCTTGGACTCAGGGCGCGCCGGGAAACACGGCGCCGTCCGGCATGACTGCGCCGGCGAAAACAGCGAGATTCGTCACCGCGCCCGCCAGGGTCGCATTTTTCAGGTTGGCGCCGGTAAAATCAGCGCCCGTCAGGTTGGCGCCGGTAAGGCTGGCGGCGGCCAGATTGGCGCCGGTGAAAGTGGCTCCCGTCAGGTTGGCATAGTTCAGGTTGGCGTTGCCCAGGTTGGCGCCCGTCAGGTTGGCCTTAGACATGTCGGCCCCCGACAACCGGGCGCCGCCGAGATTGGCTTCCGACAAGTTCGCGCCGGTCAACACGGCATTGTTCAGCTTGGCGCTACTCAGATCGGCGTGGGATAAAATCGCCCCGTCGAGATTGGCCAGGGTCAGGTCGGCTCGGCACAGCAGGGCTTTCCTAAGGATCGTTTTTTTGAGATTCGCCTCGCCGAGGTCGGCGGAGACCAGGTTCGCGTTACTCAGGTCGGCGTCGTTCAGCTTGGCTCCGCGCAAGTCCTTGTTGAAACCCGTGGCCCGGACACGCTCCAACGCCTGATCCCGGCTCAGGGCGCTGGCCTTGACCGACACGCTCTTGACGCTGAAGCGCTTGGACGCCTGGGCCCCGCCCGGCAGGGGCGACGCCAGAATCCCGATTCCCGCCGCGGCGGCCGCGACGCGCCTGGCCAGCCTTCCGTTCACGTGTCCCCCCCCCCGGTCCCCGCGGCCGGACGGCTCCACCCCGCCCCCCCCTGATCCACCCGCGGTCAGAGCGGCCGGCTCACTCCTTGACTTCCAGGAAACCTTCGAGCTTCTGCAGGCGGGTCGGATGGCGCAGCTTGCGGAGGGCCTTGGCCTCGATCTGGCGAATGCGTTCGCGGGTCACGACGAACATCGCCCCCACCTCCTCGAGGGTGCGCGGGCAGCCGTCGTCCAGTCCGAAGCGGAGCTTGAGCACCTTCTGCTCCCGCTCGGATAGGGTCTTGATGACCTCTTGAAGACGTTCGCGCAGCAGACTGAAGGCGGTCATCTCCGAGGGATTCTCGGCCGATTTATCCTCGATGAAATCGCCGAAATAGGCGTCATCGCTGTCACCCACCGTGGCCTGGAGCGAGATCGGCTGCTGGGACATCTTGAACACTTCCTTAACCCGCTCCACCGGAATATCGACCTCGTTGGCCACCTCCTCGGGGGTCGGCTCGCGCCCGAAATCCTGCAACAGTTGCTTCTGGACCCGCACCAGCTTGTTGATCGTTTCGATCATGTGCACGGGAATGCGGATCGTCCGGGCCTGGTCGGCGATGGCGCGGGTCGCTGCCTGGCGGATCCACCAGGTGGC
>CAZVVD010000150.1:2195-7146 GCA_964630555.1 uncultured Verrucomicrobiota bacterium | reverse complement strand
GTGCGGACATCCAGCCGCAGCATTTCCTGGCGGCCCGGCTGGCAGTTCATCATGTCCACCCATTCGTGGTAGGGCATGCTGGCCCGGAGGGGGCCCTTTTCCGGCGAGTCATGCGTGTAAAGGAAACGCTCGTCGGCCGAGAGGGATCCGTCGAAAAAATCGGGGATATCCCGCGAAGGCTCAATTCGGACGGATTTGCCCGTGTCCAGGTCAAACTGCACGATTGCCCCGCGGCGGGGGTCGGACTTGTCCACGACTTGCGCGTGGTGTGACCGCGGGGCGACGGCATAATGCGTCGCCCCGGCTCTGCTCGTCGGCAGGTCGCCGTAACAGCGCAACGCGCCCGTGACCAAATTACGGGACCAGAGGCGCGATCGCCCGCACGGCTCGCCTTTCCGGATGCCTTCATATTCAACGAACACGGCATATTGTCCGTCGGCCGTGAACATGTTGATCCGGAAGTAGGTCAGGGCGAAGTGGCTGGCGCCGCGGGGCGTGAGGCAGACCACGCGGGCGCCGGTCAGGGGGTCCGTCCACTCCCGCTCGGCCCAGTCCAGGGCCAGCGAGGCGGGTCGGATCGCGGGCAGGAGGTTCGGGGAGGGCGGGGGAACCGGCCGGCGGGCTAACGGCTTGTGCATGGGTTGGTTTTCCAATGGTTAGGGAGGTCCGCGATGAATGGAATTCTGCTCTTGTTTAACCCGTTTGACAGGACAGTCAAGCTGTTTTTGGCGGGCCGGACCTCTCCGCGGCGCATGTCCCCGTGCAGGAATTTACCCCAGGGGCCGCGCCTCCTGCCGGCTTGCGCGGCAGGGGCGATCGATTGGCCGGCAATGGTTGTGTTTCCAGCCGATCTCGTCACCCGCGACACAAGAGCGCGGGGGGGTACGAACAGCTTGACGGCATGCCTGAAATGGTCAAGCATTACCCGGCGCGTGATTTGCCGGACAGTCTGGCACGCGGAAGAAAAGAAGGACGGAAATCCTCTTCGCCGCGGATGGGCGCGGATCGTCGGGAACAGACTCGTGAATCTCGAAGTGACCAGATTCACATTGTCATTCCGAGCGTAGCGAGGAATCTCGGCCATTTCATTGAGGCGGATGAGATCCTTCGCTGCGTTCAGGATGACAAACACGGATTTGGGATCAAGTCGCTCGGCAGAGGCCGGTCGTGATGAACAAAAGGGGAACACGCATGACAACCGCTCAATGCGTCCGGTTCGGGGTGGTGGGGATCCACGGGTTTTCGCGCGCGCATCACGGCGCGCTTCAGAAACTGGCGGCCTCGGGCGCGCCCGTGACGCTGGCGGCGGTGGTGGCCCACGACCGGGGGTTGGACGAGGCCTACGCGGCGGGGCTGGAGGCCGGCGGCGTCAGGCTGGTTCCCGACCTGCCTGCGCTGCTGGCCCTGCGCGGTGAACTCGAGGTCATCACCCTGCCGGTGGGGATTGCCCTGCACGTGCCCATGGCCGAGCGGGCGCTGGCGGCCGGGTTGGCCGTCTATCTTGAAAAGCCGGTGACTGGCGCGATCCAGGATTTTGACCGGCTGGCGGACTCCGCGGCCGGCGCGCGCGGCCCGCTCTTCATCGGGTTCCAGGATCTTTACCAGCCCAGCCTGTGGGAGCTCAAGCGGCGCCTGCTGGCGGGTGAGTTTGGCCGGTTGCGCCGGGCGGTGGTCATGGCGGCCTGGCCGCGCGACGCCGCCTACTATGCGCGCAACGCCTGGGCCGGGCGCCTGCGGTTTAGCGGCGCCTGGGTGCTGGATTCTCCCCTCAATAACGCCTGCGCCCATTACCTCAACCTGGCGCTGTTCCTGGCCGGCGCCTCCCTCGCGGAGGCAGCCCGTCCGCTGGAAGTGACGGCGGAACTGTATCGCGTCAATCCGATCGAGTCGGCGGACACCACCGCGGCGCGGATCCGCACCGCCGAGGGCGCCGAGATCGTCTTTATCGCTTCCCATGCCTGCGCCGCCGGGCGCGGGCCCGTCTTCCGGCTGGAATGCGCGGAGGGCGAGGTCACCGGCGACCGCGGGAATGTTCCGGACCAGGACTGGCACTGGCGCGGGCGGTCGGGGCAGGCCGGCCGCATCACGGTCATGGCGGATTGGGTGGATCCGTTCCTGCAGGTTGCGCGTACCCTGCGGGGTGAGGCCGGGCATCCGGTCTGCACGCTGGCCATGGCGCGCCCGCATTGCCTGGCCGTCAACGGCGCGCACCTTTCCTCGCCAATTCATGTTCTGCCCGGGTCGGCCTGCGACGACCTGGCGCGGCGGGGCGGCGCCGGGGAGGCGGTGACGCTTCGGGCCGTGAAGGGCATGAACGCCTGCCTGGACGCCTGCTTCGAGAGGGGCTGCCTGCCGTCAGAATCCGGCGTCGCCGCCTGGGCGCGTCCGGGCCGGCCCATCGGCGTGGGCGCCCTGCGGCGTTTTGAACTGCCGTGACTCCGGGTGGGGGTGACTTCCGGCTTGTTCCCGCGCGGGGTTCTGGCATCATGGGCGCCAAGGCGCCGGGCACGGCCGCGCCGAAGCCCGGAAGCGAGGGGCGATGAATTCCTGTTCTGCCAGGGTCCTGGCCGTTCTCGTCGGCTGGCTGGCCTGCAATTGGTGCGGGGCGACGGACTACTACGTGACCCCCACCGGGACGGTGGCCAACTCGGGCGCCAGCTGGGCTGAGGCCTTCAGCAACGTGCAGGCCGCGGCGACGCTGGCGACGAACACGGGCGACGCGATCTACCTCCGCTGGGGCGTCTATTCCAACGCCGGCCAGATTGTCATCTCCAACGCCGGGGGGCTGGCGATCGCCGGCGGTTGCATTGGGGGCACCGGGACCGACTCCAACGATTTTTCTGGCACCAACAGCACCCTGACGCGCGTGACGGGATCGGCCAACCGGATCCTCTACGCTTGCAACTCCACGATGATCCTTGACCGCGTCACGGTGAGCGGCGGTACCGGCAGCGTCAGCGGCGCCGGGCTGTACCTGACCAACTGCGATCTCGTGCTGACCCATTGCGTGGTATCGAAAAACGCCATCGTCGCAAGTTCGGGAAGTCCTTACGGTGCGGGCGTCTTTGCGCAGGGCGGCGCTCTGACGGTGGCGGACAGCGTGGTTGCCAACAACAGCCTGTGGTACGGATGCGGGGCCGGCCTGTATGTCGCGGGTAGCGCGCTGGCAGTTTCGGGGAGTACCGTGGCGAGCAATGCGATCCTGGAGGGGATCACCGCCGTGCCGACGGGCGGGGGGGGCATTTACTATGCGGGCAGTTCGCTGGCGGTGCGCGACAGCCAGTTCCTGGCGAACTATTATTCCAGCGCCTGGGAGGGGAATATTCGGGGCGGCGGGATTTGCTCGCTGAACGCGGCGGTCCTGCTTTCAAACGTCGTTTTCCGCGGGTGCTACATCTCCGAGGGCAACCAGCGCACCACCCTGGGTCTGGGGGGCGCGGTGGCCTTGCAGGGCGGCAGCGCCGAGGTCCGCCAGTGCGAGTTCGTCAGCAACCGGGTCACCTTCTCGGGTTCGCCGGCCAACACGCTGCACGGGGGGGTGCTCTACGCGAGCAACGTGGCGGCCCTGGCGCTGACCGGCTGCGGTTTCACGAACAATTATATCAGCCCGGCCGCCAACTCGGATGCTCGGGGCAGCGTGCTGTATTTCGTTGCCAGCACCGGCGAGGTGTCCGATTGCGTTCTGGACAATTCCGCCTGGTACCTGGCGGCGCGCGGCTACCCGGAATCCGTGCGCGTCGACGGCGCTTCGGCGCTTGCATTCCGCCGCGTGACGGTGCGGAACAACACAGGCTGTGGCGCATACCTGGCCGGCGGCGACGTGGCGCTCCAGCATGTGCTCATCGAGAACAGCCTGTCCCAGGGGGTTTACGCGGCGGCCGGTTCGCTGGTCTTGAGCAATTGCCTGGTGCGGATGGCGGGGAGCGACGGCCTTTTTCTGGCGGGGGGCACGGCCCGGGTGGTGAACTGCACGCTGGCGGACAACGTGGGGTGGGGGGTGGACGTTTCCGGAGGCACCGGGACGGTGCTCAACAGCATTGCCTGGGACAATGCGGCCGGCGGTTTCGTCAGCAATGCGAATCTTTCGGTGAGCTATTCCTGCGCGCCGGGCCTGGCTGCCGGCGGCGCCAGCAGCAACCTCGCGGGCAACCCCCTCTTCGCGCCCGTGGCGGGATGTCATTACCTTTCGGCGGGCGGCCTGAAAGGCCAACCGAGCAACAGCCCTTGCATCGGCGCCGGACTGGGCCCGGCTTCCGACTACGGCTTGACCAACCGGACCACCCGCACGGACGGGGGCAACGATAGCGGCACCGTGGACCTGGGCTACCACTATGCCGCCGGGGTGTCGGACTCCCTGATCGTCACCGTCGCCGTCGCCTACGTGGACGCCGCCGCCGGCGACAACGCCCGCGATGGGACGACCTGGGCGACGGCCTGGAAATCGCTCACCCACGCGCTCTCCAACGTGGTTCCCGACGCTACCATCCACGTGGCCGCGGGCGCCTACAGCGCAGACGCGACGGCGGAGGTGTTCCCCCTGACCGTGGCCTGGCCGAACCTGACCCTGCGGGGCACCAACCGCGACACCACGGTCGTTGACGCCGGCGCGAGCGACCGGGTGCTCGTGGCCATGAACAGGGGGACGCTGCGGTTTGGCGGGATGAGCTTTGTCAGGGGGCGCGTCAGCGGGATGAACGGGGCGGGGCTGTATTTGCCGGACTGCAATGCCGTGATTTCGAACTGCGCGGTGTGCAGCAACACGGTGGCCGTCAGCGGATCCGGGGGCGGGATATACCATTCGGGCGGCGCGCTGGAGCTCGCGGACAGCGTCGTGGCCAACAACGCCCTGACCAACGGATCGGGCGCCGGGGTGTGCTCGGTGAGCGGCGCGGTGATGGTGGCGGACAGCGTGGTTGCCAACAACAGCCTGTGGTACGGATGCGGGGCCGGC
>CAZVVD010000150.1:0-2095 GCA_964630555.1 uncultured Verrucomicrobiota bacterium | reverse complement strand
CCGGCCAACACGCTGCACGGGGGGGTGCTCTACGCGAGCAACGTGGCGGCCCTGGTGCTGACCGGCTGCGGTTTCACGAACAATTATGTCAGCCCGGGCGCCAGTTCTGAAGCGCGCGGCAGTGTCATCTACCTGTGCGGCGGAACGACCGGCACGTTCGCGGACTGCGCGATCGGGAACCCGGCGGTTCCGGCCGCGGCTCCGGAGGCCATTCGGGCGGATGCCCCGGCGGCGCTGGCTTTGGAGGGGGTCGAGCTTCGCAACAACAGCCAGGAGGGCATTCTTTTGAACGGCGCGCGGGGAACCCTGGCGAATTGCCTGGTTGCCGGATGCTCCAACTCGGGGGTGCGGGCGGCCTCCGGCGCATGCAGTATTTCCAACTGCACGATCGTCCAGAACAAGGGCTGGGGGATCGCCGGCGGTGCGGCGGGGATTGCCGTGAAAAGCTCGATTGTCTGGGCCAATACCTTCGGCGGGATTGATGATGATGCCGGCATCGCGGTGAGCTATACCGATGCCCAGGACGCCTGGTGCGCCGGGGCGGGGGCCGGCAATTTCCGGGATACCCCGCTGTTCCTCGACCCGGCCAACGGGGATTACCACCTGCAGAGCAAGGCGGGCTCGTGGCGCGAAACGCTGGGGGTGTTTGTCGAGGATGCCTGCCACAGCCCGTGCATTGACGCCGGCGATCCGGCCGACGCCTGGTCGCGGGAGCCGGCGCCGAACGGCAAGCGGGTGAACCTGGGGGCCTACGGCAACACCCCGCAGGCGTCCAAGACCTGGCGGCGCGGGCTCTTGATCCGGGGATACTGAGGGTGGCATTGCCTGAACGCGCCCCGGGGCTGAAAGGGAAAAGAATCATGAGGAGCATTGTGGCCTTAGCCTACCTGCTGGTTGCGGCCGCCGGCGGAACTGCGGAGGAGGCGCCGCGGCGGATCGCGCTGGAACAGTGGCAGATGGCCCGGATCCGCACCGGCGGCATTGTGGAATGCGACACCGTGGTGCGCAACGCCTCCGCCGATCCGCTGGCGAACGTGGTGGTGGCGGCGGAATTCTTCGGGTCTGACGGGAAAAGCCTCGGGCGCACCCCCGAGTGGGCCGTGGATACCCTCGGGGGAATCGGGAAGGGGCGGCAGGGGCTGATCGCGCGTCTCGCGCCCGGCGCCGGCGAGCAGGTGGTGATCCGCGCTCTCCGCATCCCGGTCTTCGAGACCTACCGGGTGAAGGTGACCTACACGGCCGCGGGCCGGCCGGCGCGCGAGGCGTTTGAAGGCTCGCTCGCCAGCCCGCCGGCGCGGCCGGGGATGGATCTTGGCCCTGCCAGCCGGCCGACGCCCCCGGATGGCGCGGCGGCGGGGCTGCGGATCGTCACGCAGACATGGTCTTCCGGCCCGGCAACGCGGGGCAAGCTGAGGCGATATACGCTGGAACTGCGCATCCATAACGCTTCTCCGCTGGATGCGCTTGGGCTGAAAGCGAACGTGGAAGTGACCGCAGCCGGCGTCCCGCTGAAAACCGTCAAGCGTTCCCTGGAGCCGCCGGTCCTCCAGGCGGGAGGGGAGGGCCTCTACAAGGTGGATTGCGGCGAGCTGCCGCCGTTTGACGCCCACAGGGTTTCGGTGGCCTTCCGGACTCCGCCGATCGCGCCGGCCGAGGAACAACTCCAGGAGCCGTAAGATAATTCTGGACGGTCAGTCCCGTTCCCCGTAGTCTTTTGACCTTGAATTCCCCTCCCGGGAGGGGCCAGGGGCTGGGGTTTCCTTTTCGCGTTAGGATCGCCGGATGATGCCCAGCGGCGCATCCGGCCGATGGTCAGGAGCGTTGATGGCCAGGGTCTTGCTCGAGGGCGTGTGTAAAACCTACCCGGGCCATCCCCCGGCGGTGCGGGGGTTTTCCCTCGACATTGCCGATACCGAGTTCGTGGTGCTGGTCGGCCCGTCCGGCTGCGGTAAATCCACAACCCTCCGCATGATCGCCGGGCTGGAGGACATCACCGCCGGCGCCATCTCCATCGACGGCCGGGTGGTCAATGACGTGCCCCCCAAGGACCGGGACATCGCCATGGTGTTCCAGAACTACGCGCTCTATCCCCACA
>CAZVVD010000149.1:0-7290 GCA_964630555.1 uncultured Verrucomicrobiota bacterium | reverse complement strand
TCAATCCCCGTACGATGGAGCGTGGCAGTTCATGGGGCCGGTCGAGGCCATGGCGATCCAGAACCAACTGGGGTCGGATATCGCCATGGTCTTTGACGATTGCGCCCCGTATCCCTGCCCCTACGAATCCGCTTGCCAGACCGTGGAGCGGACGCTAGATTGGGCCGCTCGTTGCGCCGGGCAGCCCCGGGCAGACGGACAGCGGGTGTTCGGGATCGTGCAGGGGGGAGCCTATCCGGACCTGCGCCGGCGCTGCGCCGGGGCGCTGGCGGGGATGGGGTTTGACGGCTACGCCATCGGCGGGGTGAGCGTCGGCGAACCGGAGGATGTCCTGCTGGCCGCGGTGGCCGCCACGGCGGAGCATCTGCCGGCGGACAAGCCGCGCTACCTGATGGGCGTGGGCGTGCTGCGCCAGATGGTCGCGGCCGTGGCGCTGGGCGTGGACATGTTCGACTGCGTCCTGCCGACGCGCCATGCCCGCAATGGGACGGCCTTTACGCGGGCGGGCCGCATCCCGGTCAAGGCGGCGGCCTGCAAGGACGATCCCGGGCCGATCGAGGCCGGGTGCGAGTGCTATGCCTGCCGGACGTTTTCGCGGGCGTATGTGCGGCACTTGCTCAACGCCGGGGAGATCCTCGGCGTGCGCCTGTTGACGGTGCATAACCTGCACCGTTACCTGGCGTTCATGCGGGAAATCCGGGCGGCGCTGGACAACGGCACGTTCGGTCGGTTCCGGCGGGAAACGGCCGCGTTGGAGTCCGCCCGTGCCTGAGTGGAAGCGGCGCCCTCGCCGCTTCCGTTTCTGGATGATGGGCGTTGGGAAGCGACGGGGGCGTCGCTTCCACGAAGATGGACGGCGCGGGATCGATGTCCGGCCGGAGCGTTCGCGATTGAGGAGATGAAACGATTGGCGTAGGGCCGCAGCTTGCTGCGCGCTGTCATGTTCCGCCTCCGATGGATCGTCCAGTGCCATGACCGAATCGGGCGGCCTCCGCCAGCAGAGGCCCTGCATTGAAACGGAAGTCCGCCCCGTTGCGGGGCGATACGTGTAAGCATAAAACGGAGGATAGCGAATGATGACGACGTCTTTGATCACATTGGCCATGGGCGGGCTCCCCGGCGGCGAGGGGCAGGGGCAGCAGTCGTCGCCGGTGATGCTGATCGGCTGGGTGGTGATCATGGTGGCCCTGTTCTACTTCATGATGATCCGTCCCCAGCAGCGCAAGGAAAAGGAGCGCAAGGCCCTGATCGCCAACGTCAAGTCCGGCGACCGCGTGATCTTCGGCGGCGGGCTGGTAGGGGTCGTGGCCAACGCCAAGGACAAGGTGTTCGTGGTCAAGATCGCCGACAATACGAAAATCGAGGTCCTGAAGGGGGCCGTCACCCGGGTCCTGCTCAAGGAAGAGGACCTGGGCGCGGAGTAAGCCGCCGCCGGGCGGCCGGCAAAGCTGGATGGCGGCCCTGCGCCGCTCGAGGAGATACACGCAATGGACAAGCATGCGCTGTGGAAGTGGCTGATCCTGATCGCCTTGACCGCCTGGTCCCTGGCCCTGGTGATTCCCCCGTCGAAGAAAATCAAGCTGGGGCTGGACCTGAAGGGCGGCACCAGCTTCACCGTCCAGATCAGCGCGGAGGAGATCGAGAAGCAGATTCGCGAGGAATTCAAGGACCTGGACGACGCCGCCGTCAAGGCCCGGGTGCCGGCGGCGGTTAAGAAAGCCCAGGAGCAGGCCCTGGAAATCATCCGCAACCGGGTGGACGCCCTGGGCGTGGCCGAGCCGCTGATCTACCCGGAAAAAGACAACCGCGTGGTGGTCCAGATTCCCGGCCTGAAGGAACAGGATCGCGATCGGGCCATCGAGCTGATCCGCAGCGCCGCCTTCCTCGAATTCGCCATGGTGCACGACGACAACGACCGGCTGGTCAAGGCCCTCTTCGACAAGGGCCAGGCGCCCGAGGGTTATAAGATCGTCAGCCTGGCCGGTCCCGACCGCGGCGACTACTACGCCCGCGATTCCGCGGCCCAGCCGGACGGCGTCATGGAGTCGGCCGCCCGAGCCGCCTACCGGGCGCGCCTGGAGAAGTTCCAGGCCCCGCCGGGCTACCGTTTCATGCTCGAGGAAAAGATCAGGGACGGCCAGAAAATCTACATCCCCTATTTCGTCCGCCAGCGTCATGAAATGAAGGGCGACGCCCTCAGCGGCGCTGGCCTGGAATACGATCAGCTCGGCCGCCCCTACGTCAGCCTGTCGTTCGACCGCAAGGGGGCGCGCCGGTTCGGGCAGTTGACCGAGGACTACGCCCCGGGCGGCGCCCGCAACCCCAGTCCCGACGGGCGCAAGTACATGGCCATCATCATGGACGGGCGCCTGTACTCGGCGCCCTACATCAAGACCGCGATCTACGGCGGCCAGGCGGTGATCGAGGGCAACTTCACCCTGGCCGAGGCCCAGGGGCTCATGATCGTCCTGCGCTCCGGCTCCCTGCCGGCGCCGGTGGATATCGTCGAGATGCGCAGCGTGGACCCCTCCCTCGGCCGCGATTCGATCGAAAGCGGGGCGCGGGCGACAATCTATAGTTGCATTATCGTGGTCCTGTTCATGGCCGGCTACTACCTGCTGGTCGGACCGCTGACCAACATCGGCCTGCTGTTCAATATGCTCCTGCTGCCCCTGGCCATGATGATCACCGCCGGCGTCATGGGCCTGATCACCGGCGGCGCCGGCGGGGTCTCCGGCGCCCACATTGGCCTGCCGGTCCTGACCCTGCCCGGCATCGCCGGCATCGCCCTGACCATCGGCATGGCCGTGGACGCCAACGTTCTCATTTTCGAGCGCATCCGCGAGGAGCAGCAGCTCGGCAAGCGCCTGGGAGCGGCGATCGAGGGAGGCTACCATAAGGCCTTCGTCACCATCCTGGATTCGAACCTGACCACCGTGCTGGCCGTCGTGATCCTGTTCATTTTCGGCACCGGGGCCGTCCGCGGCTTCGGCATCACCCTGACGGCCGGCCTGATGGTCAGCATGTACTCGGCCCTGATGATCACCCGCATGATCTTCAACCTGATCGTGGCCCACACGTCGCTGCCGTCCCTGAAAATGCTCAGCCTGATCAAGCCCACCCGCATCGATTTCATCAGCTACCGCAAGATCGCCGCGGCTGTGTCCGCGGTCGTCATCCTGGGCGCCGGATCGGTCGTGGCCACCCGCGCTTGGCAGGATCCCAGCGCGGTGCTGGGCACCGATTTCACCGGCGGGGCCTCCCTGACCTTCGCCTTCAACCAGAAGCAGGATGTGGACAAAATCCGCGGGGTCCTGAACGCTGCCGGGATCGGCCAGGCCCACATCCAGTACCAGAAGCTCATGGACCGGCCGGAGGAAAATCTGCACGTGCGCGTGCCGGAAGCGACCGGCGGAAAAGCCCGCGACGCCCTGCTGGCCGCCTTTGCCGACGCCGGGCTGAGCGCGCTGAGCGAGGAGGTCGTCGGCCCCCAGGTCGGCGCGGAGATGACCCGGCGGGCCCTGTGGGCGATGGCGTTGTCGCTGCTGGGCATGATCATTTACATTTCCCTGCGGTTCCGGTTCGCCTATGCCATCGGCGCGGTCGTGGCCCTGATCCACGACGTCGTCGTGAGCACCGCCCTGTTCTGTTTCTTCGGGCGGCAGATCGACATGACCATCGTGGCCGCCTTGATGACGATTATCGGGTTTTCGGTCAACGACACGATCGTGATTTTCGATCGCATTCGCGAAAAGCTCAAGGCCACGCCCAATGCACCCTTCCTCCAGGTCTGCAACCTGAGCCTCAACGAAACCCTGGCCCGGACGATCCTGACCTCGACCACCGTCTTCCTGGCGGTAGTCATGCTCCTCATTTTCGGGGGCGGGGCGATCAATGATTTTGCCTTCCTTTTCTTCATCGGCATCATCACCGGCACCTATTCCACGATCTACATCGCCACGCCGGTCATGATCGCCATGACGCGTCGCGCCGCGCCGGCGCCGGCAGGGGTGGCCAGGCGTTGAAGGTTTGGAAGAGCGTTCCCGCCAACCCGGGCCGGGCCGCGGCCATCCGGGGGGAGCTCGGCCTGCCCCCGCCGGCCGCCGAGCTTCTTGCCGGTCTGGACCTCTCTGAGCCCTGCGAAATCCGGCGCTTCCTCAAGCCCCGGCTTGCCGACCTTTCCGATCCCCGCCTGCTGCCCGGCATGGATGCCGCCGTCGGCCGCCTGCTGGGCGCGATCGACGGCGGCGAGGACATGGCGGTCTTCGGCGACTACGACGTGGACGGCGTCACCGGCGCGGCCCTGCTGACGGCGGTCCTCCGGCGCCTCGGGGCCGCGCGGGTGGTTCCCTGCCTGCCCGATCGGCAGGCGGAGGGGTATGGCTTGAGCCCCGCGGCGCTCGGGCGCTGCCTCCAGTCGGCCCGGCCACGCCTGGTAGTGACCGTGGATTGCGGCTCCAGCTCGCCGGAGGCCGTCGCCCTCGCCGCCCGGCAGGGCGTGGAGGTCATCGTCACCGACCACCACGAGGTCCGCGGGGAGCCGGTGGCTGCGCGGGCGGTTGTCAATCCCAAGCTGGCCGGGCCGGATGCCTTGAAAATCCTGGCGGGGGTGGGGGTGGCGTTCAAGCTCTGCCATGCCCTGGTCAAGGAGGCCCGGCGCCGCGGCCGGGCCGGCGCGGAGGCCATTGACCTGCGGGAGTTCCTGGACTGGGTGGCGGTGGGGACCGTGGCGGACATCGTCCCGCTGCGCGGGGAAAACCGGATCCTGGTCCGGCACGGCCTGGCCGGGTTGAACCGCTCGCAGGCGCCGGGATGGCGGGCCCTGATCGAGGTCGCGGGCTTTCGCCAGGAGATTACCGCCCGGAACATCGCCTTCGGGCTGGGGCCGCGCCTGAACGCCGCCGGCCGGCTCGGGACCGCGGAGCGATCACTGGAGCTGCTGCTCACCGGCGATCCGGGCCGGGCCCGGGCGATCGCCCGGGAGCTCGATGCCGCCAACCGCGAGCGGCAGGAGATCGAGGCGCGCATCCTGAGCGAGGCCATGGCGGAGATTGACGCCCGGCATGACCCGGCGTCGCATTTCGGCATCGTGGTGGGGCGGACCGGCTGGCACCCCGGGGTCATCGGCATCGTGGCGTCGCGCCTGGCCGCGCGCTACCGGCGGCCGGTGGCGGTGGTCGCGCTGGACGGGGAAGGGGCGGGGCGGGGCTCCTGCCGGAGCATCGAGGGCTACGATCTGCTGGGAGGCCTGGAGCAATGCCGCGAGCACCTGGTTGCGCTGGGCGGGCACGGCCTGGCCGCGGGCCTGGAGATCGAGGAGGGAAAGCTGGGCGCCTTCCGCGAGCGGTTCAACGCGGTGGCCGCCCGGGCCCTGTCGGGGCGGGATTTGCGCCCGGTCCAGCCCGTCCACGCCTGGGTGGACTTCGCGCAGCTCGACGGGAACCTGCTGGCGATCCTGGAGCAGTTCGAGCCCTTCGGCGAGGGCAACCCCCGGCCCGTCCTGGCGGCGCGCGGGGTCCGGGTGGCGCAGCCCCCGCGCGTGGTCGGGGGCAAGCACCTCCGGCTGACCCTGGCCTCGGACACAACGCGCTTCTCGGCCATCGGGTTCGGGATGGCGGAACGCGAGATTCCATCCGGCCTGTTGGACGCAGCCTTTCATCTCCAGCGGGACACGTACAACGGTGGCGGGGAACTGCAGCTCAATCTCCAGGATATCCGGCCGGCGGAAGCAAACGGTCCGCCGCTGGCGCCGTGATGCCCTTGGGACATTCAGGGCAGGTAGGCGCCATGGCCCCGCAGACAGCTGCGCAGATCGTCGGTGTCCACCGCGCGGATATCGTTCCCGACGCCAGCCGCCATGGCCGCCGCGATCCCGGCGGCCTCGCCCAGGCACAGGCAGACGGGCATGACCCGCGTGCTGCCCTGCACCGGGCGGTCCGTGGAAATACAGCGCCCGGCGACCAGGACGTTACACAACCCCCGCGGTGTCAGGCAGCGGTAGGGAATGCCGTGGGATTCGCCTTTCTTGAGGCGGATGGCCGTGGTCTGGTACTCCTTGTCGGTCCCGATTTCGGACCGCTTGTGGTGCACGTCCACGTAATAGCAGTTGCGGCAGATCTCGTCGGGAAAAGCGCGAAGCCCGGCGAAGTCGTCAAGCGTCAGGCGGTAGTCGCCGACGATCCGCCGCGTTTCCCGGATGCCCAGCAGCGGAGCGGTCTGTACCAGGTGGGCGTTGGCAAAGGCCTCGGGAAAGAACTCGGCAAACGCGTTGCGGAAGGCCAGGGCGATTTTTCGGCCTTGCGCGAGCGCCCGGCTGACAGACCACGGGTCGGTGTTATCCACTCCCCACAGGTGACCGGCGTTGAAACCGACGGTTCCGGGGCCGACTACGGCCTTGCAGGAATGACGATCGGGGATGTCCGGGTATTTGCCCGAGGCCACGATCTCGTGGATCGTGTGCCGGCGAGGACTGCCGGGAACCGCGCCCAGGTAATGGTAGGCGTACAAATCCACATTCGCGAGGGTAAAGCAATGCGTCGCCGGCTGCAGTTCGCCGGACGCATCGCCTTTCTCATACTCGGCGCCAGCGCCAACCGCCAGGTCGGCATCGCCGGTGGCGTCCACGTAAACCTTGGCCCGGAATGCGGTCAAGCCGGCCTTGTTGGCGACCACAAGGACGTCGGCGCGGCCAGGCGCGGCGCACTCGACGCGCGCCACCAGCGAATGGAAAAGGACGGCGGCGCCCTGGCGCGCCAGCAGGTCGTCGTAAATGCGTTTCAGGCGCTCGGCGTCAATGGGTGTCCAGTCGAAATTGTCCCGGGCAACGTGGGGCATGCCGGCCATGCAGTCCTTGAGGATGCTCTCGGCCAGGCCGCCGTAAATAATGCGCTCCTGGTCGGTGAACGGGCACCAAGCCGGCACCAGACCGGAGGTTCCCATCCCGCCCAAGGCGCCGCCGGCCTCGATCAGCAGGGTTCGTGCGCCCTCGCGCGCGGCCGCGGCGGCGGCCGTGCAGCCGGCCGGTCCGCCCCCCGCGACAATGACGTCCCAGGCGTCATTCAGGGGAATGGACGTTGTTTTGAGCGCGTAGTCTGGCATGGGCCTGGCCGGAATAGTGGGATATGCGGGCATTCGCATCAAGACCGAATGGGCTCCCTGTGCGGCCCGCCAGCAGGGGAAGACGGGGTCCACAGTCCAATGGCGGCATTGACAATGGAATCGAGCCAGGCGGTTCCCGCGGCTCGCGCTTCCGGGGGCAGGTTTTTGACGGCCTCGAGATAACCGGTCCGG
>CAZVVD010000148.1:0-7455 GCA_964630555.1 uncultured Verrucomicrobiota bacterium | reverse complement strand
GAACGACTCCAAGAACGGGCTGGGCATGCTCGCCGCCCACCTGCTCACCGGCCTGCCCCAGCTCTTCGCCGACATCCGCACCAACTGGACCGTCGAAAGCATCCGCAAGGCCACCGGCAAAAATATCGCGAAAGTCGCCCCGCGCGGGTTCATCGACAAGCGCAACTCCGGCGCCGGCGCCCTGGACTACGCCCTCGACGTCCCGGCCCTGGCCCTCGGCCGGAGCCGGCGGGCGGCGGACATCCAGGAGGTCGCCGACGCCATCCGCGCCGACCCGGTCCTCCAGAAACTGATCATGGCCAGCGCCATGAAAAACACGCTCTACATGGGCGCCAACCTGGAATATTTCCTGGGCGACGGACTCTCCAGCCATTTCCGCACCCCGGGCGGCATCCCCCTGACCGCCTACCGCTACAACGTCGTCGGCGACGACGTCACCTGCTCGGTCGTCGAGGGCGATACCGTGGCCCTGCCCCGGGAGGTCGCCGACCACGTCAACCGGGTCACGGATCCGACCTGGCCGGAGACCTACTGGGCGCCGCGGGGGATGTCCTCCTTCGACTACATGGCGCGCATCGGCCCGAACCACGACGGCAACTCCTTCGGCTGGATCGGGGCCGACCTGCTCACGCTCAACGCCATGCTGCGCATCCCGGCGGACTTCCACAACGTCCCGGCGGACCAGGTCTTCCGGCCCACCCTCTGGGACCGGGTCGGCGGCGACGATTTCCGCGCCTGCGAAAAGCTGGGCCCGCTGTATAAGTAAGAAAAGCGAGAGCATTGAACGTTGAAAGTTGAGCGTTGCATGTTGAGCGTTATCCGGGTTTCCTATGGACATTCCCCCAAAGACCTCCTTCACCCACAAGCTCACGGACGAGCAGCAGATCCTGTTGACCGAGCACCTGCGCACGGGTAACTACCGGCCGGTGACGATGGAGCACACGATCATCGCGGCCGAGACCGATAACTGCCGGATCGCGCTCTACCACAGCGGGAAGTGCCTGGTCCAGGGCAAGGGCGCGCAGGATTTCGTCGCCTTCGTGCTCGAACCCAAAATCCTGGGGGCGGTGCGCCTGGGCTACGAGGAGATGCTGAACCCGGAGGCCTACAACCCGCACATGGGCATCGACGAGAGCGGCAAGGGCGACTTCTTCGGGCCGCTGGTCATCGCCGCCGCCTACTCCGACAACGCCCTGGCCAAGACCATGCTGGCCATGGGCGTCAAGGACAGCAAGAACATCTCCAGCGACAAGAAGGCGTTGGAGCTGGGCCGCGACATCCGCAAACTGCTGGGGCGGCGCTTCAGCGTGGTCCTGATCGGCCCGGAGGCCTACAACCGGCTGTATGCGAAGATGCGCAGCGTGAACGCCATGCTCTCCTGGGGCCACGCCCGGGCCATCGAGAACCTCCTGGCCAACGTGCCGGACTGCCCGCGCGCGATTTCCGACCAGTTCGGCGACCAGAAGCAGGTCGAGCGCGCCCTGATGGGCAAGGGCCGGAAAATCGAGCTGGTCCAGCGGCACCGGGCCGAGGCGGACGTCGCGGTCGCCGCGGCCTCCATCCTGGCGCGCTCGGCCTTCTTGCATACGCTCCAGGAAATGGGCAAAAGCTACGACCTGAAGCTGCCCAAGGGCGCCTCCGAGGCCGTCATCGAGGCCGGGAAGACCCTGGCGCAAAAGCACGGCCCCCCCATCCTGCTCAAGGCCGCGAAATGCCACTTCCGCACCGCCGACGTGGTCCTCGAAAAGCTGGGGCTCCAGCGCGCCGCGCTGGGCCCCGCCGGCGCCGCGATCTCCAAGCCGCGGCGGGCCTTCTACGGCCACCGGCGCCCGCCGGAGTGAGGCGCGCCGCGGCTTTTCCGACCTATTCCCCCCACGAATTCGGGACCACCACGAAGCTGGAGCACGCCCCTGCTCGTGCCGCTCAAGCCCGTCCCCCCCCATGAATTCAGGACCCCCACGAAGCGGCGGGGGCGCCGCTTCCACCCGGACACACGATCAGCACGGGCCGGGGGCGTCCCGGCTCCAGCGATCCGGAAATCGGAACCGCTTGATCTCGAGGATCGTGCCACGCCGCGGTGAGCCGCGCCACGGCGGCCGGAAGGCAGGCGGCCGGGAGGAAGGCCGGGCCCGGGTCAGCCCGCCGCCGGCGGGTCGAGCAGCCGGCGCAGTTCGGGGATCGGGCGGAGGACTTTTCCGTCCGCCGAGAGACAGACGTGGACGGTGTAGCCGCTGACCACCAGGTCGCCGTCCCGGCGGACCTCGTAGTCCACCCGCAGGCGCGGACCCTGGAGTGAGCAGCGGGACTCGATGGCCAGCAGGTCGTCGTAATGGGCCGGCGTCTTGTACTCGCAGTGCGCCTCCACCACCGGCAAAAACACGCCCCGCTGCTCCAGCTCGCCGTAGGGCAGCCCGATCTCGCGCAGGAAAGCCGCGCGCGCCATCTCGAAATAGACGAGGTAGTTGGAGTAATAGACGAAGCGCATCTGGTCGGTGTGCGCGTAGGGCACATGGACGGAAAACCGGAAACCCTTGCCTGGCGCCATAGCTTCCCCTCCCCCTGTTCCGACACTGCCCGCAGCAAACGGAGCCTAGCACTTCCGGGGACTGCTGTCAAAACGCCTGCGCGCCCCGGATGCCGCGCGCGGAGCGCGCGGCCCACCCGAAAACGAAGGCGCTCGGGGACGCTCGCGGCAGCCCGGCCAAAAAGCCGGTTGAACCGGGCCGCGGCTTCCTCTATGCTCGCGGGCGCGCCTTGGAATTCCCGGGACTTCCCGGCGGCGCCGAAAAGACCGGCCATGCAGCTACCTTCCGCCAACCTGCCGTCCGAGCTGGAACGGCTGAGCGACGCCGCGCGCGAGGAATGGTTCCTCAACCGCATGGCGGAGCCCACCCTGCCCTTCGACGCCCTGGTCGCCATCCTGGCCTCGTTCGAGGAACGGGGACACGTCGAACGCGCCACTGCCTGCGCCGACCTGCTGCACGAGACCCTGGCCCAGCGCGGCGAGGAAGAGCGGCTCCTGGATCTCTGGGAACTGCGCGCGGCCTGGCAGGCCGAAAACCCGGGCTTCGCCGCCGCTTGCGCCGACCGGCTGGGCACGGTCTTCCGGGGCCAGCCCCGGATGGAACTGTTCCTGCGCGCCGCCGGCTTCGGCGGCGACCCCGCGCCCGCCGAATGCCTGCGCCGCCTGCGGGTCTTGCGGGGCCTCCAGCCGGGCGCGCTCTGCTGGGAAAAGACCTGGGGCCTGGGAACGGTGGCGGCCGTCATGGAATTCGAGCAGTCCGTCCGGATTGATTTTGAAACCAAGAAGGGCCACGTCATGGCCTTGGCCTACGCCGCGCGCACCCTGGACTTGCTGCCGGAGGACCACCTCCTGGCCCGGCACCGCAATGATCCGGCCGGCTTCGCCGAGTGGCTGAAAACCGATCCGGCCGGCGTGGTCAAGTCGGCCCTGGGCAGTTTCGGACCGCTGAGCGCCCCGGCGTTGCAGGCTCTGCTGGCGGGCCGGATTTTCCCGGAAACCGACTGGAAGCGCTTCTGGGACGCCGCCCGCAAGCAACTGAAATCCGACCCCCAAGTGGAGTTTCCGGCCCGGCGCAACGATCCCATCCGCCTCTTGGAAGCCGAGCGGAAGTTCGATGCCGCCTGGCTGGCCGAGCTGGCGTCCGAACGCGATCTGGATGCGATTCTCCGCCGGATCGAGGCATGGAAGGCCGCGGCGCGCGGCGCCGGCACGGCGGACCCCCCCGCGGCCGTCCGCGACCGGCTGGCCTTCATCCTCCAGGGGGCGGACAAAACCCAAGTCGCCGCCGGCGCCCATGCCCTGCTGCTGGCCGACGATTTCAATCTGCTCGCCCTCCTGCCCGCGGCCGCCGAACGCATCCGCGCCTGGTCCGACCCGGAAACGTTTGCCTCCGCGTTTCAGCGGGTTCCGCCGGCCCTGGGCCGGCGTCTGCTGGGGTTCCTCGACCGGCGGGACCGGGACACAACGGCCGGGCTGCTGTTGCGGGCCCTGCCGGACCTGCCCATGGCGCCGTTCAACGAGGCCATGGACGCCCTGCTCTCCGGCGGGTCGGAAGCGCGCGCCGCGGAGGCCCTGCGGGCGATCCTGTCCGCGGGCCGGGCGACGCCGGAAATGATCGCCTGGCTCAGCCGCCGCCCGGATTTTGCCGCCAAGCACACCCTTTGTCCCATGGGCACCCTCCTGCTGGAAGCCCTGCGGACGGTGGAAAACGAGGCGATCAGCGGCGAGCGCCTGAAAGCCAAGCACCAGGTGCGCAAACTGCTGGAGCAGGCCGACTGGCTCGCGGCGGCGCTGGGCAATCTCGAAGCCCTCGATCTCCGCCAGTTCATCGGGCGGCTGCGGCACTCGCCGGCCTGGCCGGCGGTGGAACGGCACGCCTTGCTCTACCGCCTGGCGCAGAGACGCCCCTCCCTGCAACCCTTTCTGGAGGACGACTCCCCGCCGGCGCCGGCGAGCGCCCCGCGCCGCCGCCTGACATCGCACCGCAGTTACCGGGAGCGGCAGGCCCAGCTCCACAAGCTGGTCACGGAGGAGATTCCCAAGAACAGCCAGGAAATCGCCGCGGCCCGGAGCTACGGCGACTTGAGCGAAAACTACGAGTACAAGGCGGCCAAGGAAGCCCAGGGACTCCTGATGCGCCGGCGGCAGGAACTGGAAAGCCAGCTGGACGCCGTCACCGGCACGGATTTCGAGGGGTTTCCGGCCAAGACCGCCGGCATCGGCGCCCGCGTTGTCCTTGAGCATGGCAGCGGCCGCCGGGAAACCTACACCATCCTCGGGGAATGGGACAGCGACGAATCCCTCGGCATCATCTCCTGCCAGTCCCGGCTGGCCGAGGCCCTGCGCGGGCACGGGCCGGGAGAGCAGGTGGTCATCCCGGACGAGACCGGCCAGGCGACGGTCACCCTGCTGGAAGTCGCCGGCCTGCCCCCCGAGATCAAGGCCTGGATCCGCGGCCCCTGACGGCGGCGGCGCGCCGCCCCCGCCGGAGCGGGGGACGCAGCCGGCGCTCGAAAGACGCCATCGCCACCGCGGCGGCCGCCCGGATCTCCCGGTCCGGAGGCAGGGCGGCCAGGATTTTTTCCAGCAGCCCGCGCTCGGCCAGCCGCCGGCAGGTCGCCGAAAAATTGAGGTCATAGACCCAGGACAGCATGGTCAGGAAAAAATCCGCCAGGGACCGGACATGGGCATAGGAGACGATCCGGCCGGCGCGGAGGTCGGCCGCGGCCGCCGGGCTGGGCGGCCCGTCGAGCGGCACGTTGAAAACCAGCTCCGGCCTCCGGCGCACCTCGCCGTTTTCGCAGACCGCCACCAGGGTTTCGAAGATGTCCAGCTTGTCGGCGTCGCGGATCAGCCGGACAAACAGGAGCTCGCCGGCACGGAGACCGCCGGGCAGTCGGCGCCCGTTGTGATGCCGCACGCCCGCCAGGATCCGGCGGCGCTCCGCGGGCGCGCAACCCCGCAGGATCCGGTGTTGTTCCAGCACCTCCGCGCCGCGGCGGCCGTGGTCAAGGGAGCGCCGGTCGTTGAGCGTGCCGAACTGGGCGAACTGCGAAAAACGCCCCACGTCGTGGAGCAGGCCCAGGGTCCAGGCCGCCGCGACCTCGCCGCGCGCCAACCCCAGATCGCGCCCCAGCCCCCCCATGATGGCCGCCACCCGGCGGCTGTGTTCCACCTTGAGTTGCAGGAGGGGCGCCAGAGCGCCCCGCCCGTCGGCAAAGGCGCGGAGGTAGCCGTCAAACCACCGGACCATAGCCGTTCGCTCGCATGCGTTCATGGCAGGGATGCCGCCGGCGCCGGAAGATGAACAGCAGGCGAAAGCCAGCCTGGCGCCCGCCCGTTTCGGCGCCGAGGAAGATAGCCCGGCCGGGCGCGGAATCAAGCCGGAAAAGAAAGGTTGTGCCGGGCGGCCGGCGCGGCTACAGTGCCTCCCTGTTGCGCGCGGCGCCGAGGCACACCCCATGCATCCGATCCTCCAGCAATTCTTCCAACGCAAGGCCTCCACGCCGGTCCAGTTCGTCAAGTACGCCATCTGCGGCGGGATCGCCGTGGGGGTCAACACGATCGCCTTCTACCTCCTGTCCTGGCTGGTCCTGCCCGCCCTGGGACCCGAGGATCCCGTGGTCCGGCTCGCCGGGCTGACCGTTCAGCCAATGTCGGACGCCGAGCGCACCCTGCGGGCAGCCCTGGACAACGGCATGGCCTTCATGGTGTCCAATCTCGCGGCCTACCTGCTGAACATCACCTGGGTATTCGAGCCCGGGCGCCACCGCAAGGTCGTGGAAATCGGCATGTTTTACGCGGTCTCGGGAAGCAGCTGCGCCATCGGCATCACCCTGCAATCCCTGCTGATCTACTATGGCGCCTTCAGCACGACCGTCGCCTTCATCGCCCAGCTGGTCGTCGCCGCCCTGATCAACTTCGCGGCCAGGAAATATTTTATCTTCAAGGGGTGATTCCCGGACGGCGAAACCGGTGGCGCACGGCTTCCAGAGCCAGGTTGCGATGCAGGGGAGCCAGCTCCAGGTGATACTCCAGGATCCGGCCTAAAATCCTCTCGGCCTCTTCCAACTGACGCGGTGTATAACGCGAGGTGCTGGCCGACCGCCAGGCGCGCGCCTGCTGCCAAAACCTCAGCAGACCCAGGACGTCCGGGGCCACGCGCTCGGCCTCTTTGCCGGCGGCGCCAGCACAGACGCCGCAAAGCACCCCGCCGCGGGCATGCGAAATAAAGGGAGCCGGCATTGGCCGCGGGGGGTCGAACTGCACATCCAGGGGCCGCCGGCATTGCAGGCACGCCCGGAGCTGTGGCGCGACGCCCAGCGCCGCCAGGGTCTTGAGTTCAAACCAGCATAAGCACGCCTCCAGGTCCTGCTCCTGCGCAAAGATGTCCAGCGCCCGGTCCAGCAGGCGGAACAGATCCGGGTGCGGCGCATACGGCGGACAGACCCGGGCCGCCAGGCGCGCCAGATAGGAGGCGCAGGCCATGGCCCGCCAGCGGGACCTCAGCTCGGGACGGGTTTTGAGCGGCGAACATTCCCGGGCAACGTGGACGCCCTGGTGCAGGCGGAGATAAAACAGCAGCTCGCAGGTGTAAAACAGGTCGACTTGTCCCAGAAATGGGCTTTTGCGACGCTGGGCGCCCTTGATGATCGTCGCCAAGCGCCCATGATCGGCGGTCAGCCAGGTCACGATCCGGGAGGTCTCCGAAAAGGGAACCATGCCGAGAACGATGGCGTGGGTCTTGATGATCATGCTCAGATTGGAGGAGAGGGGTCAGGGGTCAGAGCCATGGCGATGATCCAGCCCGCAAGCCACGCCCGCTTCGTCATGTCCGCTCCCGCCTCCCGGAATTTCAATCCACAATCAAAAATCAGCAATCAACAATTCCCCTAAGGCTCCGTCCCGGCCGGGGCCTGCCGGACGCAGCG
>CAZVVD010000147.1:0-7513 GCA_964630555.1 uncultured Verrucomicrobiota bacterium | reverse complement strand
GGTGGTGCGGCCGGCCACCTCGATCAGGCGCGCGCGCACGTCGCGGACGACGGTTGGCTGGTGGAGCTTTGTCATCTTTTATAATTTTGTAAAAGCCATGTACACTCTAGCGCGAGCGCCAGGGACGTCAAGCGTTTTATTGCGGGGGGCCGGAAGGCATGCGCGCTGAAACAAGGGGCTCGAGATTCTTGGTGTTTTTCACCTGCGCCGCCCCCCTGGCGGCAGACCTGTTCCGCCGTCTGCCCTTGCCTACCATTTGTGCTGCACGTTTTTTCGAGGGCAACTATTTTCTTTTCCCGGGAAAATGGGGCGGCCGTGAAGCAAGGTCTTGGGCTTCGCTTTTCAAGTGTTCCGCATACCAACAGCGCCATAACAGCATCAGCAATCCCAGGTTAGGAGACCATTTCGAACAGACATCGAAGGCGTTAACGTTGATGCTATATTGGGCGGAATCGCGATTATGGCAGTGCCATTGCGCCTCGCCGACGTGAACACAAAACTCGCATCGTATCGGAATAATCAGCGGCTTATATCGCCGAAGATATTTGCGCCACGTCTTTTCCAGCCGTGATTTCAACGCCCTTCGATCCCCCTCCATGCTGGCGATGCGGATATCCTTGTGCGATATCCGGTCCGGCATCTGGACGGTAATGTTCATGGAACTCCCACGGCCAAGCTCCATTCCCACGCGGGCAGGACGCGAATGCGGCCGACCTCGGCCCGGATTTCCTGCTTCTGCCGGCGGGTCAGCAGCAAGCCCTCTTTCAATCCAAACCGCGCCATGGCCGCTTGCAGTCCGGCCAGTTCGCGGCCGCGATTCTCCGGCGTCAGAACCTGACACACCTGGATCGCTTCCGTCACCGCGCCTTTCTCCAAGACCAGGAAATCGCATTCGTGCGCCTCGGAAAAATAGACCGTTCTTTTCTCGCGCTTGCGCAACTCCAACAGCACAAAGGTTTCCAGCAGGGACCCGCGATTTTCGGCGGGGATAAACAGGCAGGCGCCCAGGAGGCCGGTATCGTTGACATAATACTTTTTGAGCGACTGCGCCTGCTTGGCTGCCGACGGATCGCCCTTGGCGACCGGCACGACAAACAAGGCATCCATAAAGTGATCGATCAGCGCGTAGAGCGCATCCTTGGTCACGCGCACGTTCCGCGACCGCAAGTCACGGTAGTATTTGTGCACCGAGAAAATCTTCGCGTTACCGGCCAACAACCGGCGCGCGAAATCCTTGACCAGATACGGCCGGCGGATGCCATATCGTTCCACGATATCGCGATAGAGCATGATCTCAAAATACGATTGCAGTGTCCGCGTCCGCGTCGGATCATCCATCGCCAGCGTTTCCGGGTATCCGCCTTCCTGCAGAAAACGATCGAACAGGGCTTCGATCCGGTTGCGTTGAGCTGTGTCCCGAAACTCGCCAGCCTCCTCCCCTTGAAAGCGAAGATACTCGCGGAACGACAACGGGAATAAAGCGTATGGCAGGGCGCGGCCGCGCAAGCTCGTGGCGATTTCACGGCTTAAAAGCCGGGCGGATGATCCGGTCAGAAACACGTGCGGCGAAACCGTCTCCGCCAAACGGCGCACAAATTTTTCCCAACCGGGGACATTTTGAATCTCGTCCAGAAAGAAATGGACCTGATTCAGAGGGCATTTGGGATACAGCTGTTGATAAGCGTCCAAGATCAGCCCCAGGCTGCCGGCATCCAGGACCAGGCGCTCATCTTCAAAATTAATATGAACAATATTATGAAGGCCGATTTTGGGTCGCAGCTGTTCGATGAGCGAATACAGCAGCCAGGTCTTGCCCGCCCGGCGAGGGCCAATAATTGAAACCACCTTGCGGGCGTCAAGCGGAACCGTCAGGCCGCGCCGGATAACGCGGCCTGGAACACCACGCCCATGAAAATCGGCGATCAGGGTTTTAAACAAATCGAGCATTTTTCTTTCCTTGTTTAAAGGAAATAAACGTTATTTATTTCCTTTTGGCAAGGATAAAAAAGAGTTAAAAAAAACAACACCGAACCGTATGCGCGTGCGCCTCCCGCTTCTCCCGCGGCCAGGCCATTTCGCGGCCGGTTCACTGGGGGGCGGGGCGTCGGGCGGACGCCAGCGACGCCAGCAGGCGGGCTTGCCTGCGGAGGCAGGACCGGCGGCTGTTCCGGGGCGACTTGGACCGGGCTTCCGCCCAGGCGATCATTGCCCGGATCGCATTCCAGCGCCGGCGCGGATTCCAGTGGCGCTCGCGCTTGAGCTCTTCTTTTTTCTTTAACTCGGAAAGGCTCACGCCAACTTCCCCCGGAGGGCCCGCTTGAGGACCCGGATGCGGTCCAACTTCCGTTCCGACGGGCGCAAGGCCTCCTGGCACCGGAGCATGTCGCGGTCGGAGAGGGCGCGGAACGCTATCGCCCCGATTCTGACCCGCGCCGCCCGCCGCCAGGACGAACGCCAATCCCGCAAGCCCTTGACCTGCCGGAACACGTCGATGGCCCCCTGCGGACTGGTCAGGCAAAACACGCCTTGCCGCTGGAGCCAGCCGGGACCGCGCTTCGCCACGGGCTTCCAGTCGCTGTCGGAAGGCCCCCACTCGGCCTTCAATTGCGCCAGCGCCTTTTCACAGCGCGCCCGGTTGGTTTCCGTGTCTTCGATCCAGACATCCACATCGAACGTCACCGCCGGCTGATGCCGAAGCAGGAAGTTGACCCCCCCGATGACCAGGTAGGCCACCCGGTTCCGATTCAGCGTTCCCAGGATGCGCTCCACGTTCATGTTACACCTGAAACCATCACGGCGCCGATCTGCCGGAGCAGGCCCAGCATGTCCTCCGCGCCGTCGTGTGCGGCGATCTTGCCGTCCACGATGGTCTCGAGGTCCACCCCCACCATCGCGAAGCGCCGGCCATGACCCCGGTTCCGGAACGCCGCCTCCGCTCCCCCGCGGCGATACTACGCGGCCTGATGCTACCACAAACCGGGCCGCCGTCAACAGGGGGCCTGATTCGAGGTTGACAGCCCCCGCCCGAGCCGTCAGGATGCCTCGCCGGGCGGCCGGTGGCCGAGGAACGCGCCGGGCGCCGACAAAGGAAGGCAAGCCATGAAGAAACAAGTGCTCATTCCGACCAAGCTGGAAAGCGCGGCCCGCAAGACCCTTGAGGCCCACGGGGGCTACACGGTCGTGCAGGACGACAAGACCCCTCTCCCCGAGCTGGCCGCCAAGCACCCGGACGCCCACGCCCTCATCGTGCGCAGCGAAGAGATCACCCCCACGCTGATCGACGCCCTGCCCAAGCTCAAGGTCATCGTCCGCGCCGGGGCCGGCTACAACACGATCGACACCAAGCACGCCCGCAAGAAGGGCATTGACGTCATGAACACCCCCGGCGCCAACTCCAACGCCGTGGCCGAGGAGGTCGTCGCCCTGATGCTGGCGGACGCCCGCCGCCTGATCGAGGCCGACATCTCCACCCGGGCCGGCAAGTGGGAGAAAAAGAAATTCATGGGCCGCGAGATTACCGGCAAGACCGTCGGGATCGTCGGCCTGGGCAACATCGGCCAGCTCGTGGCCAAGCGCCTGGCCGGCTTCGAAGTGCGCCTGCTGGGCTACGACCCCGTGATCTCCCAGGAGCGCGCCGACGCCATGCGCGTGGAGCTGATGGACCTTCCCCAGCTGTTCGAGCAGGCGGATATCGTCACCCTGCATATCCCCGAAAACAGCGATACCCGCGGCCTGGTCAACGAAAGCCTGCTGGTGAAAATGAAGGACGGCGCCACCCTGATCAACTGCGCCCGCGCCGGCGTCCTGGACGAGGCGGCCCTGCGCAAGGTCAAGCCCATGAAGAAGCTCCGCTTCCTCAACGACGTCTATCCGAAGGACGCCGAGGGGCCGAAAAGCATCGCCGACATCGCCGACATCATGGTCCCGCACCTGGGCGCCAGCACGGTGGAGGCCAACACCAACGCCGCCCGCCGCGCAGCCGAGGAGCTCATCGAGCTGGACGAGAAGGGCATCACCAGTTTCGTCGTCAACCGCGACGTGCCCGAGGGGCTGGACGAGGCCTACGGCCGGCTGGCCTACACGATCGCCAAGCTCGGGCGGCACCTGGTGGGGCCGGCCACGAAGCTCAAGACCCTGGAGACGAGCTTCTACGGCCTGCTGGAACCGTTCGGCGACTGGCTGATGATCCCGATCGTCACCGGCCTGGGCGAGAACCTCGAGCGGCCGACGGACCGCAAGCTTGCCCGCCAGTACCTCAAGGACATGGGCATCGAGGTCATCAACCGCGCGCCGGACGCCAGCAAGGGGTTCGAGAACTCGATGACCATTGACCTCATCGGCACGCTGGACACCGACAGCCTGCGGCGGGTCAGCATCCGCGGCACGGTGGTCGAGGGCGTGCTGATGCTCTCGCGGATCAACGACTTCGACAAGCTCTACTTCGAGCCGCGCGGCCCGATGGTATTCTTCATCTACGAGGACCGCCCGGGCGTGCTGGGCCAGATCGGCGCCGCCCTGGCCGGCGCCGGCATCAACATCGAGGACGTGCGCAACCCCCATCACATGAAGGCCAACCAGTCGCTGGCCATGATGCGGGTCAACCAGCCGGTGCCGGCCGCCGTCATGGCCGACATCAGCCAGCGGATCAAGGCCCTGGCCTCGTTCTACTACGATTTCGGGTAGAAACGGCGGGGCGCCGTTTCTCCCAGGTCAGGATCATGCCGCCGAGCATGCGGCCCCACCATCCGGATGCATTGTGCTTATTGACAGCGTCCTGTTGATTTGTCATGATTTCACCCGAACAGCAAGATCTGCCGAATACGGAACCACCATCATGAACGAGCTGGACCTGATTGTCAGGCGCATCGTGGACGTGTTCCATCCCCTGCGCATTGTATTGTTCGGATCGGCAGCGCGCGGAGAAGTTGGCTTCAACAGCGATATCGATCTGCTGGTGGTCATGCCGGAAGGCACTCCGCACCTGGCGTCTGCCGCAGAGATGCACACGAAAATGTTCGGCATTCCCGCCGCCATTGATTTCCTGGTTGCCACGCCCTCGGATTTGGAACGGAACCGCGACAACCGGGGCCTCATTTACCGGACGATTCTCAAGGAAGGCAAAGAGCTTTATGCCGCCTGAAGCGCAGGCTGGATCGCCCGAAGACTGGCTGCGCCATGCCAGGGCAGATTTGGCGCTCGCCAGCTTGCCGCTCCCCAAGAATGGTTTATACAGCACGCTCTGTTTCCATGCGCAACAGGCCGCCGAGAAAAGCATTAAGGCCGTGCTGGTTTTCCGAGGGGTTGATTTCCCAAGGGTGCATAGCCTGACGCGCTTGATCGATATGCTCCCTGCCGATATTCCGCGAACGCCCTTCCTGGTTGAGTCCGTCCGCTTAACCGTATATGCAACCGTCTTCCGATACCCCGGAGACGGCGACGATGTTTCCGCGGCTCAACATCGCGAAGCCGTGCTTTTGGCAACAACGGTTGTTCACTGGGCAGCCGCAATCATCGCGCCATAAAATAGCACTCCACTGCCATGGCCAGGATTCGGATCGGCATCATCGGGGCGGGCGGGCGCGGGATTTACGCGTTCGGATATCTTTTTTCCCGCGAGTTCGCCGCCGACACCCAAATCGTGGCCCTGGGCGAGCCGAACCGGGAACGGGCGCGCGCCGCGCTCGCCCACCTGAAAATCCCCGCGGACATCCACGCGGACCCGGCCGACGTCTTCGGGCGCCGGGACATTGACGCTGTGGTCATCACCACGCCCGACTACCTGCACGAGCGCCAGGCGGTCGCCGCCTTCGCCCATGGCAAGCACGTGCTGGTGGACAAGCCCCTGGCGATTTCCGCCCGCGGCTGCCTACGGGTCATCGCGGCCGCCCGGCGCTCTAACAAACTGCTCTACATGGGCTTCAACCTGCGGCACGACCCGGTGGTGCGCCGGCTCAAGGAGTTGGTGGACGCCGGCGAGGTCGGGCGGGTGTTTTCGATGCAGGCCATCGAATACTACCACGGCGGCCGCACCTACATGGCCCGCTGGAACCGGTTGAAAAAATTCTCGGGCGGCCTGTTCATCCACAAGGGCTCGCACGATTTCGACGTCATCAACTGGATCATGGCCCCGGCCCGGCCGGCGCGGGTGGCCTGCTTTGGCAACGTTTTCACCCTGCACCCCAAGGGGCTGCCCTTCCGGCCCCGCCGCGGCGTGCGGCCCGGCCCGCGCTGCGCGGTCTGCGCCTACCGGAAGCAATGTCCCGATGTCATTTCCGACGCCCGGCTGCCGGCGGGCGAACGCCCCTTATTCGACGACGCCACCGGGCAGGCCGACGGCTATTACAAGGACACCTGCATCTACCTGTCCTGCAAGGACACCCACGACCAGGGCATCGCCATCGTGGAATACGACAACGGGGCCACGGCCTCGCATTCCGAATACTTCGTCACGCCGAAGACCGGGCGCCACTACCTGGTGGAGGGCGCCCGCGGCCACGCCGAGGCCGACCTGGAAACGCACCGGATCGAGGTCCAGCCGCGCTGGTCAACGGTCAGAACCGTGCACGACATTTCGGCCCTGCCGGGCGGGCACGGCGGCGCCGACCCGGCGATGTGCGCCGAGTTCATCCGCTGTATCCGCCGGGGTCTGCGCCCGGCGGCCTCGGGCATTGACGGCGCCTGGAGCGTGGCCATCGGCGAAGCCTGCGAGCGCTCGCGCGCCGGGCGGCGGATGGTGGCCATTTCCGAGGTGCTCGACGTCAAGAGCCCGCTGCTAACCTGAATAGGACCGATCCTGCGATTCCATTGGCGTTGACCCTGCCGGCCCTCTGTGCTTTACTTCACCGCGTTTCGCCCAACGCGGGCCATGCCGCAACCAAGTTGATGAAAAAAAATAACCACGGAGGCACGGAGAAAACAAGAGGAGTATTTGTCAAATTTGAGCTCGGCGTTCCGCCAATCCCAAATTTGACAAATAGACTTTAGCTTGGAGACGGACGGGAGATTTGCGGACTCCCTTCCTGCTCAAAAACAGACCATTGCTTGAAATCGGTTTTTACGTCCTCCAAAACCCGATTTCAGGCAATCTTTTCTTCTCCGTGTCTCCGTGGTTCTACCGGTGCGGATCCGCCAGGGCGGGAAATCCTTTTCTTTTTTTTCTTAGCGGTTCTACATGGATCAGGTGCTAAATTATCAACCCGACTTCGCTCGGAAGCTTCGTCGCGGCACGCCCCCATTAACCCGACTTCGCTTGGCCTGCCCGAGCCCGGCCTGGGAAGCTTCGTCGCGGCACGCCCCCATTAACCATTCCTCATTAACCATCAACCATTCCCCAATAACCATTCCCCAATAACCATCAACCATTAACCATTCCTCAATAACCCTTCCCCAATAACCATCAACCATTAACCATTCTTCAATAACCATTCCCCGGAAGACCCATGAAATCACAGCACGCTTACAACGGCGACTATCGCGGCAAGAACCTGGATTACCTCGCCTTTCCCCTGGGCGG
>CAZVVD010000146.1:0-7843 GCA_964630555.1 uncultured Verrucomicrobiota bacterium | reverse complement strand
GGTTGACCGCGTTCGCCTCCTCGCTGGACCAGATCGGGCCCATGACCAAGGACGTGCGCGACGCGGCCCTGCTGCTGGGCGTGATCGCGGGGCACGACCCGCTGGATTCCACCTCCATGGCGGCGCCGGTGCCCGATTACGCCGCCGGCCTCGGACGGAACCCAGCCGGCCTGACCGCCGGGCTGCCGCGCGAATATTTCGTCGGCGGGTTGGACCCGTCGGTCGAGCAGGTCATCCAGGAAGCCATCCGCCGCTGCGAGGCGTTGGGCATCCGGGTGGTGGAGGTCTCCCTGCCGATGACGCCGCAGGCCGTGGCGGTGTATTACATCATCGCCTGCGCGGAGGCCTCGGCCAACCTGGCGCGTTTCGACGGCGTCCGCTACGGACGGCGGGCCGCCGGCCGAGACCCCGGCGAAATGTATCGGCGCACACGGGCGGCCGGTTTCGGGGCCGAGGTCAAACGCCGGATCATTCTCGGCACCTACGTGTTGAGCAGCGGCTACCACGACGCCTACTACCTGCGCGCCCAGAAGGTGCGCACCCTGATCCGCCGCGACTTCGAGACCGTGTTCCGGCAGTGCGATGTCCTCCTGGCTCCGGTGGCGCCGACCGCGGCCTACCGCCTGGGCGAGCGCATCGCCGACCCGCTGCAGATGTACCTGGGCGACCTGTTCACGATCCCGGCCAGCTTGGCGGGAGTCTGCGCGATTTCGGTGCCCTGCGGGTTCACGACCGACCGTTTGCCGGTGGGCCTCCAGATCATCGGCCCGGCGTTTGGCGAGGAAACGCTGCTGCAGGTGGCCCACGCCTATGAACAGGCCACGGATTGGCACCGGCAGCATCCGCCGGATTTCAGCTCATGCCAAGGATTTTAAAAACAGTAGAAGCGACGCCCCCGTCGCTTTCCGCCGGGCGGATCTGCCTAACGCGGCGCCATGCCCGCCACGTCAACCCCGCATGCGGGGCTGACGTGGCCACTTTGTTTCAGACGTGGCAACCGAAGTTGTCACCCTTGCCGGCGTACACCCGCAAACAACGGGGACGCCCGCTTTGGCTTGAAAAACATCTCGTTATTAATGGCGGTTTACGGAGAATAAGGCACTAAGGCCAGATAATGCGGAACGAAAAGCGGCGGGGGCGCCGCTTCTACCCCGTGGCATACAGAAACAGTCGCCCCGCCGCGGGGCCTATTTCGTCACCGGTTAATGCTTACATGAATTACACCGCCACCATCGGCTTGGAAGTCCACGTCCAGCTGGCGACGCGGACCAAGATGTTCTGCGGCTGCCGCACGGATTTCGGCGCCGCGCCCAACACCCAGGTCTGCCCGGTCTGCCTAGGGTATCCCGGGACCCTGCCGGTGATCAACGGTGAGGCCGTGCGCCTGACCGTCCTGGCCGGTCTGATGCTCGGTTGCCGCATCCCCCCCCTCAGCAAGTTCGACCGCAAAAACTATTTTTACCCCGACATGCCCAAGAACTACCAGATTTCGCAGTATGACCAGCCCCTCTGCCTGGGGGGCACGCTGGAGATCGAGTGCGGCGGGGCGCGCAAGACCGTTCATCTTACCCGCATCCATCTCGAGGAGGATGTCGGCAAGAGCATGCACGTGCGCGATCTGAGCAGCCTGGACTTTAACCGCGCCGGCCATCCCCTGATGGAAGTGGTGACCGAACCGGACCTCAACTCGCCGGACGAAGCACTGGCCTTTCTGCAGGCCCTCAAGCCCATCCTGCAGTACGGCGGGATCAGTCCCTGCAACCTCGAGGAGGGCAACCTGCGCTGCGATGTCAATTGCAGCCTCCGGCCGGCGGGGCAGGCGGCCCTGGGCGTCAAGACGGAGATCAAGAACCTCAACACGTTCAAGGGGGTATTCCAGGCCCTGCAGCACGAGCTCGGGCGCCAGGCCCGCCTCCTGGAGGGGGGCGGCACGGTCATCCAGGAAACCCGGCGCTGGGATGGCGACCGGGGGGTAACCGAATCCATGCGCTCCAAGGAGGAGGCCCACGATTATCGCTATTTTCCCGACCCGGACCTGGCGCCGGTGGTCCTGGCGCCGGAGCAGGTCGCGGCCTGGAAGGCCGGCCTGCCCGAGCTGCCGCGCCAGCGCCGCGCGCGCCTGGCCCGGCAGTACGGCCTTCCGGAATACGACGCCCAGGTGCTCGCGGCCGACAAGGACCTGGCCGACTTTTTCGAGGACACCTGTCGGCACACCCCCCATGCCAAGAGCGTCTCCAACTGGCTGATGACCGAAATGCTACGCCTGCTGGCGGAGCAGGGACTGGCCGTGCGCCAGGCCGCCATTCGTCCCGAGGCGCTGGCCACCCTGGTCCGCATGACGGCGGACCAGGTCGTGAATTCCAACACCGCCAAGGAAATCTTCGCCGAATTGTTCGCGCGGGGAGGGGACCCCGAGCGCGTCGTCCGGGACAAGGGGCTGGCCCAGGTCAGCGACGGGGCCGCCCTGGAGGCCCTGGTGGACCAGGTGCTGGCGGCGCAGGCCAAGTCGGCCGCGGACTTCCGGGCCGGCAAGCAGGCCGCCCTCCAGTTCTTGATCGGCCAGGTCATGCGCGCCAGCAAGGGCAAGGCCCACCCCGGCCGGGTCCAGGACCTGCTCAGGAAGCGATTGACCGGATCTCCGGGCGGAGGGTAGGATGCCCGGCGACTGACGCCGCGCAGGAGACAACCGACGTGACCGGCAACGACGATTACATCATCGAGATCCTCAAGGACGTCGGCCTGATCAAGACCGACCAAATCGAGGCGGCCAAGAGCCAGGCCGGCGGCACCAGGAGCGTCGTGGATGTCCTGGTGGATGAGGGGGTCATCTCCAAAATGGAGGTGCTCAAGACCGTGGCCATGCAGCTCGGCATGGACGTGATCATCCTGGCGGACCAGGAGATCGCCCCGGAGATCATCCGGCAGGTCCCGGCCGCCGTCGCCCGCCGTTACAAGGTCGTGCCGGTGTTTGACAACGACAACACCCTGACGGTGGCCCTCTCGGACCCCCTGGACATCGAGACCCTCGACAGCCTGCGTTACATGCTCAAGCGCAACGTCGAGGGCGTGGTGGCCTCGGGTGAGGAGATTGAGGTGGCCCTGGACCATTATTACGGCCGCCAGGAAAAGTCGATCGAGGAGCTGATCGGCAAGAAGGACGCGGACGCGGCCACCGTCAACCTGGCGGGCGCCCTGTCGGACGAAGCGGAGACCACGGACGCCGACGCCCCGATCATCAAACTGGTCAGCCTGATCATCCTGGAAGCCCAGCGCAACCGCGCTTCCGACATCCACCTCGAACCGATGGAAAAGCGTTTCCGCATCCGCTACCGCATTGACGGCGTGCTGCGCGAGGTGGAAAACCCGCCCAAGCGCCTGCAATCGACGATTCTCAGCCGGCTGAAGCTCATGGCCGGGATGAAAATCGCCGAAAAACGCCTGCCACAGGACGGCCGCATCCAGATCAACATCGGCGGCGAGGACCTGGACCTGCGGGTGTCCACCGTGCCTTCCAATCACGGCGAAAGCATGGTCATGCGCATCCTGAGCAAGCAGAGCCTCGCGCTCGGCCTGCCTAAGCTCGGTTTTTTCGCCGACGACCAGCAGGTGTTCGAAAAGCAGATCGGCATGCCCGACGGCATCCTGCTGATCACCGGGCCGACCGGATCCGGCAAAACCACCACCCTCTATGCCGTGCTTAACCATCTCAACCGGCCGGATTGCAAGATCATCACGGTCGAGGACCCGGTCGAGTACCAGCTCTCCGGCATCAACCAGGTCCAGGTCCGGGAGGACATCGGCCTGACCTTTCCCGCGGTTCTGCGCTCCATCCTGCGCCAGGCGCCGAACATCATCATGATCGGGGAAATCCGCGATTTCGACACCGCCGAGATCGCCATCAACGCCTCGCTGACCGGCCACCTGGTGTTCAGCACCCTGCACACCAACGACGCCCCCAGCTCGATCACCCGCCTGCTGGACATGGGGGTCAAGCCCTTCCTGCTGGCGTCCTCGATCCGGGCGATCGTCGCCCAGCGCCTGGTGCGCGTGATCTGCGACAAGTGCAAGCAGCCGTACCAGCCCTCCCAGGAGGAACTCGGTCTCCTGGGGTCGGCGGCGGCCCAGCTGTCCCAGGCGCACCTGTTCAAGGGCGCCGGCTGCGCTGCCTGCGCCCAGACCGGCTACCTGGGGCGCAAGGGGCTGTTCGAGATTTTCATCGTCAACGACGACATCAAGGAAATGATTTTCAAAAAAGTGACGGCGGACGATTTGCGGCGTCGGGCGCGCGAGATGGGCATGCGGACCCTGCGCGAGGACGGCGTCCGCAAGGTCGTTTCGGGAATGACCACGCTCCAGGAAGTCCTGAGCATCACCATGGGAGACTGACACCATGACCGAGCGCGCGAATGCCGCGGTGAACATGAGCGACCTGCTGCAGGTCGTCGTCGACGAGGGGGCCTCCGACCTGCACATCACCGTGGGCCTGCCGCCCATGCTGCGGCTCCACGGCCACCTGCAGTCGGTGGATCTCCCCCCCCTGACCCCGGAAGACACCGATCGGCTGATGAAGAGCATCACCTCCCAGAGCTACCAGCAAAAGGTGCGGGAAGCCGGCGGGATCGACTTCGGCTTCAGCTTTGGCGACGCCGCCCGCTTCCGCGTCAGCGTCCTGAAGGCCAAAGGGCATTACGGCATGGTCCTGCGGCAGATTCCCAACAAGATGCTGAGCCTGGACGAGATTGGCCTGCCGGCGCAGGTCAAGGACCTGCTGTTCCGTCCGCGGGGGCTGGTCCTGGTCACCGGCCCCACCGGGTCCGGCAAGACCAGCACCCTGGCCAGCATGATCGACCTGATCAACGTCGAGCGGGACTGCCACATCATCACCATCGAGGACCCGGTCGAATATTACCACCCCCATAAAAAATCCATCGTCACTCAGCGCGAGATCGGGGTGGACGTGCCCAGCTTCAAGGAGGCCCTGATCCGCGCCCTGCGCCAGGATCCCGACATCATCCTGGTCGGCGAAATGCGCGATCTGCCCACGATGGAAGCGGCCATCAGCGCGGCCGAGACCGGGCACCTGGTGTTCGCCACCCTGCACACGACCGGCGCGGCACGCACGGTCGACCGGATCGTGGACGCTTTCCCGACGACCCAGCAGGAGCAGGTCCGCACCCAACTGGCCTCCAGCATCGTGGCGGTCATTTCGCAGCTCCTGATCATCCGCAAGGACCGCCCGGGGCGCGTGGCGGCCTTCGAGATCATGATCAGCACCCCGTCCATCCAGTCCCTGATCCGCGACAACAAGACCTTCCGCATCACCTCGGACATCCAGACCGGAGCCAAGTGGGGCATGATTACCCTGGACGCCCACCTGCTGATGCTCTACGAGGCCGGCATCATCGGCTATGAGGATCTCATCACCAAGGCCCAGGATCCCGAAGGCATACTCAACAAACTCCAGGGCCGGGACGCGAAACGACGCTAGGAAATTGCTGCCATGGCCGACGAGCCCATTCAGGACCCCCTGCTGCAGCTACTGGTCGACAGCGGCACCCTGAACCCCGAGCAGGTTCAGGATATCCGCGACGAGCAGGATCGCACCGGCAACGCCGTGCGCAAGATCGTCGTCGACACCGGCATGATCCACGAGGACGACCTGCTGGCCCTGATCGCCAACCACCTGGGGATTACCCTGGTGGACCTCAAGACCCTGGAAATTCCGCCCGCGACCCTGCAGGCCATTCCCGCCAGCGTGGCCCGGATGTACAACGTCGTGCCGGTCGCGACCCGCCCCGATGCCGTCGTGCTGGCGATCGCCCAGATGCCGACCCCGGAAATTGCCGATGAAATCCGCTTCGTGCTGACGCGGAACGTGACGTTCGTCATGGCCCGGGAGGACGACATCAAGATGCTGATCGCCCGCGTCTACAGCAACGACAACGCCTCCATCAACGACATGCTCACGGCCCTGGAGACCGAGATGGAGGAGGGGATGTCCCTGAAGCTGACCGAGCCGGGCAAGGCCGAGGACGAAACCGGCATCGAAGAAATCGCGAACTCGGCCCCGGTGGTGCGTTTCGTCAACCTGATCCTTTACGAAGCCGTCCAGTCCAAGGCCTCGGACATCCATTTCGAGCCTTTTGAGAAGGAGTTCAAGATCCGCTACCGGGTGGACGGCGCGCTCTACGAGATGCAGCCGCCCCCGCGCAACCTGGCGCTGCCGGTCATTTCGCGCATCAAGGTCATGGCCGGCATGAATATTGCCGAGCGCCGCAAGCCGCAGGACAACCGCATCCAGATGAACCTGCTGGGGCGGCCGATCGATTTCCGCGTCTCGACCCTGCCGACCCAGTTCGGCGAGAGCGTTGTGTTGCGCATCCTGGACCGGACCACCGTCTCCCTGGAGCTCGACAACCTCGGCATGCCCCAGGACGTCTACGATCTGTTCCTGCAGAACATTCTCAAGCCCAACGGGATCATCGTCGTGACCGGCCCGACCGGGTCGGGCAAAACCACCACGCTCTATTCCGCCCTGCGCCGGCTGAACAGCATCGAGCTGAAGCTGCTGACCTGCGAGGACCCGGTGGAGTATCCCATCGAGGGGCTGGTCCAGGTCCAGGTCAACGACGACGTGGGGGTCACCTTCGCCAGGATCCTGCGTCATTTCCTGCGCCAGGATCCCGACATCATCATGATCGGGGAAATCCGCGACCCGGAAACCGCGCAGATGGCCATCCAGTCCTCCCTGACCGGCCACCTGGTGCTGACCACTCTGCACACCAACGACGCGGCGGGGGCCATTACCCGCCTGATCGACATGAACGTCGAACCCTTTCTGATCGCCTCGACCCTGGAGTGCATCCTGGCGCAGCGCCTGGTCCGCAAAATCTGCACCCATTGCAAGGCGCCCTTCACCCCGGACCAGCAGCTGCGCGACCTGCTGGACCTGACGGAGGAAGCGCTGGGCGGACGGTCGTTCTATTACGGCAAGGGCTGCCGCGAATGCCACGACGTCGGTTATCACGGCCGCAAGGGTCTGTATGAAATCATGGCCATCACCGAAAGCCTGCGCACGATGATCAGCCAGCGCAGGCCCTCGCTCGAAATCCGCAACCAGGCCTTGGCGGAAGGCATGCGCCTGCTGCGGGACGACGGGCTGCGCAATATTTTCGACGGCCAAACCACGGCGGAAGAAGTGCTGCGTTACACGTAGGCCGCCGCCCCAACCCCGAAAGGAGACAGGCCACCCATGGCAAAGATCGCGTTTATCGGCGCCGGCAGTTTCGGTTTCACCCGCACCCTGGTGCGGGATCTGCTCACCTATCCCCTGCTGAAGGGCGCCACCCTGGCCTTGATGGATATCAACGCCGAAAGGCTGGGATACATCCGCAAGGCCGTCGAACGCATCCTCCGGGAGGGGCGCTACCCCGCCAAGGTCACGGCCACCCTGAACCGGCGCGAGGCCCTGCGGGGCGCCGACGCCGTGATCTGCACAATCCTGGCCGGGGACGTCGATGTCTGGCAATACGATATCACCATCCCCAAGCGCTTCGGGGTGGACATGAACATCGGCGACACCCGCAGCGTGGCCGGGGTTTTCCGAGCCCTGCGGACCGTGCCGGTGATGCTGGAAATCTGCGCCGACATGGAGCGGTTCTGCCCGGATGCCATCCTGCTGAACTACACCAACCCCATGGCCATGCTCACAGGCTACATGCTGCGCTACACAGGCGTCAAAACTGTCGGCCTCTGCCACAGCGTACAGGTATGCGTACCACATTTGTTCCGCGACCTGGAGATGGAGGATAAACTGCCCCAGCACAAAGAGCTGATCGCCGGC
>CAZVVD010000145.1:0-7851 GCA_964630555.1 uncultured Verrucomicrobiota bacterium | reverse complement strand
CTGCGACAGCCTGGCCTGCGCCATCGGCACCAGCCACGGGGCCTACAAGTTCTCGGGCTCCCAGGGAATTCATTTCGAGATCATCGCGGCGATCCAGAAGCTCCTGCCCGGCTTCCCCCTGGTCATGCACGGCTCCAGCTCGGTGCCCAAAAGCGAGGTGGACCGCATCAACGCCGCCGGCGGGGCCATGAAAAACGCCAAGGGGGTCGACGCCGGCCAGTTCCTCAAGGCCGCCCAGCTCGGCGTGACCAAGGTCAACATCGACACCGACGGCCGCCTGGTCTGGTGCCGCGTGCACCGGGAATATTTCAAGGAGCACCCGGAGAATTTCGACCTGCGGCCCCCGGGGAAAGTCTTCATGGCCGAGTTCGCCAAGTATATCGTCGAGAAAAACGGCTACCTCGGCAGCGCCGGCCAGCTGGACGCCGTCCGCGCGTTCCTGAAGAAATGAAATGAACCCGGCGGACCTGCTCGGGACCACGTTCGGCTGCCGGTGCGGCCGAACGCATGCGATCCCCACCCGGGCGGTCATCTATTCCAGCGCGGCCCTCGCCCGCCTGCCGGAGACCCTGGCCGCGCACCTGCCCGGCCGGCGCATCGTCCTCGTTGCCGACGAGCGCACCTGGCCGCTGGTTGGCCAAGCCTGCCAGGAGCGCCTAATGCAGGCGGGCTGGCGCGTGATCGAGCTCATCCTGCCGGATGGGCCGCACGGCAGTCCCGTTTGCGACGAGGCCACGCACGCGGCCCTGCTGGCCGGGCTGCCGTCCGCCGACGGCTTCCTGGCCGTCGGCAGCGGCGCAATCAGCGACCTGGTCAAGTGGCTTTCCCGCGACACCGGGCGCCCCTACGCCGCGTTCGCCACGGCGGCCTCCATGAACGGCTACGCCTCGACCAACATCGCCCCGTCCATCCGGGGGGTGAAACGCGTGCTCAGCGGGACCGTCCCCACCGTCATCCTGGCCGACCCGGCCATTATCCGGGAGGCGCCCTTCGAACTCACCGCCGCCGGGTTCGGCGACGTGCTCGCCAAGCCGGTCAGCATGGCCGACTGGAAACTCAACCAGCTCCTTTTCGGCGAATACTATTGCCCGGTCTGCGCGGAACTGATTCGCTCCCTTGAGCCCGGCTACCTGGCGCATCCGGAGGCCATCCGCGCGCGCGAGCCGGCGGCCATCGAAGCGCTGTTCCAGGCGCTGATCTACTCGGGCGTGTCCATGACCATGGCCGGCACCTCCTTCCCCGCCTCCGGCGGCGAGCACCTGGTATCCCACGCCCTGGACATGGTGGCCTCCGCCCGCGGGCTGAAGCACGACTACCACGGACGCCAGGTCGGCCTGGGCACGATCTTCGCCTGCGCGCTCTACGAGCGCGTCCTGGCCATCGAGGCGCCCGATTTCCAACCAGCCGCGGAACCCACCGACACGGCCTTCTGGGCCTCCCTGGCCCCGGCCGTGGAGGAGGAGCATGCCCTCAAGCGAAAGAAGGTGGAGGAAGCGGTCCGGCAACTGAAACAGGGCGGCGCCTGGGACCGGATCCGGGCCGCGCTGACCCCCACCCTCCGGTCCGCCGCCGAGCTCAAGCGCTGCCTGCGGGACGCGGGCGCCGCCCACCGCGTTGCGGATATCGGCTGCACCCGCGACCACTTCCTGGCCGCCATTCTGCGCTGCCACCAGCTGCGCGAACGCTACACGATCGTCGACCTGGCCCGCGCGGCCGGCGTCCTGCCCGCGGGGGCCGGCGAGATCATCGACGAGTATTTGACCTGAGCCGCCGGCGGGGCGGCCCTGGTGTCGCTTCCGCCGCCCCGGCGTGCCAGGGCGCCCCGTGACCCGAGGGTCAAGGATACCGGCCGGTTTGGCATGCGTCCGGGCGTTCTATTCCCTTTACTCCGGCGCCGGATGGGATTACATTCATTCACTATGCGGCCCATCAAGCGATCGCCGGATTTCGGTCAGTTTATGAAGGTCCTGCGCCGGCAGGGCCGCCCCGCCTACCTGCCCTTTTACGAGCACCTCGCCAGCCCCGGCTTCATGGCCAGCCGGCTGGGGGTTTCGCTCGAGACCATGACCGCCTCGTTTGACGCCTACTGGACCTATTACGTCCAGTTCTGGCTGGGGCTGGGCTATGACTGCATTCCCATGGAAGTAGCTCTCAACTGCCCCCTCGGCCACGCGAAGCCCGGGCCGGCCGGAAGCCACAGCGTGGGCAGCGAGGCGCGGGTGATCATCGCCAGCCGCGAGGACTACGATCGCTACCCCTGGCCGCCGGAATCCGCGCCCCTGGACTTCAAGCCGTTCGAGAAGGTCGCCGGTCTTCTGCCCGCCGGCGTGAAGATCGTTGGCGGCGTTTGCGCCGGGCCCTACGAATGGGCCTCGACAATGCTGGGCACGGTCGGGATGGCCTACCTGCTGGCCGACGACCCGGAGCTGGTCGGCGAGGTCTTCCAGCGCATCGGCAACCTGCATGTCAGCGCGGTGCGCCAGCTCGCCTCCATGCCCGGCATCGGCGCGCTCCGGCAGGGCGACGACCTGGGCTTCAAGACCTCGACTTTCCTGGGGCCGGACCTGCTCCGCAAGCTGGTGTTTCCCATCTACACCCGCATGGCCGCAGCGGCCCACGCGGCCGGGAAACCCTTTATCCTCCACTCCTGCGGCAACCTGAATGCCGTCTACGACGACCTGATCGACACCTGCCGGATCGACGCCAAGCACTCGTTCGAGGACATCATCCTGCCGGTGGCAGAGTTCAAGCAGCGTTACGGCATGCGCATCACGCCCCTGGGCGGGCTGGACGTGGACAAGATCTGCCGCCTGCCGGAGGCCGAGCTGCGGGCCTACGTGCGCGAGACCATCGAAGCCTGTTTCCACGACGGGTACTGGGCCCTGGGCACCGGCAACTCGCTGACCGACTACATGCCGGTTGAGAAATACCTGATGGTCCTGGATGAAGGCCTGCGGGCGGGCGGCGGTAGCCCGTAGCCCCGCGTGCGCGGTCCCAGTATGAAAAAAGGACCAATCCTGTATCTTGGTCTCGGCCTGCTGGCGGCCAACTTGGCCGGCTACCTATTGGCCGCCCTGGTGCCCTTCCTGGGACTCCCCGGCCCCGATGCCGCCGCCTGGATCGGCGCCATCGTCCTGCTCTCCGAGCTGGCGTTCGTGGCCGGCGCCGCGTTGCTGGGACGCCCGTTCCTCGAACTGCTCAAGACCAAGTGCCGGGCCTGGTTCGCGGGGCGGCCGGCCGCCCCGCCGACGCCGGTCTCCCGGACCCGGCACGCGGCGGGAGTCGCGCTCCTGCTCCTGAGCTTTCTCCCCTACTTCGGCGCCGAGTTCATGCTGATCCTCGACCAGACGGCGCCGGCCCACATCCGGATCGTCATCGGAATGCTGCTGGCCAGCGACGGATTGTTTGTCGCCAGCCTGTTCGTGCTGGGCGGCGAATTCTGGGCCCGCCTCAACCGGCTCTTCGCCTGGCCAGGGACCGCCTGAACGGCGGCCTGCCAGGGGGCGCCGCGTTGCAGGCGGGCGGGTGAAACGCCCGCCCTTGGGCTGTGGACACAGCTTGCCCGGTCGAAAATCTCCGTAACCCGCGGTCACTTACCTTGCAGTCTTCCATCATAATATCCCCCTGCCGCCTTGTGCGGCAGGAGTTGGAGAGTGACGGGAAAAGGCCTTTTTCTTGCCACTCTCCCTTTCCGGCGAGGCCAGTTCGCCGGGGAAGCAAATTTAGGTTTATTCGCCCTTTGGCGATCCAATCGGATGACCGGCCGCATCAACAATTCGGGCGGTGACAAATATCAGCGTATGTATTTTTTGTATTATGCGCTTGGGCTTGCTACCGAAGTTCCGGCTGAACCATGATGGCTCCGAGTTGTCCTTATCCGCGTTCTCCGTGACCAATCCCCCCATAACGATCGTCTGTCCATCCTGGAGAGAGAGTTGAGTGGCCAGCTCACGGGAATGGAATATCGGCTGAAGCATTTTCACCTGCTGGGTAGAGCCATCCGCATAGGTCATCGTCGATCCGTAATCAATCCATTCGACTAATTCAACGACCTTGGGATACAGGTTCAAATGAATAGTCGTCCCATTTTGATCCACCGTGGGGGTGACGTTCAGGATCACGCCTGTGTCGCGAATCTCAAATATCGGAATGCCAAAAACAGTGATGACCTTGTTCGAGGCAGTTGCCGGTTGATTCGATGAAAGCAGGCTGATTGTTCCCGATGCCTTGTCCAGCACTGCCATCTCCTCTTCGAATGCCATCGGATATGGCACTTCCCGAACCACCTTGATTTCAGCGTTCTTGCCTGATTCCGTTATAACCTTGGGCGCCGAAATCATGTTGGCGCCAGCCCCCTGTTCCAGGGCATGGAGAATGGACGATAATTCCGGATCAGTTAAGACGCTGGTGCTGGCCAATAGGTCCGATACGGTTGGGCCAGGAGAAACTTGGACCGGTGACGCATGACTTCCCGTTTGATCCATTTTTCCCTGCTTGGACACCGTGCTTGACTCAACGCCGTTTAGCCACTGCGCACCGAGATCATCTAAATCATTCTGCCTGATTTCAATAAACCGAACCTCGACCTCGACACAGACCGGCGATTTATTCAAGACGGACAGTATCCGCTCGATCCGCGCCAGATGATCAGCAGTGCTGGAAATAATCAGCAGATTGAACTTCGGCTTATAAATCAGGGAGGCCCCGTCCGGAAAAATCACTCCGCTTTCAACAAAGAACTTCTTGATGTTTTCGGATTGAACGGCTGGCGGCAGATTCGTTCCTGACGCATCGTCGGTGAAAATGGCAGCGGCCATCGGCTGGAGCATATAGGTCCGCATAATGATGCTATCCTTGTTTGGCGAGTTAGCCAGCTCACCCCCCTCGTTCCGGTTAGTGTCCGATACGGACGATCCCGCCGAACGGGCAGGATCAGGAAAGACCACGATTAGCATAAACTCGATCAGCACCAGCCAAAACAGTGCGCGCATATGCATTCCTTTCCGAATTCATTGCTTTCTTTACTTGCATGATCCCCTGCCGCCTTGCGCGGCGGGAGCTGGAGATTGGCGGGAAACAGTCTGCCTTTCCCGCCAATCTTTTTTTCCGGCGAGGCAAGCTCGCCGAGGAATAAAGATAGACGCTACCCGGTAACAGGCAAGCTCGCCGGGGAATAAAGATAGACGCTACCCGGTAACAGGCCAGCTCGCCGGGGAATAATGATAGACTCTACCCGCTAGAAGGCAAGCTCGCTGCGGAGGCAAGATAGATTCTATTTAATAGAATCTATGTTACATCATCGACAGCGCGTCCACGTCGATGGCCAGGCGCACCTGCGCCGGCCATTTCAGCTCCCGGAGCGCCTCCTTAAGCGGACGGCTCATGGCGCTCATCAACGGCGCGCGCAGGATGAGCTGGTAGCGGTACTGGCCCTTGATCCGGCTGAACGGCGCCGGGATCGGACCCGCCATCGTCACCGACGCCGCCAGCTTCGGCTTGAGCTGTTTTGCCAGCAGATCGCCAGCCATGGCCACCAGCGGCTCGCCCGGCCCTTCCAGGGTCACGCACACGAGATGCGAGAACGGCGGGTAGGCCAGCTCGCGCCGCGACTCCAGTTCCTGGTCCATGAAGCCGTCGTAGTCCAGCCGGCGCGCGGCCTGGATGGCCGGGTGCAGGGGGGTAAAGGTCTGGACGATCACCTCTCCGGGGATGTCGCCGCGCCCGGCCCGGCCGGAGACCTGCAGCAGGAGCTGGAAGGTGCGCTCGGCGGAACGAAAGTCGGGCAGAAGCAGGCTGAGGTCGGCATAGATCACGCCCACCAGGGTCACCCCCGGGAAATGCAGCCCCTTGGCGATCATCTGGGTGCCGATGAGGATGTCGATCTTGCGCGCCTTGAAGTCGCCCAGGATATCGTGGTAGGCCGACTTGCGGGAAGTCGTATCCGCGTCCATCCGCTGCACGCGCGCCTTGGGAAAGAACGAGCGCACGATGGCCTCCACTCGCTGGGTGCCGATGCCGGTGAACTTGATCGCCCGTCCGCCGCAGGCGGGACAGCGCTCCGGCGCCTTCGAGACGCGCCCGCACATGTGGCAGCGCAGTTCCCCGGCCTCCTTGTGGTAGGTCAGCTTGAGGCTGCACTGGTCGCAGACGGCGACGAACCCACAGAGGGGGCACATGACGGTGGTGGCGAACCCGCGCCGGTTGAGGAACAGCATGGTCTGCTCGGCCTGGTCCAGCCGGGCGCGGATGGCCTCGGCCAACTCGCGGGAAAGGACGCTGATATGGCCGTCCCGTTCCGCCGCGATGCGCAGGTCCACGATCTTCAGAATCGGCATCCGGCGGTGATCCACCCGGTGCGAGAGAACAGCCAGGGCGTACTTGCCCTGGCGGACGTTGTAAAACGACTCCAGGGCCGGCGAGGCCGAGCCCAGGACCACGGCGCAGCCCGCCATGCGCCCGCGCATCACAGCGACATCCCGGGCGTGGTAGCGGGGCGCCTCCGCCTGCTTGTAGCTCGGCTCGTGCTCCTCGTCCACCACGATCAGGCCCAGGTTCGCGACGGGGGCGAACAGGGCCGAGCGCGCGCCGATGACGATCCGGGCCTGGCCGTCGTAGATCCGGTACCACTCGTCGTGGCGCTCGCCGTCCGAGAGGTGGCTGTGCAGGACCGCGATGGCGTCGCCGAACCGGCCCCGGAAGCGCTCGACGGTCTGGGGCGTCAGGGAAATCTCCGGGACCAGCACGATCGCCCCCCTGCCCCGGTCCAGCGCGTGGCGGATCGCCTGGAGATAGACCTCGGTCTTCCCGCTGCCGGTCACGCCGTGCAGGAGGACCACCGGCGGCTGGAGGGACTCAATGGAGCCCTTGATCATCTCCAGGGCGGCGGCCTGCTCGGGAAAGAGCTCCAGGGGCTGGGTCGGCAGAATCGTCTGCCCGGCGAGGGGATCGCGGCGGACGGTCCCCACGGCAATCTGGACCAGCTTTCTCTTTTCCAATCCCTTGATGACCGAAGCGTCCACCCCGGCGGCCGCGGTCAACTGTGGGACCGTGAGGGGGCCGTGCGCCAGGAGGTATTCCAGGGCTTTCGCCTGGGCGGGAGTGCGGCGGCGCAACGCTTCCAGCGCGCCCGGGTCGCGGCCGGCCTCGGTGACGCTGAGGTCACGCTGCTCCCGGAACCCGGCGCCGCGCCGGCGCACGGCGCAGGGGAGCACCGTGCGGATCGCCTGCTCGATCGTGGCGGCGTAATAGTCCCCGATCCAGCGCGCCAGCTTGAGCATGGTTTCATCGAGAAGCGGGCGCTCCCCGATCAGCGAATCCAGGGATTTCAGGTTCTGCCGGGCGGAATGGTCGGCCAGTCCCACGACGTAGCCGCGGGCCATGGCATGGCCGAACGGCGCCCGCACACGCGAGCCGAGCCGAACCTGCCCGGCCAGGGACTCGGGGATCAGGTAGTCGAACTCGCGGTCGAGCGCGATTTCCACTACGACTTTGGCGATCCGGGGCATGGAGGGGGGAAAGGGTTCAGGGTTCAGGGTTCAGGGTTCAGGGTTCAGGGCTTGCCCGCCGAAATCCGTAAGCCGACGGATGACGCTCACACTAACGGTATTGGGCAACCCGTCGCGGGTAGCCGAATACCATCCGTTGTGTTGTTGGGTAATCGTCTCATTGTGTCCCCGCGTATCCAATCTTCACCAAACAACGGGTTCATTCGCCGATAATTTTGACTACTACTCGCTTTCGCCGCTTCCCGTCGAACTCGCTGTTGCGAGTGGGAAAATGACGGCCAGCCCCTCATCGCTCCCTACATTTCTCCCAGAACTGCCGCGGCGTGACGATTTTCGTGGCGCCTTC
>CAZVVD010000144.1:0-7959 GCA_964630555.1 uncultured Verrucomicrobiota bacterium | reverse complement strand
GGGGGGCAGAATTACGGCCGGGGGGGTGGTTTGTATGCGAGCGGGCTGCATTCCCTGGTTGCCGTGTCGAACACGTTCCGGGGCAACTGGGTAAAGGGCGGGGGCGGCAACCGCGGGGGCAGTGTCTGGGCGAACGCCTGCAGCAATGCGGCGGTGGAGGACTGCGTGCTGGATGGCACGGATCTGCAGGCGGGGACGGCGCTGGAGCTGGCCTACGTGAGCGGAGGGGGTTCCGCGCTGTTCCGCAACACGACGGTGCGGAATAACACCGCGGGCCGGGGGGTGTATTTCGGCGGGTCCGCCGCCAGCCTGGCCATGACGAACTGCCTGGTCACAGGCAACAACGGGAATGGTTTGACCTTGGTGTCAGGCCAGGCGGCGTTGATGAACTGCCTGTTAGCGCGAAATGTCCAGGACGGGATCAGCCTGGAGGGCGGGACGGCCAGCGTCATGAACTGCACCCTGGCGGATAACGGCAGCTGGGGATTGAACCGGTCCGGCGGCACGGGGACCGTGGTCAACAGCATCGCCTGGGGCAACCTTTCCGGTGGTTTCGTGAGCAATCTGGATCTATGGGTTGATTATTCGTGTTCGCAGGCCCCCGTGTTTGGAGGGCCAAGCAATCTTGTCGCCCAAAACCCCTTGTTTGCCAACGTGCGGGATAGTTGCTACCTCTCGGTGAGCGGGCTCACGGGGCAGGCGGTGAACAGTCCGTGCATCGCAGCGGGGAGCAACAGCGCGGCGGAATGGGGGCTGACGAACCGGACGACGCGGACGGACGGGGCGGGGGACACGAACGTGCCGGTGGACCTGGGCTACCACTATGCCGCCGGGGTTTCGACCTCCGACATCCGGACGGTGACGAACTGCCACGTGGACGCCGTCAACGGCAGCGACGCGAACGACGGGGCGTCGTGGGGCACGGCCTGGAAAACGCTGACAAATGCGCTCGGCCAGGTGGCGGCGGACGCCACGATCCATCTGGCCACAGGGACCTATGACGCCGCCAACGGGGAAGCGTTTCCGCTGGAAGTGCAGATGCCGGGTCTGACCCTGGCGGCGTCGAACGCGAACCCGGCGCTGACGGTGCTGGACAACGGGGGGACGAACGGTCAGCGGGTGCTGCAGGCCCTGGGCAAGGGCGCGGTGAGGCTGGAAGGCCTGACGTTCCGGGGCGGGCGGTTCGCCTCGGGGGAGAATTATGGCGCCGGCGTATTGTTCATGGGGTGCGCGGCGACGCTGACGAACTGCGTGGTGCGGGACAACACGAATGTTTTCACGGTCGCGTCGTACGGGGGCGGGCTGTATGCCGCGGGCGGGACGCTGGAGATCTTGGACAGCGTGTTCCTTAATAACCGGCTGCAAGGCAGCACGGTCGGCTACGGGGGCGGCCTGGCAGTGGTGGGGTGTCCGCTGGTTATCCGGGGGGTCGGCTGTGTCTTCAGCAACAATGCGGTCGGGCAGGCCGGGAATCCGTGTGGCGGGGCCATTTATGCCGCCAACGCGGATCTGGTACTGGATGGCGCGACGCTGGCGGGCAATACGATGCTGAGCGGGGTCAATGGGGTGTCCTCCGGCGCCGGGGTCTATCACGGGGGGAGCGGCGCGAGCGCGACCTTGACGAATTGCCTGCTGGCGGCGAATGCGGCCATGGGATCGGGCGGCAGCGGCAGGGGGTTTGGCGGGGGCGCCTGTCTGGCCGGCGCCACCGGCGCGGTGGCGCGCTGCGTGTTCAGCAACAACGTGGCCGGCGGGGATAGTTACGGCCGGGGGGGAGGCCTGTATGCGAGCGGACTGCATTCCCTGGTTGCCGTGTCGAACACGTTCCGGGGCAACTGGGTAAAGGGTGGAACCGCCAACCAGGGGGGCAGCGTCTGGGCGAACGCCTGCAGCAACGCGGCGGCGGAGGACTGCGTGCTGGACGGCACGGATCTGCAGGCGGGGACGGCGCCGGAGCTGGCCTACGTGGGCGGAGGGGGTTCCGCGCTGTTCTGCAACACGAGGGTGCGGAATAACACCGCGGGCCGGGGGCTGTATTTCGGCGGGCCCGCCGCCAGCCTGGCCATGACGAACTGCCTGCTCACAGGCAACAATGGGAATGGTTTGACCTTGGTGTCAGGCCAGGCGGCGTTGATGAACTGCCTGTTAGCGCGAAATGTCCAGGACGGGATCAGCCTGGAGGGCGGGACGGCCAGCGTCATGAACTGCACCCTGGCGGATAACGGCAGCTGGGGATTGAACCGGTCCGGCGGCACGGGGACCGTGGTCAACAGCATCGCCTGGGGCAACCTTTCCGGTGGTTTCGTGAGCAATCTGGATCTATGGGTTGATTATTCGTGTTCGCAGGCCCCCGTGTTTGGAGGGCCAAGCAATCTTGTCGCCCAAAACCCCTTGTTTGCCAACGTGCGGGATAGTTGCTACCTCTCGGTGAGCGGGCTCACGGGGCAGGCGGTGAACAGTCCGTGCATCGCAGCGGGGAGCAACAGCGCGGCGGAATGGGGGCTGACGAACCGGACGACGCGGACGGACGGGGCGGGGGACACGAACGTGCCGGTGGACCTGGGCTACCACTATGCCGCCGGGGTTTCGACCTCCGACATCCGGACGGTGACGAACTGCCACGTGGACGCCGTCAACGGCAGCGACGCGAACGACGGGGCGTCGTGGGGCACGGCCTGGAAAACGCTGACGAATGCGCTCGGCCAGGTGGCGGCGGACGCCACGATCCATGTGGCCACAGGGACCTATGACGCCGCCAACGGGGAAGCCTTCCCGCTGGTGGTGCCGATGCCGGGTCTGACCCTGGCGGCGTCGAACGCGAACCCGGCCCTGACGGTGCTGGACAACGGGGGGACGACCGGTCAGCGGGTGCTGCAGGCTCTGGGCAAGGGCGCGGTGAGGCTGGAAGGCCTGACGTTTCGCGGCGGGCGGTTCGACTCGGGTCAGAATTATGGCGCCGGCGTGTTGTTCAGGGGGTGCGCGGCGACCCTGACGAACTGCGTGGTGCGGGACAACACGAATCTTTTCACGGTCGCGTCGTACGCGGGCGGGCTGTATGCTGAGGGCGGGACGCTGGAGATCTTGGACAGCGCGTTCCTCAATAACCGGCTGCAAGGCAGCGCGGTCGGCTACGGGGGCGGCCTGGCCGTGGTGGGGTGTCCGCTGGTTATCCGGGGGGTCGGCTGTGTCTTCAGCAACAATGCGGTCGGGCAGGCCGGGAATCCGTGTGGCGGGGCCATTTATGCCGCCAACGCGGATCTGGTACTGGATGGCGCGACGCTGGCGGGCAATACGATGCTGAGCGGGGTCAATGGGGTGTCCTCCGGCGCCGGGGTCTATCACGGGGGGAGCGGCGCGAGCGCGACCTTGACGAATTGCCTGCTGGCGGCGAATGCGGCCATGGGATCGGGCGGCAGCGGCAGGGGGTTTGGCGGGGGCGCCTGTCTGGCCGGCGCCACCGGCGCGGTGGCGCGCTGCGTGTTCAGCAACAACGTGGCCGGGGGACAGAATTACGGCCGGGGGGGAGGCCTGTATGCGAGCGGGCTGCAATCCCTGGTGGCCATGTCGAATGCGTTCCAGGGCAACCGGGTGGGGGGCGGATCCGCTAACCAGGGGGGTAGTGTCTGGGCGAATGCCTGCAATAACGTGGTGGCGGAAGACTGCACACTGGATGGCACGGATCTGCCGTCGGGGACGGCCCCGGAACTGGTCTACGTGGGCGGAGGCGACGCATTGTTCTTGAAATGCACGTTGTTCAACAACACCGCGGGCCGGGGAGTCTATTGCGCGGGTTCTTCGGCGTCGTTCTCAAATTGCCTGATCGTGAAGAACGCCGGCGAAGGTCTCAGGACTGCCGGCGGCACGACCGCGCTGGCTAACTGCACCTTCGCCGACAACGGCCAATGGGGCCTTTTCCGTTCCACGGCGGAGCCGTTATCCGTCCTCAACTCGATCTTCTGGGGCAACGCCCTGGGCGGCATCGGGCACAACGCCAACCTGGCGCTGTCCTACACCGACGCGCAGGATTTCTGGGCGTCGGCCGTGGGCCCCGGCAATTTCTCCGCCGACCCGCTCTTCGTCAATCCCGCCGCCGGGGATTACCACCTACGGAGTACGGCCGGGTCCTGGCACGGCGGCGCGTGGGAGGACGACGCGCGCCTGAGCCCCTGCCTCGACGCCGGGGATCCGGCCTCAGACTGGCGGCAGGAGGCGAAGCCCAGCGGCGGGCGGGTCAACCTGGGGGCCTACGGGAACACCGCCCAGGCCTCGCACACGCCCCGGGGGACGGTGTTTTGGGCGAAGTGAGGGGGAAGAGCGGCAGAGGTCACCACGTCGCCCCGTTGCGGGGCAAGTGGTCCCTTGCAGCTTTGCTGCGACGGGAGAGCCACAGAGATCAGCAGGGCGGGAGATCTGGACGGATCCGTCCAGTCCGCCATCCGCGGTGAATCGCTGGCCTTTGGCCCGCGGCTTGCGCTTCGGTTGAGCGGAAGCTAGCATGGGTTTCATGAAGAACGGGGTTGCATCCAATCTCCGCCCGGCTTTCCTGTTTGCCGTCGGCCTGGGCGCCGCACTGTGCGCCCTGCCCGGGCGCGGATGGGCGCAGACGGCCTACTACGTGACGCCGACGGGGACGGCGGCCAACTCGGGGACGAGCTGGGCCACGGCCTGGAGCAACGTGCAGACGGCGGTCAGCGCGGCCACCAACGCCGGGGACGAAATCTACCTTCGCTGGGGCGTCTATTCCAACGCCAGCCAGATCGCGATCTCGAACGCCGGCGGCGTGACGATTGTCGGCGGGTGCCACGGCTGGGCCGGCGAGGGTTCCAACGCCTATTCCGGCACCAACAGCACGCTGACCCGGAGCGGCGCCGGGGCGATGCGGATTGTCTATGGGATCAACTCCACCGCCGCCCTGGCGGGGGTCACGGTCGCGGGCGGCTATTTCTTCACCGGCGGGTACAACGGGGCCGGACTGTATTTCACCAATTGCGCGGTGACGCTCACCAACTGCGTGGTCAGCGACAACACCAACGTGAATACCGGCACGGCGGTTGGCGGCCACGGCGGCGGGCTGTACTGTGTCGGCGGCTCGCTGGGGGTGTATGCTTGCGTGTTCAGCAACAACTATTTGCAGCATACGTCCCAGAAGTATTCCGGCGGCGCCGCGCTGGCCGCGAGCAACGCCCTGGTGAGCCTTGCCGGGACCCTGTTTGTCGCCAATAGGCTTTATAACGTCACCGGCGCGAGCTTTTTCCAGGGCGGAGCCGTTTTCTGCGGCGGGTCCGAGACCCTGATCACCAACTGCCAGTTCCAGGGGAACTCCGCCTACGGCAACGACGGGTCTTCCGAAGGCGGGGCGGTGTATGCCGGCGGCGGGTCGGCCGTGATTTGCTATTCCGCCTTTTCGAGCAACTCCTGCTATTCTGGCGGCTATGGACCCACGGTGCGCGGCGGGGGGGTGTGTCTGACTGGATTGCAGTCTGCGGATGTGCGATCCAACTGGTTCATGGATAACTGGATCACGGCGACGAAAAAGTACGGCGCCGCGCTGTACCTCGGGGGTTGCGCCACGTCCACGGTGGACGATTGCCTGATCGAGAGCCGAAACAAGGTGGCCAATGCGGAGCTGGTCTGCGTCAGCGGCGGCAGCAATGCATGGCTTTTGAACACCGTCGTGCGGAGCAACAGCGCGAACGCTGGGATCATCATGGCGGGTGCGCCGGCATCTCTCTTTATCATGACCAACTGCCTGGCGCTCAACAACGGCGACGATGGGATCCGGCTCGCGGGCGGAAACGCCTGCCTGACCAACTGCCAGGCGATGAACAACTTGGGGTTCGGAATCCGGCTGACGGATGGGACCGCCACGGTGGCTCACTGCATCATGGCAAACAACACGGGCGGCGGCATGATCGTGTCAAATGCCGCCGGCGCGCTTTGGATGACCAATTGCCTGCTGGCGCTGAACGCAGGCGATGGCATTCTGCTGTCCGCCGGCACGGCTAAGGTTGTGAATGGCACGCTGGCGGACAACGGCGGCTGGGGGCTAAATCGGGCAGGCGGCACGGGGACAGTGCTGAACTGCATAGCCTGGGGAAATCTTGCCGGGGGAATGGTCAGCAACGAGAGCCTCGGCGTGACTTATTCCTGCTCACAAAACACCCCCTATGGGGGTGGGGCGAGTAATATTGTTGAAGACCCGCTGTTTGCGCCCGTGGCGGGCTATTACTATCTTTCGGAGACCAACTTAGCGGAGCAGTCCCGTCATAGTCCGTGCATCAACGCCGGGCTGGGGCCGGCGTCCGACTATGGGCTGACGAACCGGACAACGCGCACGGACGGGACGAACGACAACGGAACGGTGGACATGGGGTATCACTACGCCGGCGGGGTCACGGTTCCGCATCTTGTGACGAACTGTTACGTGAATCCGTCGAGCGGGGACGACGCGAACGACGGCTTGAGCTGGGCCTCGGCCTGGAGATCGGTTACGCATGCCATGACGAATGTGGCTGCGGATGGGACGATCAACCTGGCAACAGGGGTGTACAGCGCCGCCAGCACGCAGGAAGAGTTTCCCCTCCAGGTGCGGATGGCCAACCTGACCCTGACGGCTTCGAACGCCGACCGATCTCTGACGGTGTTGGACAATGCGAGCGCGAGCGGTCGGAGGGTTTTCGAGGCCGTGAGCAAAGGGAGGATCGTCTTGCGCGGCCTGACGTTTCGCCGGGGGCATTTCGCTACGGGGGGCAACAACGGCGGCGGACTGTATTTCCAGAATTGCATTGTGACATTGACCAACTGCGTGGTCAGCGACAACACCAACGTGAATACCGGCACGGCGGTTGGCGGCCACGGCGGCGGGCTGTACTGTGTCGGCGGCTCGCTGGGGGTGTATGCTTGCGTGTTCAGCAACAACTATTTGCAGCATACGTCCCAGAAGTATTCCGGCGGCGCCGCGCTGGCCGCGAGCAACGCCCTGGTGAGCCTTGCCGGGACCCTGTTTGTCGCCAATAGGCTTTATAACGTCACCGGCGCGAGCTTTTTCCAGGGCGGAGCCGTTTTCTGCGGCGGGTCCGAGACCCTGATCACCAACTGCCAGTTCCAGGGGAACTCCGCCTACGGCAACGACGGGTCTTCCGAAGGCGGGGCGGTGTATGCCGGCGGCGGGTCGGCCGTGATTTGCTATTCCGCCTTTTCGAGCAACTCCTGCTATTCTGGCGGCTATGGACCCACGGTGCGCGGCGGGGGGGTGTGTCTGACTGGATTGCAGTCTGCGGATGTGCGATCCAACTGGTTCATGGATAACTGGATCACGGCGACGAAAAAGTACGGCGCCGCGCTGTACCTCGGGGGTTGCGCCACGTCCACGGTGGACGATTGCCTGATCGAGAGCCGAAACAAGGTGGCCAATGCGGAGCTGGTCTGCGTCAGCGGCGGCAGCAATGCCTTCATCTTGAATTCGACCATTCGCAGTAACAGCGGCAGCCGGGGCATCTATTTTGCGGGCGGCGCTACCGCTTGCCTGGTCGTATCCAACTGCAACGTCATAAATAACGGCAGCGACGGGCTCTGGTTGACGGGCGCGGTAGCCGGCGTCATTAACAGTGTGATGGCCGACAACTCTGCCGGCGGCGTTCGCTGGGACGGTCCGGGAACACTGGGGATGACCAATTGCCTGATCGTTAATAATGGAAGCGATGGGTTTTACCTGGCCGCCGGAACGGCCAGCCTCGTCAACTGCACCTTCGCCGACAACGGCAGGTGGGGCGTTGCCCGTCCGACTTCCTACGGACTGACCGTGAAGAACTCAATCTTCTGGGGCAACGCCCTGGGCGGCATCCTGAATCCCGCCGCCGGGGAGATCACCTACACCGATTCCCAGGATGGGACGCCGGCGGGCTCCGGCAATTTCTCCGCCGACCCGCTCTTCGTCAATCCCGCCGCCGGGGATTACCA
>CAZVVD010000143.1:6440-8040 GCA_964630555.1 uncultured Verrucomicrobiota bacterium | reverse complement strand
GCCTGGTCGGCGCTGAAAATGCTTACCGAGCCGTCGTCCTCGATGTCAATCTGCGTGTTCGTCAGGTCCGTGATGCGCCGGATGTTCTTGCCGCCGGGTCCGATCAGCTCGCCGATCTTCTCCGGGTTGATCTTCACCACCGTGACGCGGGGGGCGTAGGGCGACATCTGGGGCCGCGGCGCGGGAAGGACGGAGGCCATGAAGTCCAGGATCTTCAGGCGCGCCTGCCGGGCCTGCTCGAAGGCCCGGTCCGCCAGCTCCCAGGGCAGCCCGCGGATCTTGAGGTCGACCTGGAAGCCGGTGATGCCGTCGCGGGTGCCGGCCACCTTGAAATCCATGTCGCCGCAGTGGTCCTCCTCGCCGTTGATGTCGGTCACCAGCACGGCCTGGCGCTCGTCGGTGAAGAGGCCGATGGAAATCCCGGCCACTGGCTTGACGATGGGCACGCCGGCGTCCATCAGGGCCAGGGTGCCGACGCAGACGCTGGCCATGGAGGAGGAGCCATTGGAGCCCATGATGTCCGAGACCAGGCGCACGGTGTAGGGGTAATCCGGCGGCATGACCTGCTCCAGGGAGCGCTCGGCCAAGGCGCCGTGGCCCTGCTCGCGGCGGTTGGTCGAGCCCAGCCGGCCGACCTCGCCCACGCTGTAGGGCGGGAAGTTGTAATGGACCATGAAGGTTTTCTCGGTCTTGCCGTCCGGCCCGCCGGTGATCACGTCCAGGGTCTGGGAGTCCGACTGGCTGCCCAGGGTAATGGACCCCAGGGCCTGGGTTTCGCCCCGGCTGAAAAGGGCCGAGCCGTGCACCCGCGGTAGCAGGCCCACCCGGGCGTCCAGGGGGCGGATCTCGTCGAAGGCGCGCCCGCCGATGCGGCGCTGGTGGCGCAGGACATTCTCGCGCACCAGCCGGATTTCAAGTTCGTCGCACAGGCTCCGGAAGCTCTCGTCCGCCAGGTCCGGGCGGGTTTCGAGCAGCTTGGTCTTGAGGGTTTCGCGCAGGGTCTTGACCCGCGTCCGCCGTTCGCGCTTGTCCGGCAGGTCCAGGGCCGCGAGCAGGTCCGCCCCCGCGATCGTCAGGGCGGCCTGGAGAAGCTCCGCGTCCGGTTGAGCGTCCGTGACCGTCTTGTCGGGCAGGCCGAGCTTGCGCCGCAGCTCGAGCTGGGCGTCGATCAGCCGGCGGCAGGCCTCGTGGGCGAAGCGCATGGCCGCCAGCAGGTCGGCTTCCTTGATTTCCCGGGCGCTGCCCTCGATCATGACCGGCAGGTCCCGCAGGCCGGCGTAGACCAGGTCCAGGTCGCTGCGGCGGCGCTCGGCGTTGGTCGGATTGAGGACCAGCTTGCCGTCCACGCGCCCGACCCGCACGGCGCCGATGGGCCCGTGGAAGGGCAGCTCGGAGAGCGTCAGGGAGGCGCTGGCGCCGACGATGCTGAGGATGTCCGGGTCGTTTTCGCCGTCCGCCGAAAGCAGCATGTTGTTGACCTGGACCTCGTTGATGAAGCCCTCCTGGAACAGGGGGCGGATGGGGCGGTCGGTGAAGCGGGCGGTCAGGACCTCTTTTTCGGAGGGGCGGGCTTCGCGCTTGAAGAAGCCGCCGGGGAACT
>CAZVVD010000143.1:4396-6430 GCA_964630555.1 uncultured Verrucomicrobiota bacterium | reverse complement strand
TGACCGCCGAGATGAGCAGGGTGTCGCCCAGGCGGACGGTCACGGAGCCCGCCGCCTGGCGGGCGAGGAGGCCGGTTTCAAGGCGCAGGGTTCGGGTGCCGAGGGGAACGTCGACGGAGGCGGGGGCTGAATTCATGGGGGTGCCTGTTGCCGGGGTTGCTGTGCTGCGTTTGGATTGTTGAAAGCGGCTGGCGGCGCGAACGGCCCGAATTACACCGCGCGGGAAAAAAACGGCGGGCTAGCGCCGCAGTTTCAAGCGCTCGATGACGGTCTGGTAGCGCTTGGCTTCGGAGCGCTGGAGGTAATCCAGCAGCTTGCGGCGGGCGCTCACCATCTTGATCAGGCCATACCGGGAGCTGTGGTCCTTGAGATTGGCCTTGAGATGCTCGGTGAGCTTCTCGATGCGATGGGTCAGGAGGGCGACCTGGACGGCGGCGGAGCCGCTGTCCTTCTCGTGGCTCCGGAACTCCCGGGTGATCTCGTGTTTGGTTTTGGCTTGCATAAGCATTCCGCCGAGTGCGCCTTTGTTTTTTTTGCGCGCGATTATAGGGAGGCGCCCCGGACTTGTAAAGGGGGATTGTGCGGTTTTTTTTAGGCCGGCCCGGAGCGCCCCTGGCAGGCCCGCCGAATGTCGCGCGCGATCTGGGCGCGCAGCCCGGCGGGCGAGGCGAATTTCCGTTCCGCGCGCAGGCGCCTCCGGAAGAACACCTCGAGGGTTTCGCCGTACAGGTCCCGGTCCAGGCCGGGGACATGCAGTTCCAGGACCGGCGCCCCGGGGAGGGCGCCGGGAAAGGTCGGCCGGAAGCCCAGGTTGGCGACGCCCGGCCGGCGCCGGCCGCGGATCAGGGCGCTGGCCGCATACACGCCCGGCGGCGGGCAAACCTCGTTGCGGAAGTCCAGGTTGGCGGTGGCAAAGCCCAGGCGCCGCCCGAGGCCCCGCCCGCGGCGCACCACCCCCAGGACGCTGAAGGGGCGGCCGAGCATCCGGGCGGCGTCCGCCAACCGGCCGGCGGCGACCGCCCGCCGGATGCGCGTGCTCGAGACGGCCCGGCCGCGCCAGCGGATCGGGGGGATGGCTTCGACCGCGAAGCCCAGCGCCGGGGCCAGCCGCTCGAGCAAGACCGCGTCGCCCCGGCCGCCGCGCCCGAAGGTCCAGTTCCGGCCGATGTAAAGCCGGGCCAGGGCCGGCGCCGCGCGCTTGAGCGCGGCGACGAAGGCCTCCGGCTCCCGGCGCGCGGCGGCCGGGGTGAAGGGCACCACGACGCACCCGCTGACGCCCAGAGCTTCCAGCAGGCGCAGCTTGTGGTCGGCGGAGGTCAGCAGGGCGGGGGCCGAGGCCGGGGAGAGGATCTTGCGGGGATGCGGGTCGAAGGTCATGACCCAGGCCCGGCCCCGGCCGCGCCGGGCGGCGGCCAGCGCCCGGCGGATGACGGCCTGGTGCCCGCGGTGCACGCCGTCGAAGAACCCGGCCGCCAGCAGGATGGGGCGGCGTTCCTGCCGCAGGCCGTTAAGGCTGTGGAGGATGTTCATGGGTCTGTGGCCGCCCCCTGGGGACGGGAAGGCTGAAATCATGTTGAACCCTGAACCCTGGACCCCGCCACGTCGCTCTACTGTAGAGCAAGTGGCCCCTTGGCCCCGGCCGTTGCCAGGGCCGACGGGGAACCCTGATGTCCGGCCGGCGGGTCAGGCCGCCGGGCCGGGCTGCGGGACGCGGTGCAGGGGAATGATCCGGTCGGCGAGCCCGGCGCGGTCCAGGCGCAGCGCCTCGGCCAGCGGCACGGCCTGGGAAATGTCGAAGTCCCCGCTCTGTGTGCGGCGCAGCTCGGCCAGGTGCGCGCCGCAGCCGAGGGCGTCGCCGATGTCGGCGCAGAGGGTGCGCACGTAGACCCCCTTGCTGCAGCGCAGGTGGAAGGCGGCGCGGGGCGGGGCGAACTCCAGCAGGGTGAACTCGTGGATGTGGATCAGCTTGGGCTTTCGTTCGACGGTCTGGCCCTTGCGCGCCAGCTTGTAGAGCGGCACGCCCTTGAGTTTCAC
>CAZVVD010000143.1:0-4386 GCA_964630555.1 uncultured Verrucomicrobiota bacterium | reverse complement strand
CTGACCGGCGACCTCCTCCAGACCCCGCCCTTGAGTTTCACCGCCGAAACCATGGGCGGGGTCTGGAGGAGGTCGCCGGTCAGGCGCCGCATCTGCTCGAGCAACTGCTCGCGGGTCACCGCCCGGTAGTCGGCTTCCCGGGTGACGGCGCCGGCGGCGTCCTGGGTGTCGGTGGCCACGCCCAGGCGCAGGGCGCCGTCGTAGGTCTTGTCGCCCGCCAGCAGCAGGTTGGCCAGCTTGGTGCCGCGCCCGATCATGATCACCAGCAGCCCGGTGGCCTGCGGATCGAGCGTGCCGCCGTGGCCGACCTTGTCGAAGCGGAAGTGGCGCCGGATGCCGTCCACCACGTCGTGGGAGGTGAGCCCGGTCGGCTTGTCGATCAGGAGGATGCCGTCCATGGCCCTTTGGAATGACGGGGTCTGGGTGTTCATGCTGGTGTCGTTCGCCGGCGGGGCGCCCCTGCTCCGATGGACCCGCTTCCCGATTCGGCCAAGGGAGTCATACGGCAGGGCTTGGCCGGAAGTCAATGCAAAAAACCGGGCATGCAAAAAACCGGGCATGCAAAAAACCGGGCGCCGCGACATTGTGCTTGAAAGCCGGGGGGGACGTGCTAACGTGCTTCGTTTTGGCGCTCGCGGGTGAGCGGCGGTCTGTCCGGGCGGGGGACGTATGCGCAGCAGGGAGATAGGCGTCGGGTTGCTGGGGTTCGGCACGGTCGGGGTGGGGGTGGTCAAAGCCCTGGGCGAGAACGGCGATCTGATCGAGAGCCGGACCGGCCTCAAGCTGGTCCTGCGCCGGGTGGCCGACCTGGACCTGGAGCGGGATCGCGGGGTGCCGCTGGCGCCGGGACTGCTGACCCGCGACGCCGCGGCGGTGGTGTCGGCGCCGGACGTGGATGTGGTCATCGAGCTCATTGGCGGGGTCGGGGCGGCTCGGGATCTGCTGCTGCAGGCGCTCCGGCTCGGCAAGCCGGTGGTCACGGCCAACAAGGCGCTGCTGGCGGAGCGCGGCGCCGAGATCTTCCAGGTGGCCGAGCAGCATCGGGCCAACGTCTTTTTCGAGGCCAGCGTGGGGGGCGGGATTCCGCTGATCCGCGCGCTGCGGGAGGGCCTGGTGTCCAACCGCGTGCGGCGGATCTACGGCATCCTCAACGGGACCTGCAACTACATCCTGACCCGGATGGAGCAGGAGCGGGCCTCGTTCGAGCGGGCGCTCAAGGACGCCCAGAAGGCCGGCTACGCCGAGGCCGAGCCGGGCCTGGACATCGACGGCATCGACACCGCCCACAAGGCGGTCATCCTGGCCTCGCTGGCCTACGGCTTCCCCGTGCCCATGGCGGCGGTGGCGGCGGAGGGCATCCGGAACGTCGAGGCCCTGGATATCCGCTACGCCGGGGAGCTGGGCTACCGGATCAAGTTGCTGGCGGTGATCAAGGACGTCGGCGGCGAAACGGAAATCCGGGTCCACCCGACCCTGGTGCCGGCGGGGCATATCCTGAGCTCGGTGCACGGGGTGTTCAACGCGGTGCTGATCGAGGGCGACGGCGTGGGCGAGGTGCTGTGCTACGGGCGGGGCGCGGGGCAGGATCCCACCGCCAGCGCCGTGCTGAGCGACGTGGTCGACGCGGCGCGGGACCTGGACTGCCGGGCGGCCCGGCGCGCGCCCGGCTTCATCAGCCACAACCCGTCCGGCCGCATCCGGGAAATCGGCGCCAGCGAGGTGCGCTATTACCTGCGGCTGACCCTGCTGGACAAGCCGGGGGTGTTTGGCCAGATCGGGGCCGTCCTCGGCCGGCATGGGATCAGCATCGCCTCGTTGTTGCAGAAGGAGATCCTGGCCGGCAAGCAGGTGCCGGTGATCGTCATCACCCACCAGGCGCGGGAAGCCGCGTTCCGGGCGGCGCTGGACGAGATCGACGCCCTGCAGAACATTGTCGGCGCCCGGACCGTCCGGTACCGGATCGAGGACTTTTGATCAACGCCAACAAAAGGAACCGGTCGCGCACAGAACGCCAATCCAATGCCAAAATCCCCTTTGATTCCTTGCTTGGATTTTGGAATTTGAAATATCGATGATTGCAGGGGCAGCTCCGCCTTGGAGGAGGTCGCAGATGGGTTTGTTCGTTCAAAAATTCGGCGGCAGTTCCGTGGCCGACCCGGAGCGCATCCGGCGGGTCGCCGAGCGCGTTCTGGACATGCGGCGCCGGGGGCACGCGGTGGTCGTGGTGGTCAGCGCCATGGGCGACACCACCGACGACCTGATCAAGCTGGCGCACCAGATCACCGCCGCGCCCAGCGACCGGGAGATGGACATGCTCATGGCCACCGGGGAACAGGTCTCGGTGGCCCTGCTGGCCATGGCCCTGCACGCCCGGGGCGCGGACGCGGTATCGCTGACGGGGCCCCAGGCCGGGATCAGCACGGACACCATGCACCGCAAGGCGAAAATCCTGCGCATTGACCCGCGGCGGATCAGCCGGCACCTGCGGAAAGGGCAGGTGGTCATCGTGGCCGGGTTCCAGGGCCTGACCCCCTCGCAGGACATCGCCACCCTCGGGCGGGGCGGCTCCGACACCACGGCCGTGGCCATTGCGGCGGCGCTCAAGGCCGACCGCTGCCAGATCTTCACGGACGTGGACGGCGTCTACTCGGCGGACCCCCGCATCGTCAAGCGGGCGCGCAAGCTGGACGAGATCGCCTACGACGAGATGCTGGAGCTGGCCAGCCTGGGCGCCAGGGTGCTCATGTCGCGTTCAGTGGAATATGCCAAGAAATACGGGGTGGAGCTGGAGGTGTTGTCCAGCTTTGCGCGGACGCCGGGAACCCGGGTCAAGGAGGAGGTCCAGAGCATGGAAGACGTGGTTGTGCGCGGGGTGTCGGCGGATACAGAGGAAACCAAGGTCACTTTGTCCGGGCTCCCGGACAAGCCCGGGATCGCGGCGCGGCTGTTCGGCAAGCTGGCCGGGGCCGGAGTCAACATCGACATGATCGTCCAGAATATCGGGGCGCACGGATTGGCGGACATTTCCTTCACGGTGCCCAACGAGGACGTGGCCAAGACGCGCCAGGTTGTCCGGGCGGCGGCCAGCTCGGTGGGAGTCAAGGACATCAAGGTCGACGGCGACATCGCCAAGGTCAGCATCGTCGGCGTCGGCATGCGCGGGCATTCCGGGGTCGCCTTCCGGATGTTCAAAACCCTGGCGGCCGAGGGGATTAACATCCTAATGATTTCCACCTCGGAGATCAAGGTGTCGGTCCTGATCCGCAAGGCGCAGGTGGACCGGGCCATGGTCGCGTTGCACCAGGCCTTCGGGCTGGACCGCCGGCGGGCGGCGAAAAAGCGCTGAACGGGGCCGGCGCGCGCCGAAAAAGCGGCGGGCTCGCCCTGCGAAGCGCTTGGGGCGAAGCGGGGCAGTCCCGGAGACATGCCCGCCCTACCATGGGATTTGGACGCTGATGGATAATTCCGGGGTGTAGGGCGGGAACGTCCGTCGGCTGACGGATTTCCCGCCGATCGGGAGATGGCCATGAATAAAATCCAGGTCTACGACACCACCCTGCGCGACGGCATGCAGGGGGAGGGGGTCTCGCTCTCGAGCGCCGGCAAGATCCGGCTGGCGCTGAAGCTGGACGAATACGGCGTGGATTTCATCGAGGGCGGCTATGCCGCGTCCAATCCCAAGGACATGGAGTTTTTCCATGCCATCCGCCGGCACAAGCTGGCGCACGCCCGGATCGTGGCCTTCGGCAGCACCCGGCGGGCGCAGACCCCCGTGGGCGAGGATGCCGGCACGCTCCGGCTGGTCGAGGCGCCCACCGCGGTGGCCGCCATTTTCGGCAAGGCCTGGCGGCTGCACGTCACCGACGTGCTGCGCACCACCGAGGCCGAAAACCGCGCCATGGTGCAGGACACCGTGCGCTATCTCAAGGAGCGCGGTCGGGAGGTCATTTTCGACGCCGAGCATTTTTTCGACGGCTACAAGGACAGCCCGGACTTCGCCCTGGGCGTGCTGCAGGCGGCCCTGGAAGGCGGGGCCGACTGCCTGGTGCTGTGCGACACGCGCGGCGGCAGCCTGCCGCACGAGGTGTTCGATATCACTGCCCGGGTGGCGCGCGCGGTGCGCGCGCCGCTGGGCATTCATTGCCACAACGACAGCGACCTGGCCGTGGCCAACTCCATCGAGGCCGTGCGCGCCGGGGCGCTGCAGGTCCAGGGGACGATCAACGGCTACGGCGAGCGCTGCGGCAACGCCAACCTGGGCTCCATCCTGCCCAGCCTGGAGCTGAAGCTGGGGCTAACCTGCGGGCGCAAGGGCGCTTTGCGGAACCTTTCCGGCCTGTCGCGCTTCGTGGACATGCTCCTCAACCTGCCGCATAACCGCAAGGC
>CAZVVD010000142.1:0-8103 GCA_964630555.1 uncultured Verrucomicrobiota bacterium | reverse complement strand
CCGCCGTCCCGGCCGCCACGTAGGCGCCGTCGCTACCGCTGTCCAGCACCAGGACATTCGTCAGGACAAGCGCGGACCCGGCGCCTGAGACATACAGGCCCCGATGCGATCCGCCCTGCAGGGTCGAGTTGAGCAGGGAGCATTGCTTCCCGCCGGTAATATAGGCCTGCTCCGCGCATGCCGGCAGGGCAACCTGTTCGATGACGCATCGGTCCACAATGGCGGTCGCGCACCCCGAGAAATACAGCGCGGCGCCCGCCACATTCCCGAGCCCGGGGTTGGTGGAACAGTTGTCCACAAAGCGGTTCGATACGACCGCCAGGGACGCGACGTTGAGGGCATAGATCGCGCCGCCCCACGTTTGATAGGTGGTGCTGGCGGTGACCCGGTTGCTCGTGAATGCGCAGTCGTTCAAGGACGCCGTGCCCCCGTTGAGGTTAAGCGCGCCGCCGAAGGACCCGTGGGCCGTGGAGGCGCTGGCGTTCCGGTCAAACCCGCAGTTGGTGATAACCGTCTGGCAGTCCTGTGCGAACACCGCCCCGCCATAGGACTGCCCATTGCCGCCGGCGGTAAAACGGTTGCTGGCCAGGTTGTCCAGGAAAGACGTGTCCGCGGCTGTCAGCTGGCAGTTCAGCGCGCAAATGGCCCCGCCATATAGGCTGCCCACCGTCTGCGTGGCGGTGACGAGGTTGTTGCTGAACAGGCAGTTGGAGACCGCCAGGGCCCCGTCCGCGGCATAGAGGGCCCCGCCGTGAGCCAGTCCGCCGCTGCCGGTGCAGCGGTTGGTGTTGTCGCGGACGACACAGCCCGCCAGGGTCACGTCGCAGCCCTGGAAGAAAAGTCCCGCCCCCTTGTTGGTGCCGGAAGCGAATGCCCCTCCGCTGATGGTCACGTCCGCGACGGTCACCGTGGAGGCGTAGCCGCACACCACCCGGCCGGTGATGCCGGAGAGCAGGGTCAGGGTGCTGTTGGTGCCGGAATAATCGTTGGTGCCGTTGCCCACGCAGCCGCCGCGGATCGTCAGACCGACCGCATTGGAGATCAGGACCTGGCCGGCGTTGGAATAGACACCCCACTGGAGGAAGATCGCGTCCCCGGCATTGGTGGCCAGGGACGCCGCCGCCTGCACGGTGTCGAAGGCGTTGGTCCAACTCGTCCCGTTGGTCAGGCCCGCGCCCGTCGGCGTGACGTAAAAAGTCGTTGCCGCCCGGACCGACGGCGCCGCGGCGCACAACGCGACCCACGCCGCCATCGCGGCTGGAATGGCGCGAAGTGAACTCATGCGGAGCGCTTGCCGTCCAGCGTCTCGCGGACGGCGTAGATCGGCTTACCCTGCGACTCGTGGTAGGTCCGGATCTGGATTTCCGCCAGGAGCCCCATGCTGATGAACTGGATTCCGAAGAAAACCAGCATGAACGAGGTGATGACCCAGAACGGACGCTTGATCAGGCCGGCGGCGAAGGCGGTCCCGAGCGCCCAGTGCGACAGGTTGGCCAGGACCATGAAGGCCAGCAATCCCAGCCCGGCCAGCCCCGAGGCCAGCCCCCACTTCCCGAAAATCCGGATGGGGCTCTGGCTGTAGCGCAGCAGGAACGAGAGGGTGATCAGGTCCAGGATCACCCGGCTGACGCGCCCCAGGCCGTACTTGGACTTGCCGAGCCGCCGGGGATGGTGCGTCACCACGACCTCGGTCACCGATCCCCCCGCCCAACTCGCCAGGGCCGGGATGAACCGGTGCAGGTCCCCGTAAAGTCGGACATCCTTCATGACCTCGGCGCGGTAGGCCTTGAGGGTGCAGCCGAAATCGTGCAGGCGCACCCCGGTGATCCGGCTGATGAGCGCGTTGGCTATCATCGAGGGCAGGCGCCGGTGCAGGAAGGCGTCCTTGCGGTCCTTGCGCCAGCCGCTGACGACATCGAACCCGCGGTCCACCTGTTCGAGCAGCAGCGGGATATCGCCGGGGTCGTTCTGCAGGTCCGCGTCGAGCATGACGATGATCCCGCCGCGGGCGCTGTCGATCCCGGCGCTCATGGCAGCGGTCTGGCCGAAGTTCCGCCGCAGGCGGATCAGGCGCAGGTGCGGGACGGCGGTGGCCTGGGCGCGGAGTTTTTCCCAGGTGCCGTCGGTGCTGCCGTCGTCCACGAGAATGATCTCGTAGGAGCGTTGCAGGCGGGAGAGGGACTCGTGCAGCCGGCGGCAGAGCGGCTCTACGTTCTCCGCCTCGTTGAACACCGGCGCGATGACGGATAGATCAACCATGGCCTGGCTCCCCGCTGAAGACTGGCTGGACCCTTCTTTCAACCCGGCAGTTTACAACAAGACCCCGTCCGATGCAACCCCATGACCTCCGAAAAAACCCGCCGCCTGCTCCGAAATGATCCCACGGCAACAGATGCCGTGGCGAAGGAATCATAGTCCTGCGGCCGCTCCGTTCCCCATCAGCCAGTACCTCCGGCCGCCGATCCATTCCTGGCGGAGGATCTGCCATTGCCCCATGGCCAGGATCTGGTCCTTGAACGTGTTCCGGTCGTTGCGGGAGGCCAGCAGGATGACCGCCGGTTCGGACTGCCTTGCCAGGGCGGCGGCCTGTTCAAGGGTCGTCACCCGCCCCGGGCGCAAGCCGTAAAAAATGAGCGCGCCTTCCGTGTTCTCGTTAAGGTCATACCCCCACAGGGTCGCGCCGCCGGCCTGGACCGCCCGGATGACCGGGACCAACGGTTTCATCGTCTTGTGCGCGTTGAGCGCTTTCTCCAGAAACAAGCCCAGGGTCAAGCCGGAGCCGGCCACCAGCAGCGCCGCCCCCAGGGCAGCCGCCCGCCGCCGGTCCCGCCAGAGGGCGCGGAGGGTGACGGCGGCAACGGCCAGCAGGAGCGCGGCCCAGACCAGGGCGCCGGGCTGGAACTCGCGGGCATGCAGTCCCGGCGCCAGGGGCGCCAGGAACGCGCCCAGCGCCAGGACGACGGCGAAAAGCCGGGTCAGCGCGCGGCACCAACCCGGGCAGGGCTTCCCGGTGAACCAGGCCTCCACCCAGGCCCCGCAGCACACGGCTGCGGGCGGCAGGAGCGGCAGGAGATACTGGTTGTCCTTCCCGCCCACCACGCTGAGCAGGACGAACATCGCGCCGAACCAGAGCAGGTAATTCCAGAACCGCCGGGCGCCGGGCCCGTCCTCGCGACGCTGCCGCCAGGCCGTCCAGATTCCCGCGGGCGCTATCAACACCCAGGGAAAGGTGACGGCAAAAACGAGCGGCGCATAGTAGTGCCAGGCCTGGGCCGGCCCTTCCTGGCCCAGGAACCGCATCAGGTGGTTGTCAATGAAAAACACGCGGTAGTAGTCGGCTCCGCCCTTCAGCCACAGGGCCCAGAGCCAGCCCCCGACGATGACCCCGAGAATAGCTGCTCCCAGCGCCGGCTGCGAGGTGCGCAGCAGGCCCCACTCGCGCCGGCTCGCCAGGAAGCCCACCGCCGCCGCCAGGATCAAGGCCGGCCCGACGCCGCCCTTGCAGAGAAAGGCCAGCCCCAGCGCCGCGTAAAACAGGGCCGCCCACGCCCACCGCCGTCCGCCCTCCGCCAGCCGGTAAAACGCCAGCATCGCCAGGCTGACGAAAAACACCAGCCCGTTGTCGATCATGGCCCCGTGGTTGACTTCCAGGAACAGCCACATCGAGGCCAGGCTGACGACGCTTCCCCGGGCGCCGGTCACGCCGAGCCGCCGGCGCGCCAGGGCATAGACCGTCGCCAGGGTGCCAAAGGTGAACAGGAAAACGGGGATGCGCACCACCCAGTCCCGGTAGCCGAAAAGTTTCAGCGGCAGGGCGATGGCCCAGGTATAGAGGGGCGGCTTTTCGAGAAAGAGATGCCCGTTGAGGTAGGTGGCCACCCAGTTGCCGCTCTCGATCATTTCGCGGGCGATGCCGGCCTCCCGCGCCTCGGCCGGCCGCCAGAGGTCGTGGCCGAAGGTGCCCAAGGCATACAACGGCAGGGCGATCAGCAGGGCCAGCCCCAGCCCGCGCAGGCCGCTGACTTTTTCCTGTTCATCCGCCGTGCTCATGCTCATCGCCATGTCGTCCACGGGATTCCCGGCGCGCAAGCGCGACCGATCCCGGTGAAAGCGCGCTTGGGACAACGCGCTCCGCCTTTCTGGTCGCAGGTGGAGCGGCTGATCCCTAAGCCGCGTTCTTTACCGGGGCTGCTGCCGGCACGGGCCGCCACGGAACTAACATAGCTTATGGATTCCAAATAAAAAGACAATCTTTCCGCCTGGATCCGCCGATCGCGGCGTAGAAATGTTCCTTTGCAGGAATGTCCAAAACGGCTACCGTATTGAACCTGCGATGAAACAGCCCTCCTCATCCCCGTTTCCCCGCCCCGCCGCGCCGGGGATCATTGACGCGCATGTCCATATCTTTCCCGACGCCGTGGCCGGGAAGGCCATTGCCGCCATGGAGAAGCATTCCGGCCTGAAGATGGCCACCGACGGCACCCTGGCCGGGCTCCTCCGCTCCATGGCCGCCGCCGGCATCGCTCATTCCGTCAGCCTGCCGGTCGCAACCCGTCCGGACCAGGTGCCCGGCATCAACCGCCATGCCCTGGCACTCAAGGCGCCGGGCATCATCCCCTTCGGCAGTCTGCACCCGCAGGTTCCGCAATTCCGGGACGAAATCCGGCGCCTGGTGGAGGGCGGCATCCGCGGGGTAAAAATGCACCCGGACCACCAGTCGTTTTGGGCGGACGATCCGGCCGTGTTCCCCCTCTACGAGGCCCTGGCCGGATCCGGGCTGATCCTCGCCCTGCACGCGGGCGGCAACATCAACCTGCCGGACCCGGCGCGGGGCACACCCGCACGGCTGGCCGCGGTGATCCGGAAGTTCCCGGGCCTGAAAATCATGGCCGCGCACCTCGGCGGCTGGCGGCACTGGGACGACGTCGAGCGCCACCTGGCCGGCCTGCCGCTCTGGCTGGACCTGTCGTTCGTCCTCGGGCACTGCCCTTTCGAGCAGGTCCAGCGCATCATCCGCCGGCACGGCGCCGACCGCATTCTGTTCGGTACCGACTCCCCCTGGACGGACCAGGCTCGCGCCGTTGCTGAGTGGACGCAGACCCCGTTCACCTCGGGTGAAAAAAGGGGGTTCTTCCGGGACAACGCCGCGGCGTTGCTGGGGCTCGCCTGAACACGAAGGTGGCCCGCTTCGAATCGGTGTCAGCGTTTGCGCCGTTTACACCGCCCCGCAGCCGGGCAAGACTTCCGGCCAGCCGAATCCTTTTCGACCGGCACACCTCCGTCCCCACAGGAGGCGGAAGCCTCCTTGACAGCGGGCAAGAGCCCTTGTTTCCGGGCCAATTGCATGAACCGGCGCTGCATTTCCACCAAACCGTTCGGTTCATTCGCCTTGGGGGGAGATTTGGCGCCGATATCCAGCAGAGCGTTGACTGTCGAAGGATCATATTGCCAAACCGCCAGTTCCTCCTCGCGGGCACGCGCCAACGCGGGAGCCGCCCGTTGCCATTGTTTCACAACGGCTTTCTGTTGGTCGTGGGTCAGGCGTTTCATCGCTTTTTCTCCAAGATGCGCCGGGCGCGGGCGAAGATCTCCGGCGTTTCTTTCAACTCGCAGAGGGGCGCCAGGTGCTTCAGGATGTAGGGCCGGTTCAGAGACTTTCCTTGCCTGACAGCAATCCCCTCGGCATCCAACCAGTCCTGCGCACGGGCGGCAAAGGCCTTCATCACGAACAAGTCCTCCGCAGAACAGGTCGGCAAGACCAAGCCAACGTCGAACTCGAACGGGGTTGCCCGTTGAAGCATGCTGACCTCAAAATCCAAAGCGCCGAAGGAAACGTCCACGTCTTTGCCATTCGCAGCGCGGATCAAGAGCACACGGTTCATCAACGCGAACGCGCGCGCATCGGGCCGCCGCCCCTGAAACCGTTTCAACAAAGCATCCGCGAATCGTTCCTCCTCCCCAAACCCGGTCAACAGAGTCAGGTCGGCATCCCGGGTCAGCCGCGGCTCCCCCCAGCGTTGCACCGCCAACCCGCCGATGACGCAGAACTTCCAGCGCCGCTTCGTCATGAAATCGGCCACTTCCTTGGCCGCCTCGAACAGCTTGTTCATTCACCCCTCCGCCGACACTTTCAAAAGTGCCCTGACTATAGCAGGGGGGTTCCGGAAAGGCGAGCTGAAACAACCATCGGGATCGGCCGGATATTGGCGAGCCTTGGCGCCCATGGGCGCCCATGGGCGGGAATACGGAAGGGCGGTGGCGAGCAATGGCGAGGATGGGCGGGCATTGGCGGGAACCGGCGAGCATGGCGGGAAGCGAGATCAGCGGTCAGCGGTCAGAGATCAGATAAAGAAAGATCAGGTGCGAACGAAATGCGCTAAATTCGCGAAAGCATTCAGCCGATTTGCTTCGGGCCGGCCGGGACATACCGGATTCCCTTCCCCTCGCCCTCCCGCCGGATCAGCCCGTCGGCTTCGAGCCCGGCCAGCAGGCGGTTGGCGCTGCGCTCCGATAATTTGAACTTTTCCTCGATTTGCTTCCGCGAAACGCTGCCCTGTTCCCGGATCAGCGCCAGGGCCGCCTCGTTCAGGCCCGAAGGCACGGACGTTCGCCCCTGGTGCACATACTTGGAGGCGCGGGACCCGAAGAAAATGCCGAGCACCTGCAGAATCACCGGAGAAAGTTCCGTCGGCAGGGAATACTCCGACCGGAAAAAGCGCACCACGAACGCGACCAGGAAGAAGACCAGCCAGAGATAGACGAACAAGGCCCCATGGCGGGACGGTTCCGGGTTGCCGACCCAGCGCCGGACCTCCTTATCCGCCGCATAGGCCCCCACCAGCGCGATATAAATCGGCATCATCCCCGCCGGGAGCGGCATCACCCCCTTGAACAGGAATTCCGCGATCATCAGCGCCAGGTATCCGACCGTATAAATCACCAGGATCGGGAACAGAATCGAAAGCTCGTTGAACGGCGGACGCGCCTTCGGGGGTTCCGGGGTTATTGGTTCGGGATTGGGATTATCGGGCATGGCAATTCCTCCCGAATCGAGCTGTTACCGGTATTCAATATGCTCCAGCCCGCCGGACATCAGAAACAGGCGGATCAGGGTCAACGCCAGGCGGGCGGTGTCCGCCTTCCTGGCCGGGCGGAACGGAAGCGAAAACTGCAGCCCCGACGCCTTGAAAACACCGCGGATGGCGACGTCGATTTCTTCACCGGGCATGGGCAAGGCCGCCCCGGAGGTCATGACCCACTGCCGGACCGGGTAAATCGCCGTGGCCATGGAAAGCCCATCCGCCGGCGTCCGGCTGAACCCGCGATCCATCAGGAACAGCCGTTGCTGCCCCAGCAGATCGTCGCAGACCGCGCCGAAGTCCGGATAGGGCTGGACCGGGCGCAGGATGGCATAACGAAGTCCGGCCAGGGCGCCATACCCCAACCGATCGATATCGTCAGGCTTGTTTCGATCGACGGATTTCAAAAACCGCTCGATCGCCGTGGTGCCGGTCGGGCAACTGAAATTGACGAGATAATCCATGAAGATCGCGGAATGTTCCTCGCTCTCGAAAATCAAGGTTCCGTGGTTCAGCATATTCAACGACTGGGCGACCGCATCCATCTCGGCGCGGGACACGCGATGGTAGATATCGGGATGCCAGGACTGGGTCCGCTTGCGCACGGCCTGGTAAAGCTCGAATTCCGCCTTCAGCGCGGCGGGATCGTTCCACCACCCCTCCGGCCGGTCGTTTTGCGGGACCGCGTTGGGATCGTCGCTGACCATGCCAGCTCCTTCACAGATTCATCATGGCGTCGCTTCCAAAACCTTCGTGCATTCCTCGCCGAATTGGCTGATGACACGGACGGCGATTTTCTGATCCTTGCGTTTGATCTCGATGGGGTGCGATTTGTGGCCATACAAGCGAGAAAAAGCTTCGTCGTCTATCTCGATCTTGAGTGTCTTCTCGGCCTGGCGCTTGGCGCTGGTCATGGCAAGATCGGAAAGTCCTCTCTGCCATTTGGAAAACTCGTCCTTGTCGCCGCCGCAGAAGAAGACCTGCCGGACAATGAAATTACTGCCGTCGTAATCGTCGTCCACCA
>CAZVVD010000141.1:0-8425 GCA_964630555.1 uncultured Verrucomicrobiota bacterium | reverse complement strand
TTCTTGTAGTTGTCGCGCATGATCTTCATGACCTCGTCGGTGAACAGGCGGACGCCCCGGCGCAGGTCCTGCGATTCGCGGATACGCTCCGCCTTCTCCCGGTCCAGCGCCTGGGAGCGGCGGGTGAAATAATCCAGCTCCGCGGCCAAGTGCTTTTTGTCCTGGGTCAGGGTGGCGATGCGCTGCTCCTGGTCGCGGGTCTGACTGAGCAGGCTCTGCTTCTCGGTCTGGAGCTGAACGAGGCGCTCGTCCGGCGTGGCGCAGCCGCTGAGGACCAGGGCCAGGACCGGCGCCACAATCGTCATCCACGTGTGTTTCATGCCTTCTGCCTTTCCCGCGCTCTCCGCTTCCGGCTGCAGCTCTGATCTCTGACCTCTGCGGCTCTTCTTCTACGGCCCCACCCCCGCCGGCGCCGAGCGCGCCGCGCGGCCGCCGGTCACACCAGTGCGGAGACTTGACGCTATTATGGAGGTGCGACTCTGTTCCTGACGGTCGGACAGGCGTAAGCTTAAATCATATCCGTTATTCCACAGGCCACCGCGGACGCCGGCGCCGCTCGAAGGCGGCCACCCGGGCACGCTCGCGCTCCCCGCCGCCGTCAGGACACCGTCGCCATGCAAGCCCGTAAAGGCACGACCCGTAGTTCTCCCCACGGTCACGGCCTGTTCGCACACGTTGCCGCTCAGCTCCATGATGCCCCAATACGACGCCCCCGACGTCTGCCGCGTCGAGTTGGTCACGGCAAAAATCCCAACCCGCAAGGGATAGCAGCCCGAACTGCTGGAGGAGCAACAATTCCCGTTGGTCACCCGCTCCATGCCCGTGCCGCCGTTTAGAAGCACCCCGGATGCCGCATGAGCGATACGCGAACCCCAGGCGTATTCGTTTGCCACCGGATCCAGCGGACCCCGGCACGCCTTCTCGTACTCCAGCTCGGTCATCGGACGCAACCCCGCCCAATCCGCGAAGGCGTAGATATCCCCCGCCCCCGACAGGAAGTTGCACGCCCGATCCATGGCGTCGTCGGTTTCGTTCAAGACCTGATTATTGTTGCCATCGCAGCCGAAGACGATCGGCTCCGGCTCTAGCGGCACCGTGGCCGGACACCGGATGCCGTTGCGATACGCTAGAGCGCCGCCCGACAGGGCAAAATAATTGGCGATCTGACTGGCCGTGCGGGTAGTCTGCTGGGCGCGCGTCAGCGTGTTGAGAAAGTCGCGGTATTGCCCCTGGGTGAATTCGTATTTCATGCAGTAGAACGCGGCGTAGCCCTTGGGAAAATTCGTCGGCAGCGTCTGGCTGGTGGCATCGTTGAAGTCGTCCCGCGTAGCCATTCCGTCGCCGTTGTTGTTCCCCAGGCTGCCGGCAGTGCCGCCGCCCAGGATGATTTCGTAAGCCTCGTTGGTGATCTGGAATGGCGTTCCGTTCGTGCCGGCCTCAAAATGGCCGTGAATGTTCTCGGTGGTCCCGTCGCCCACCCAAAAACTCCCCTCGGCCACGTAGACCATTTCCAGGGCCAACGCCTGGAGGCGCACCCGGTCGGTCTTGACCAGGCTGTTGGAGGCGAAGTTCCAGGCCACTTTCAGGTTGGTGACCGATACCGTCCCCGCCCCTTCCTCCGCGCGCCGGATCAAACAGCCCACCCGGTCCTCCGGCACAATGATTTCGACCGCCGTCCCCGTCCCCGTATCATGCCCGTTGGTCTCCAGGGTCACGTGTTCCCAAGCGGTCCGCCCTTCCGGCTTGATCTTGAAGAACACCCAGGCGGCGTCGTGGTTGATGTTCGTGTAGCGCCAGGAGTTTTCCCAGCAGAGGTCGAAACGCGCGCAGGTGCGGGTGGCGTCGAGCGGCTTGATCGTCACGTTGGTCAGCGTCAGGTTGTTCGCCCACGCCCCATCGGCTCCCGCCAAGACAACCGCGACCAGGAGTCCCGCCAAGGCACAAGAACGTGTGTTCATCGCTTATCCCCTACCAACGCCCTATGCTCCCAATCGAATATCAATCCGCAACGATCTATTCTGGGGATTCGCAGCGCACCATACCCTGTACGGAACATCACAAGGACAAACAATGGAATAAAGTTTACTCCGGAATCGCATGAAAGCAATGAGTGTTTTAGACAAAATCATTAATCGGCCCGGACCTTACGGAACTCCTCGGCCAGCCAGGGGATGGCGTCGGCATCGGCGGGGTTCTCGAGCAGCGCGCGGTGAAAGAACGGCGGCTGGAAAAAGCGGACGGCTTGCGCGCGCAGGGGATCCCCGGCCGGACAGCCCGCCACCCGCCCGGTGACGTGTTCGACCTGGGCCAGCAGGCGGAGGTATTCCCGCCGGAGCCGGGCCTGCTGCTCCGGCGTGCGCACGCCCGCCCGCATCATCTCCTGGGGCTGGAGCAGGAGCGCCCCCTGCGCCGCCAGGGGATCGTGAATGGCGGCCCAGGCGGCATCCCGCACGGCCTCCCCCAGCGGGCCCTCGCAAGCCTGCGCCTTTTTCCAGCAATCGGACACGGCCGCCATGAAGACCCGCGCGGGCTCGGTGGCCTCGAGCAGGGTGAAAAGGTCAAAGCCGGCGCGCGCCCGCCGGGCGGCGGCGGCCGTCTCCAGCACGTCGTCGGGATCCACCGGCAAGGCGGCCAGGGCCTCGCGGTCCACCTCGCCGGCGCCGGTCTCGATCGCCTCCAGGACCGCCCGGCGGCAACGGGCCAGGCGCTCCCAGTCCGCCCGGGCCCGGTCGGCTGCCGCCAGGGCGGAGCGGTGCTCGCCGGGCACCAGCGCCGTCGCCGCCGGGGCGTCGTCCGGCAACGATGCCAGCGCCGCGTGGCGGTCGCCGCCGTCCCGTCCTTCCCGGTACAGGGCGACGATCCCATCGCGCCAGGCGGCCAGTCCGGCCCGGATGGCGTCAAGCCATTCCGCGCGCAGCGCGTCCACGGCCGCCTGCCGTTCGGCCTCCGTGACCCCCGGCCAGCTCCTAACCGCCAGCGCCTCCAGCGCCGCCGCCGCCAGCTCGGCGCGCTCGATGTCGCCGGCGCCGGCCAGACGGGAAGGGATCAGCCGCCTGGCGGCCGAGGCGGCGGCCGCCAGCTGGTGACGGCCCAGCTTGCTTTCCATGGCCGCGGCCTCCGCGTCCGCCTGCGCGCCAGTCAGGCCCATCAGGGCCGCGTGCCGCCGGACGCCGCGCCAGGCGGCCAGCATGTCGGCGGCCGTGCGGACATCATCCTGGGCCAGGCCCATGGCCTGGCCGGCCTGGAACAGGGCTGGCAGATCGCGTCCAAGCCGCTCCATGACCGCGGCCTTGCGGCCGGCGTCCGCCGCCAGCGCGGGATACTGGTCCCCAAGCAGGCGCAAGCGGGCCAGGGCCTCGGACAGCCGGTCCACATAGGCCGGATCGGCAACCGGGATGCGCACGGAGCGGGCCAGCAGGTCCAATTCGTCCCGCGCGGCCTGCAAGCCGACGGGTTCAACCGGCACGTCCGGAACCGCCGGCGGTTCCGGACGCAACGGGGCGGACGCGGCCAACGGCGATTCCGCGGCCGCCGGCGTAGCCGCGGCGGCCGGAACCGGGGGGTCCATCCGCGCCGATGTCACCGGCGGCGGGGGTGACGGTGAAGGCCGGGCGCCCGGACCAGCCCACCAGGCCGTCGCGGCGGCGGCGGCGGCGAGGGCCGCCAGGAGCGCCAGGGCCGCCCGCAGCGACCGGCGGCGGCGCTGGGCCGCGGCGGCGGTGGCGTCCTCATCCGATTCCGGAAAGTCGGGCAGCACTGAGTCTGCGGCCTCCGCGGCGGGCGGGCCCGCTTCGGGCGCGGGCGCGGGCGGCGGGTTCACAGGCGGTTCGCGCGGGGTGACCACCGCCAACGTGCCAACGTCTTCCGCCGGCGGTATCGCCTCGGGCTTGTCCAGCCGGCGCAGGACGTTCTCCAGGTCCTGCCGCATGGCCGCGGCGCCGGCATAGCGGTGGCGGGGGTCGAACTCAATGGCCTTGCGGACCACGTTCGCCAGGTCCGGATACTTCAGAAACACGCGCGCCCGAAAGTCAATGGCCGGGCGGGTCCGCGCGCGCTCCTGGAACTGCGGCCAGGAGCTGTTGATCTCCGGCGGCAGGCGGGGAAAGGCGGTCTGGCCGACCAGCGCCTCGTAGAGGCACAGGCCCAGCGAGTACAAGTCGGACCGGGGCGAGCCGCGGTCGGCGTCGGCCTCGGCGAACTCGGGGGCCATGTAATCCAGGGTGCCGGGGATCCCGCCGCTGGTCATGGTGCCGGACACGTCGCGGGCCACGCCCAGGTCGAATACCCGGGCCTGGTCGGGGCGGCCCGGCGGCGCGTAGAGGTTCATGGGCTTGATGTCCCGGTGGACCAACGGGCGGGCATGCCCGTGCAGGAACCCCAGGGCGTCCAGGTAATTCATGAACAGCGGAACGGCCTCGACCGGATCGAGCGGCCCCTCGCGCTTGACCCGGTTGCGCAGGCAGGCCCCGGGCATGCCCTCCAGCAGTTCCAGCACCAGGAAATACTGCTTTTCCCGGGCGGCGTTCTGGACCTCGATGAAATCCTCGTATTTGACCAGGAACGGGTGGCGGTAGCGCTGGAGCAGCTTGGCTTCCTTCACGAAGCGCGGCGATTGCCGCTCCGCGAATAAATGCTTGATCGCCACCGGGCGGCCGTCGCCCAGGCGGACGCCCGCGAAGACCTCGCCGAACCCGCCCCGCCCCAGGAACTCGCGCAGCTCGTAGGCGTCCTTGCCCAGGTGCCGGACCACGCGCGGCCGGATGCGCCGGAACTCGGAGAGCATCTCGGCGAAGGAGGCGAACCGCTGGTCCCGGGCGGGGCTCAGGCTCCGGCCGACACATTGCCGGGCGTTGGCCAGCACCCGGTAAACTCCGGCCTTGAGGGACGGCGCCGGCGGCGCGGCCGGGTCGCGCCAGCGGTTCAAATAGCCGATGTGGGCGTTGTCGCCCAACGGCTCGAACGGCAACTGGCCGGTCAGCGCCTGGCAGAGGCACGTGCCCAGGCTGAAAATGTCGGACCGCTCGTCGCCGTGGAAATCGGGCTGGGTGAGGAAATCCGGGGCCATGTAGTCGAAACTGCCCTTCCAGCCCAGCGTGCTCCGCTGGCGCTCGCCTTCGATGCGGGCGATGTCGAAATCGAAAATGCGCACCCCCCCCTCCCGGGTCAGGAAGATATTGGAGGGCTTCAGGTCGCGGTGGATCAGCCCCTGGCCGGCCGCGTAGATCAAGCCGTCCAGGCACTGCTCGAAGACGCGTTTCACGTCCGGCCAGGGCAACCCGCGCCGGGCCGCGGCCAGGCGCGCCGCCAGGGTTTCGCCGTCGAGGCAGTCCATCACCAGGCACTGGGCCTCGTCCCATTCGCCGGCGTGCCAGACAAAGGCGTCGCGGTAGCGGATGACATGGGGATTGGCCAGGCGCTTGAGGATCGCCGCCTGGGCCTCGAAGCGGGCGCGGGCCTGGTCGTCGTCCGGCGGCACCCGCAGGACCTTGAGCGCCACCACCTCGTCCGGGACCACCGGGCCGCCCGCCTCCACGCAGCGGGCCTTGAACACCTTGCCCTGCGCGCCGTCCCCGATCACGGCGAGCAGTTCGTAGCCTCCGATCCGGTCTTTGAGGGCGTCATTCATGGATGGCGGCGCCCCGCGGCGCGGGCGACAACGTCCGGTATCTTGACACGTCCCCGCGCCCGGAGTCAATACCGGCGTTGGCCCCATTTCCGTGAACATGCGCGTTTTTACGTGTCTGTTTTGGGGAGGGTCCCGTAGGCGGGATCCGCGACGGACATCCCGACCTCCTGAGAGTCGGGACCCGCCTTCCCCGGGTTGCGGGTTGGGCCCGCCTTGATGGCTTGTTTCTCCGCGCCGGCCTGGTATCCTGGCGCCGCACGGGGGTTCCAGCGGGTTGGTTCGACTTTCAGGTTGCGCTGGTAAGCGCAACCTGCATCCGCCGCGCCGCGGTGGCCGCATTCCATGCGGTCCCACGGAGGGGGCGGCTGTTGATCCAAAAAAGGAGAGTTTCCATGCGCAAGGTCAAGTACGAGGAATTGCTGCCGCACGAGTTCGAGGAGGCCCTCCGGCGCTTCCCGGTGGCCTACGCGCCGTTCGGCTCGTTGGAATGGCACGGGCGGCACCTGGCCCTCGGCAACGACACCCTCAAGGCCTATGGCATCCTCCTGCGGACCGCAGCCCAATACGGCGGCGTCGTCGTGCCCCCGACCTACTGGGGCCACATGGGCCATTGGAAGCCGGGCTGCCATCCCGGGCTTCCGCCGGACGTGGTCGACGCCCTGTTCGCCGGGATCTTCCGCGGCCTGGTGACCGTCGGCTTCAAGGTGGTCATTGGGGTCACCGGGCATGACGTCAACGAGCAGGTCGCCTCCCTGCAGAAAGCGGTGGACGCCATCAGCGCCGACGGGACGGCCGCCGGCTTCGCCATGATGGAGGGGGATCTTTACGACCTGGCGGGCGACCAGATGGATCACGCCGCGCACTGGGAAACCTCCCTCCTCATGGCCCTGCGCCCCGAGCTGGTGGACCTGGCCCGGATCCAGGGCGAGGACTTGTCCACCGAGGCCGGCCACAAGGAAGCCGGCATCTGGGGCCGCGACCCGCGCACGGACGCCTCCCGCGAGCTGGGCGAAAAGATCGCCGCCCGCATCGCCGCCAACATCGGGAAAAAAGCGCAGGAGCTCCTGGCGGGCCTGCGGACCTAGCCGCTGCCCCTTTGCGCCCATGGCATCCATCCAGATCACCGCCGCCGTCCTTCTCCTGCTGCTGCCGGCCCGGCACGCGCCCGCGGCCAGCGACGCCGCCCTCGCCGGGCCGGCCGGGGAAGTCTTCCGCCGGGCGCAGGCCAGCGGCCGGTTCGCCCAAGCCGCCAGCCTGAATCCCCGCATCCTGCCGACCTCCGACGGCCGGAGTTTCGTCGCGGTCTGGAAGCCCGCGGGCGCGGAGCCCGCGCGCTGGATCGTCTCGCTGCACGGCAGCCGGGGCTTCGCCACCGACGACCTCGCGGTCTGGCATCCGCACCTGGAAGGCCGCGAGGTCGGGCTGGTCTGCCTCCAGTGGTGGATCGGCGTAAACGACGACACCGCCGCCTACTATACGCCGGAGGAGATCTACCGCGAGGCCGACGCCGTCCTGCGGCATCTCGGCGCGCGGCCGGGAACGGCCATGCTGCACGGGTTCAGCCGGGGTTCCGCCAACGCCTACGCCGTGGCCGCCCTGGACGCCGGCCGCGGTCGGCGGTACTTTTCGCTCGACGTGGCCAGCTCCGGCGGCGTCGCCCCGGACTACCCGCCGACGCGCGCGATCCCCGCCGGGGCCTACGGCGATCGCCCGCTGCGGGGCACGCGCTGGGTCACCGCGGCCGGCGCGCGCGACCCGAACCCGGAGCGCGACGGCATTCCCGGCATGCGGCGGACCGCCGAATGGCTGCGGGAACAGGGCGCGACCGTCGTCCTGGCCATCGAGGATGTGCGGGAAGGCCACGGCGCCCTCCAGCGCAACCCGGCCAACGCGCGCGCCGTTCTCAACCTGTTCCTGGGCGCACCGGCGACCAGGCAGCCATAGCACGGAGGACCTGACGATGAGCCCGCGTATGGCCAGGACACTGGTCGCCTGCACGGCGCTGGCGCTGGCGGGCGCCCGCTGCCCGGCCGGTCCGGGCACGGTCGAGCGCGGGGTCAAGGTCGGCGACCGGGAGCGGGTCTACACCCTGCACGCGCCGGCCAGCCTGCCGGCGGGCAAGCCCGCGCCGCTGGTGCTCGTGTTCCACGGCGGCGGCGGCACCGCCGCGGGCGTCGAGCGCCAAACGCAGTTCAGCGCGCTGGCCGACCGCGAGGGCTTCATCGCCGCCTACCCCGAGGGCATCGCCCGGGGCTGGAACGACGGGCGGGCCGGGCAGGACATCCCCGCCCGGCGCCTGGGCGTGGACGACCTTGCGTTTGTCGCCGCCCTGCTGGACGACATCGCCAGGGACCACCCGACCGACCCCAGGCGGATTTACGCCACCGGGATCAGCAACGGCGGCATGCTCTCGCACTTCCTCGGTGCCAGGCTGTCCCCGCGGATCGCGGCCGTCGCCCCGGTGATCGGGGGGATTCCCGAGGCCCTGGTCGGGACCTTCAGGGCGGAACAGCCGGTCTCGGTCGCGATCCTGCAGGGGGTGGACGATCCCATCGTGCCCTACCGCGGCGGACCCGTCACCCTCCCGTGGGGGCGGGAGCGGGGCCGGGTCCTCCCCACCGAGGAGGCGGTCCGGATATGGGTCGAGCGGAACGGTTGCCGGCGGGATCCTGCGGTCGAGTGGCTCGCGGACCGTGACCCCGCGGACGGCTGCCGCGTCCAGAAGTTCAGCTACGGCGGTGGCCGGAACGGCACGGAGGTCGTCCTGTATCGGATCGAGGGTGGCGGCCACACCTGGCC
>CAZVVD010000140.1:0-8465 GCA_964630555.1 uncultured Verrucomicrobiota bacterium | reverse complement strand
TGAACACCCATTGACGCGAATGCAGAAAGATTCCAGCAACTATCTACGGATGACATAGGATGCGATCCACAAGGAACAGCACCGGCTGGGTGAGGCGCTTGATATTAACATTTGAGCCTTAGCGTTCATTGGCGTCCATTCGTGGTTCAACGGCTCTTTTTAGGTTGAATGGAAACGCCCCCAAAAAACCTGGTGGCACGGGCTCTACCGCCCATGCACGACGGGCTCTTCCCGCAAAGCCCCGCGGGCGAAGCAGGGCGGGCCAAGGGCCGGGCGTCAATCCGGCAGCCACAGGAACGAGCGGACGAAAAGCTCGCCGGTGTAGGGATCGCGCCAGACCACGGCCACTGCCCGGCGATGGGAGAGATTCTTGTAGCGCGGATACACGCCGCCGTAGGCCAACTGGGATTCGATGATGACGGTGAAGACGTTCTGCCGCGGACTCAGCAAGCCGGCAGCGTTGCGGAACAGGGATTCTTTCTGCAACTCGTTGTCCAGCGCCGGGCCCAGCGCGGCCAGCGCGGCAAAATTCGTCAGCGCGCCGCCGATATCGGCAACGTTGGTGCAGTCCCCCCCCTCCTGCAGCTGGGCCGCGATGTTCAAGGCCGCCGCCCAGGGCAGCGCGCTGGACGGCCCGCCGGGATACTCGTCCACCGGCAGGTCGGCGAACGCGGCGGCCAGGGCGTCGGCCTGGCGGGAGTTCGGGTTGACCAGGCCGCGGCGGACGGAGGCGACATTCGTTTCGGCCGCGTTGGTTCCGAGGGCAAAGGCGTCCAGGACCGGCCGGCGGTTCGGCCCGTAGAGCTTGACCGTCCGCCAGGGGGCATAGGCCAGGAAACCGACCTCGCCGGCCACCCGCAAATTCCGGTTGGCGACGTACATGGAAGCATCGGTGTCAAACCCGGGGTTGGCGGCCCACCAGTTGGTCGTGCAGGCGTTGGTGGCGTAGAGCGTGTGCAGTGCCGTATAGCGAGCATCCACCGCGTTGGCGTTGAACCGCGGGTCAATGAATTCGATCGCACTGAAATCGCACCCCGCCGCTGAACTGGCGTTGGTCAGCACCACCGACGACGAGTCCACCGGAACGCCGGCGGAGTTCAACACCTCCACCGTGATGGTGGAACGAAAGCGGACGCTCGAATTCCCCTCCACCGGGCCAGATGCAGCCGGGATGGGGACCACGGCCAGCGCTGGCCCGTTCACCGTGAACGGAAGCGACACCTGGTTGGCAAACGACGCCGGCAGCAGCCCCGCGGCGCCGCTGATCCAGGCGAAGGTGGCGGAGGTCCGCAGCCGGTAGGTGCCGCCGGTGCCGGCGAAGGGATGCCACCACTCCACCGCCACCTGGGCGACACTCCGGTAAGTCGGGGGCGGATCGGAGACCAGCTCCACCCGATTGCTGACCACCACCTCGTTGACCATGGGCACCGGCTCCACCCCGGCCACCGGGTTCCAGGGAAAGGAATCGTTGTCCACGTAATCCACCAGGTTGCTGTAGAGCACGCCGGCCTCCGCGCCTGAATAGCCGGCGTTGACAAAGCCGCCGAGGATCGCGTTTTTGCGGGCGGCCGTCGTCAGCTCCCCCACCTCCCCTGCCAGGTTGACCACCGGCAGGCTGGTGGACCCGTTCCACCAGCCGGGCGGAATGTAGGAATAGACAAAGAAATTGGAGGGCGTCGAATCGCTGGAATAAGCGCGCAGCTCTTCGACCGTCTCGTAACGGACATCGGCCGGGAGCGGCGGATCGCGCAGAGCCGCCAGGTTGTTGGCGCCGGCGCCGACCTCCGGCATGGCCGCCACCGCGATTTCGGCCGGATTGGTGCCGAACCCGCGGACGCCGCCGCCGACGGTATTGGCGTCCAGCAGCCCGGAGCAGTTGACGATCAGGTAGCCCACCCGGCCGATCAGGTGGGTTTCGCCGTCCGCGTTGGTCGCGACCACCTCCGCCCAGCGGTTGGCGATCTCGGGGGTGGCGTAGCCGAGGAGGGCGCGCGGAATGAAATTGGCCGCCGTGCCCTGCAGGAGGGTGGCGTATTCCGGGGGGTTGGTCTGACCGCCGATGGCGTTGGTCGCCGGCCAGTCCGGGTAGACCCGGGCGCCGGGCGCGGCCAGATCGGCGCCCAGCGCCTGGCGGATGTCGCCCAGCGCCCGCGCCAGGCCGACCTCGGCCAGCTGGCGGGCGCGGACGGTATCGGCGTAGTTCCCGGACGCCAGGCGGGCGCTGCTCATCGAGATGGCGAAGGCCACCGCCATGATCATCATCAGCGACAGCACCCCCAGGACCATCACCAGGGCGATGCCGTCGGCGCCGCCGGGGCGGAAGGGAACGGAGGGTGGAGGGTGGAAGGTGGAGGCCGGCGGCGCGCCCGCTCCAGGCGGAAACGGGGAACCGGGCCGCCGCCTCAAGGACTGTCCGGAATGTCGCTTCGTGCTCATCACTCACCGTCCACTCTGCGGCGCAGGCGTGCTTTCCAGGCCGCGCTACGGCCGCCCGGCATAGCCGAGGCGGTTCTTGAAATACACCCGGGTGGAATACCGCTGGCAGTTGCGCTCGAGGAACTCCGCCCCCCCGCCGCCCTCGAACTTGGCCACATCCTCCAGGGCCAGCACCTTGACATAAATGTCCACGCAGGCCGGCAGCCGGTTGGAATGGATCGACAGGGCCGAGTCGTAATCGCTCAGGCCGGCCGCCGTCGTCAGGGCCTGGGTGGACGGATAGGCCAGGAAATAGCAGTCGTACACATTGTCCACGAGCGTCACGGAACTGTCCCAGGCCGGAACCTGCCGGTAGGGGTCAAACGTGTCCGTCTGACGCCAATACTTCAAGCTTTTCTCGTCCGGATCATAACGAAACAGGGCGCTGCGCAAAGCGCGCCCGTTGGTGTTCGCGGCGTCCAGGACGACGAACTTCAGCTCCTGCCCCGCCATGAGTTGGAAAGGGATGGCGGGATTGGGCGGGCTGACGGCCTCGATCGGGCCGGCCACGGCCTGCTCCAGCTCGCCGGCGATAAACTCGACCGCCGCGCGCCCGGCGATGTTCATATCGGCCCCGCGGGTGCCGAGGCTCCAGGCCTGGGAAATCTCCTGGTACATGTTGGCGATCATCAGCACCAGCATGCTCACGATCGTCATCGCCAGGATGAGTTCCAGGAGGGTGAAGGCGGCGCGCCACCCGCGACGGCGGTCCTGCATTCCTTGTTCGCCAGGCTCCGCTTTCGGGCAGCACCCGGAACAAGAAACGGTGGAATCGTGTTTTCCTTGCCTATTCATGCCGCTTTGCACAATGAAAAAGATTCTGCTAGTTTTCGAATGCGGACTTGCGCCGACAACCCAATGAAGGCAGAAAAGCAACCACGGAGGCACGGAGAAAACAAGAGGAGCTTTTATCAAAATTGGGATGGGCAGAACGCCTATCCCAATTTTGACAAAACGGGTTGCATCTGGAGACGGAGGGGAGATTGGCAGGCTCCCTTCCTACTCCAAAATAAACCTGGTTTGAAATCGTTTTTTTGCTGTGCAAAAACACGATTTCAAGCAATCTCTTCTCCTCCGTGCCTCCGTGGTTAATCCTTTTCTTACTTCGTCGCGCGGAACCTTTCCGGCGCGGGTCAATGCCCCTTCGGATTGAAAAACTCCCCGTAAAACACCGCGGGCGCCCCGGTCGAGCCGAACTGGCCGCTCCAGACCCAGAGGGTCGCCCGCTTGACGGCGGCGCCGTCGTTGGTCAACGCCAGCCGGTAGCGGATGACGTGGTCCACGATGGCGGTCGCGCCGGCAACCTGGTAGATGTTGGTCAGCATGTCGGCGCCGGTGACCCGGTTGGTGACGCCCGGATCCCACACCGACGGCGCGGCGGCGGGCAGGGCCAGGGTGTCGTCCAGGGCCGCCCAGTCCTCGTCGGCGCAGGCGCGCAACCCGCTGAAGATTTCCTCGGCGAACAGGGCCGAGTGGCTGAAGGCGATCGCCCGCGCCCCCTGGTCCAGGCTCACGGGAAAGAGCCCGAGGATCGCCAGCATCCCCACCGAAATCACCATCAGCGCCAGCATAACCTCGATCAGGCTGAACCCCGCGCCGCACGGGAGGCCGCGTCTTTGTTTCCCCCCTGTGGAATGACTGCTCATGACGGGTCCACCGAAATCATGCCGGTCAGGCCGTTGACCCGGATCGTCCGGGTGCCGTTGCTGGCATCCAGCGTCAGGACCATGTTTGCGGCCCCGCTGGCCAGGCCGCCGGCCGGCTTGAAGGTCACCCGGCTTGGCTCGTCGGCTTCCTTGAACCGCACCGAGACCGGCAGGGCGTTGGTGGCGTTGATCAGGCCGGCGGCGTTGGTGACAAAGTAATTGCTGGGGGTGTAGCAGAAGGTCACGGCCTCGCGGTGGGTGATGGCCCACTGGCGGGAATGGACCAGGGTGTTGCGCACGGCGGTGACCGCCCCCCGCAGCTCGGCCCCGCGCCCCATGCCGATGAAAGCCGGCACGGAAATCGAGAGGATGACGGTCATGATCAGCATCACTGCCAACAGCTCGATCAGGGTGAAGGCCGCGGCCGGCGCGGCCTTCACCCGTTTGCCCGTTTGCCCTGATGGCATTTTCGACACAGGTAATTTTTTCATTAAATCCACACAGAGCAAGTGAACCACTAATGAACACCAATAGACGCTAATATTTCCTGAACTCTTTCCCCTATTCGTGTCTATTCGCGTTCATTCGTGGTTCTCAGACTGCCGAATCCAGGTTAAATGCAGCGCTTGGGGGGGCTGCTACTTCGTCTTCGCGCCCGACTGCCAGGAACACAGGTCCATGCTGGGCGAACCGGTCAGGCTGAGGGCCAGTTCGCCCCAGGAGACCACCCCCACGCCGACCTCGACGCTGAAATCCAGGGTGTTGGTGGTGACCAAGCCATTGAGGTTGGTCAGGACCACCCCCACGGCGTTGAAGGTGACCTTGCGGTCGTCGTTTTCGTCCATGACGATGACGTAGGGATGCAGCCAGGGGTCGAGGAAGGACCCCAGGGTGGCCGGATGGGTGGAAAGCGCCGACTGCTGGACCTGGAGAAAAACCTCGCGGCGCGGGTTGCTGGTGAGCGCCGCGATGACCGCGGCGTTGTTGGCGACATAGACCGTGTCCGCCGCCGCCTGGCCCTGGTTGGGCCACTGCCCGTAGCAAGCGCGATAGGAGCGGATCGCCAGCTCGAGGGTCTTGACTTCCATCATGGCCCGTTTTTCGCGCGCATCGCGCTGGGCGTGGCGCACGACCGGAAAGACCAGGGTGGCCAGGATCGTGATGATCACGATCACGGCCATGACCTCGATCAGGGTGAATCCCGCCAGGGGCGGGGCAGTCCGTGGTCCGTGGTCCGTGGTCCGTTGTTGCCCGTTGCCCATGGCGTAACCACCCGGGATCCAACCCATTTCACCGCGGATAGCGCGGATGTACGCGGATAACCATGGGGCACCCCTGACAACTATCAATGCTTCTGACCATCCTCGCCCATCCGCGCTATCCGCGGTTAAAAAACAATTTCTCATCGGCAAGAAATCAGAACGCGCCTGCACATTGTGTCGCCGGATCACTCCCAGCTCTTGTTGGTGACCGTGACCAGCTGGCCCCGGTTGGTGTAGGAATGGAGGTTCCAGACGATCACGCTTTTGTGGATCTCCTCGCCGCCGGGCCCCGTGACCACGTTGTCGAAGTCCACGTCGAACCGCACCTCGTAGAAATCTTGACCCCAGGGATCTTTGAAGGTATCCTTGGTGTTCGTGCCGATATCGAGAAAGGCAGTTTGGCCGGGCCCGCCGAGCAACTCCACCAGGAGGTCGCCGCGCACCTCGCCGCCGGCGCCGCCGCCGGGCCAGCGCTGTTTCTGATTGAAAAACTCGCTGCAGGCCAGCTCGATGTGCTTGGCGGTCACGACCGCCTTGCGCTGGTTGGCCCTTTCCCTGACATTCTGGTAGGCGGGCAAGGCGAACCCGACCAGGATGGCGATGATGCAAATCACCACCAGCAGTTCGATGACCGTGAAGCCCCCGGCGCCGCCCGATACTCCCGGCAACCTGTTCATTTTCCGCCCCCTCCCCCGCTCGCGCCTCACTGCAAATTATAGCTGGTCCCGTTGGCGCAGGAATAGAGCCACTGCTTCCGGGTCAGAGGATCAATGGCCACGACCCGGTTGACCGGATCGCCCTTGAGAAACAAGCGCTCGATGTAATTCTGCTGGTCCTCGCCGATATAGTAGCGGTTGGTCCCCACGTAGCCGGCATCATCAGCCACGTTGCGCCAGGTGACGTAACAGACGGTCACCTTCTCGAACTCGATGAATGGCGGCCGCCCCTCCGCGATCGGCTTGTGATACAGCGGCCAGGTCAGGGTGTGGCGCACCGTGATAGCGGACGCGTCGGCTTTCAAACCGCTCTCGCCGGCGGAGACCACCGAAAACGGCAGGGTCTCCACCGCGCCGGGGCAGGCGTGAACCGTGCCGGTCTCGCCGCCGGCCCCCACCAGGTCGAGAATCCGGAATCTCATCGGCAAATTCGAGGACGTCTCAAGGTCCGGTTCCCAGTTCGCGGGGTAATGGTTCGGATTGCCGACGATCGGGTACTCGCCGTAGAGCGCGCGATACTCCTCCAGGGCCGCCTTGATCTTTTCCTTCTCGATATTGCCCTTGGCCTGGCGCGCCCGGTAGCTGACCCAGCCTGAGACCCCGAGCGTGATCCCGGCCAGGATGGCGATCACCACGATCACGACCAGGAGTTCGATCAGGGTGAAGGCCGCCCCGGCCGAAGGTTTGCTCGCAGAAGATGGGGTGTGCATGGCGCCTCCCGTGTCACTCCAGGCCGAAGACCTTCTTGAACTCGGCATAGGCCGCGTTGCTGGCGATGGACCCCACGTGCCCGTCCACGGCCACGTAGTTCGCCAGGTAGTTCGTCCCGCTGCGGTGGTGATACCCGATTTCGGTCCGGTAGCCCGGCACGACCTTGGAGACGCCCTCCGGTTGGTACTGGTCGCGGACCTTCCGGCCCACGGTCTCCAGGCGCATTCTCCAGGCATAGACGCTGCCGATATTCACCATGGGCCCCCAGCCGTAAGGCGCGTTCCAATCCACGAAGGCCGCGGCGCTGTCGCGCTTGCGGCCCAGCAGGTGCGCGCTCTGGGCGTAGCTCATGAGCTTGCCGGCCCCATCGGAGTAGAACACCTCGAAGCTTTCTCCGGGGGGATTGGTGACATAAAACCCCTTGAAATAAGGGGAATTACTTTCGAAAATCCGCCGATCCACTTTCGGGCAATGGCCGACATCGCTCCCCTTGGCCGCCAGCACGTAGGTGTTGATGAAGTCGGGGTTGTAGCCGTATTCGCCCACGTAACCCAGCCCGACCCCCACTCCGTCCTGGAGCCCATCCTCGTATCTGGCCACGGAAACCTCCGTGGATGAATCGAACATGGGGTGTTTCGCTTCAATCTCGGAAGCGGATCCGCCGGGCTTGGGAATGCCCACGGTTTTTCCAAACCCCGCATCGGGTGCAGCCGGCACGGGGAAGTAGCCGTCGCAATCGGCCCTGAATTTGCCGATGGCGATGCCGACCTGGTGCAGGTTGTTCCGGCAGGCCGCGCTCCGGGCGTGCTCGACACTGTCTCGGATCGTGAGGGCCAGCAGGCCGACCAGGGTGGCGATGATCGCCAGGACCACCATGAGTTCGATCAGGGTGAAGCCGCGTCCGTCGGTCGCGGTTCGTTGTCCGCCGTTGTGGGAATACTGCCGCATGGCAACCGCCTTCCGCCGCAACCTCTCCCCCTGAGGACAGGGATTTCCCGAGCGTCGGCCTGGGGACGCGCCGGCCACCCGTGGGAGAGAACATCAAACTCTTTTCAGCCGCGACCTTACAAGCTTTTCCGTGTCGGTTATGGGAGGGTCCGCCTGTTGCGGACCCTCTTCGCACGTTGGTTCAGCGCTTCGCCCCCGCCGGGAGGGGAGAGCCCCCCTGCCCCTCCGTGAAGGGACAAGGAAAAACCAGCGGCTACGGCAAACCGCTCACCGGCTGGTAACCGGGCGCGCCCCAGCTTGCGCCGTAAAGCAGGTCCACTCCGGCCACGGTGCGGATGTACCACAGGCCGGTGGTTTCGCTGTAGACCGCCAAATCGTAGAAACCATCGCCGTCGTAATCGCCCGGCGCCGGCCAGTGATCGGGCGCGCCCCAGCCCGAGGCCCAGGCGATCTGGACGCCCGCCAGGGTGCGGATGAACCAGTAGCCGTATTCATGGTAGACCGCCGGATCGGACTTGCCGTCGCCGTCGTAATCGCCCGGCACGGCCCAGTAGCCGGGACCGCCCCACCACTCGCCCCAGGCCAGGGTCGCGCCGGAAAGCTTCCGGAGATACCACAGCCCTGAAGGCATGTGGTAGACCGCCAGATCGGAGACCCCGTCGCCGTCGTAGTCGCCCGGCACGGCCCGGTAGCCGGGCGCGCCCCAC
>CAZVVD010000139.1:1652-8599 GCA_964630555.1 uncultured Verrucomicrobiota bacterium | reverse complement strand
CAGCGGCGGAAGCTGGGTGCGGGACGCGGACCACTCGCCGGCGATTGACGCCGGGGATCCGGCCGCGGACTGGTCGCGGGAGCCGAAGCCCGCCGGCCGGCGGGTCAACTGCGGGAACTACGGGAACACGCCGGAGGCCTCGCAGACCTGGACCGCGCGCGGCACGATTTTCATGGCCCAATAGCGCCTTACACCGAGAGCCGGCTATCCAAAAGAAGGAAAAAAGGTTTGCCACGGAGGACACGGAGGCATAGAGATCGATCCTGCCGGCGCGATCTCCTTCCATCTCCCCACGAGGGAGGGGAAGCGTGGAGGGGTTCTTTCTCCCTGGCCGGGCTCGGGCAGGCCGTGTCTCCAGCGTGCCGCGCCGAAGGCTGTTGGCCGACGGACGGCGGGCGAAGCGGGTGGTGATACTCTTGGGGTGATGCGGGTCAATTCTTTGGAATGCGGGCGGGCCGCCTTGGGGGAGAAATCCAATGACACACGCGAAACGTGGAAGGAATCTGCGGCGGTGGACCGGACGGCTGCTGGCCGTCGGCCTGGCGGCGGCCGCGCCGGACGTTCGGGGCGCGGGCGAGGCGGCGCCCCGGGTTGAGGTTCAGGCCGTGGATGCCGCTGGCGGGGCGGTCTCAAACAGCGGCGCGCTGTCGCGGGCCGGCGCGCCCGCGCCCGCGCCCGCGCCGGCCGGGACGGACGTTGAGCGCCCTTTCGTCGCCGCCGACGCGGCGCTGTTGCACGCCATCCGCGGCGGGGACGCGGCGGAGGTCAGGCGGTTGGTGGAAGCCGGCGCCGATGTCAACGCCCGGGAGGCGCTGCGCCGGCTGCCGCTGCTCACCGTGGCTGCCGTCTGCGGCCGCCTGGAGGTCGCGCGCACCCTGGCGGAGCAGGGGGCGGACCTCGAGGCCAGGGACGGGCAGGGCGACACCGCCCTGCTGGCGGCGGCTTCCGCCGACAAGCCGGAACTCGTCGTGTGGCTGGCCGCGCGGGGCGCGCAGGTCAATGCCAGGGACAAGGCCGGCGACACCCCTCTGATCTTCGCCGCCACGCGCGGACGTTTGAACGCGGTGCAGGCCCTTCTGGAACGGGGCGCGGACGCCAACGGCCGGGGCGACGGCGGCTGGACGCCGCTCATGTGGGCCTCGTTGCGCGGCCACCTCGACGTCATCCGGCGCCTGGTCGAAAAGGGCGCCGACGTGAACGCGCGGGGCGCGCAGGGCGAAACCGCCCTGGCCCTGGCCGCCATGCGCGGGGGCCTGGAGGCGGTCAAATACCTGGCGGACAAGGGCGCCGACGTGAACGCCGCGGATGACGACGGCGACACGCCGCTGGACTGGGCCCAGGCCGAAGGCCGGATGGATGTGGCCGATTTTCTCGAGCAGCGCGGCGCAAAGAAATGACCCGGCGGGCGGAGCTGGCGTGCCTGGCAGGATCCCGCAACCCGGGATCAGCTTGAACCGCCTGGTTCTCCGTCCCTGTCACGGCGCACAGGGTTCATCGCTGCGTGCGGGAGCGTGCCTGGCAGGACTTGAACCTGCAACCTTCTGATCCGTAGTCAGATGCTCTGTCCAATTGAGCTACAGGCACACCGGAAGAGGCAGGATACGGGGTTCGCTCCGGAATGCAACCCAAAACCGCTCAGCCTTTTTCCGGGCCGGTGATGCCCCAGAACCGCTTCTGCAGCTCGTCGCGCTCGAGCTCCATGAACCCGCGGGTGACGGTGTAGTTGGCGGCCGAGCGCGCCATCGTCTCCCGGAACCCGCGGACCCGCGGCGACCCCCGGGGGAGCCCCTCGGCCGCGATGAAGCGCTCCACCAGCCCGTCCACCTCGGTGTCCCGGACGAGCTGGTACATGCGGGTGAAATCGCGCACCGGCGTGAGCGTCGCGCTCAGGCGGTGCCGGGACGGCTTGCGGGGCTGGTCGAAGGTTTTCTCCTCGTAGGCGCCGGGGTCGTTGAACTTGCTCTCCGGGGTGTCGAGGAACGCGGTGCCGCCGGGCGCGGCGGCCCCCAGGCGCCGGGCCATCGCGGTCAGCAGGCCGCGGGCGATCTCCTCGCTGTCCGCGATGAAGGGGCCGACGAACGGGCGCAGGCGGCCGGGGCGGGCCAGGCAATAGCCGCACACCGCGCCGGAGTCGTTCCGGTGGACGAAGGCGCAGCCTTTCGCATCCGCAAAAAGGCGGCGCAAGATGTTTGCCCGTTCCAGGAAGGCGGCGGCGTCGTAGCGGATGACGTCGGCCAGGTCGCGGCTGTGCATGGCGGCGATGCGGCGCGCATCCCAGGCGCAGCCGGCGAACTCGTCCAGCCGGAAGACCGAGCGCCAGATCCGGTAGGAGTTCACGTAGCCCACGGCGCCGTAGACGGTGTTGCCCATGGGGGTGGCATCCAGGCCGTTGATGATTTTCCCCGAGGCGATGGCGCGCTGCACGCAGGCCTGCATCATGGCGTTGGCGATGCCCTGGCGCCGCGCCTCGGGGTGGACCAGGATCATGCCGATCCAGGTGCTGTGCCGGCCGAGCGGCAGGACCGAGGCCGTGGCCAGGGGGAGGTCGCCCCCCCGGCAGCGCAGCGATCCGACGAACGTGCCTTGCGGGTCCAGGTCAATCATGCGGTCGATGTCGCGCCGGACCTGGTTCCAGCCCGCCCGGAGCGTGAGCAGGTGCATCACCTCCCGCCGGTTTCCGATCGCGGCGACGCGGAAGCGGCCGGTATTGACCAGCTTGGCGTCCGGCGGCAAGTCCACTTTCAGGGCCGCGGGGACAAGCACCCGGATTTTCCGGCCGCTGTGGGCGACGAGTTCCACGTCCCGCCGCTCGGCAAAGGCTTCGCCTTTCGGGTTGTTGAGGCGAAAACAGCCGAAGAGCGCGTCATCGGCCCGGCCGGCGCCGAGAACCAGGGCGTTCTTCCCGGCCAGCTCGGCGGCGAGATCATGGACTTTGGGGGTGCGCATCGCGCTTGCTCCGCGTCCGGCTGTCAGTAAATCGGCCGGATACTGTAGCGTCTTGCGCAAAAATAACAACAACAGGTTGTATGAATGGCAGAAAAGATTTTGCCAAAACGAGGGCGGTGGTTTATAACTCTTGCCGGACCGGGCCTGCCCGCCGCAGTCCCGCAACGCGGGACAACAGCGGATGTCCCGCGCTGTTTTTTTTCCTGAAGGAGGCCCGTGCGCTCCGCGCGCGGTGATCCACCCGAAACCGCGAAGCAATCAGGCATTCATCCACGGCAATGTCTTTCCGGAGGCGCCGGCATCATGACCTTTAAGAAAATCCATGTTCCGAGCCAGGGCCGGCCCGTGACGGTCGGGCCCGACGGCAAGCTGGAAGTCCCGGACGAGCCGGTCCTGCTGTTCATCGAGGGCGACGGCATCGGGCCGGACATCATGCGCGCGGCGATGGGGGTCTGGCAGGCCGCGGTGGAAAAGGCCTACGGCGGTAAGCGGCGCGTCCACTGGATGGAGATTTACGCCGGCGAGAAGGCCAATGCGGTTTACGGCGAGCCGGTCTGGCTCCCTCCGGAAACCCTCGAGGCGATTCGAACTTACCGGGTGGCGGTCAAGGGGCCTCTGACCACGCCGGTCGGCGGGGGTATTTCCTCGCTTAACGTGGCGTTGCGCCAGCAGCTCGACCTCTACGTCTGCCTGCGGCCGGTGCGCTGGTTTGCGGGCGTGCCCTCGCCGGTGAAGCACCCGGAATGGACCGACATGGTCGTCTTCCGCGAGAACACGGAGGACATTTACGCCGGGATCGAGTGGGCCGCCGACACCCCGGAAGCCCGGAAAGTGATCCGCTTCCTCCAGGAGGACATGGGCGTCAGGAAAATCCGCTTTCCCGGCACCAGCGGGATCGGGATCAAGCCGGTCTCCCGGGAGGGGACCGAGCGGCTGGTGCGGGCGGCGCTCCGCTACGCCATCGCCAACGGGCGTCCGACCGTGACCCTGGTCCACAAGGGCAACATCATGAAGTTCACCGAGGGCGCCTTCAAGCAGTGGGGCTACGAGCTGGTCCGCCGCGAGTTCGGCGATGTGGCCGCGCTGGCCGAGGATTGCGGCGGGCGCAGGCAGCCGGGAAAAATCCTGGTCAACAACGCCCTGGCCGACGCCTTTTTCCAGCAGATTCTCACCCGCCCGCGGGAGTATTCCGTGGTGGCGACCCTGAACCTGAACGGCGATTACCTCTCCGACGCCCTGGCGGCCTGCGTGGGCGGCATCGGCATCGCCCCGGGCGCCAACATCAATTACGATGCCGGCACGGCCGTCTTCGAAGCCACGCACGGCACGGCGCCGAAATACGCCAACCAGGACAAGGTCAACCCCGGCTCGCTGATCCTTTCCGGCGAGATGATGTTCCGCTACCTGGGCTGGAAGGAGGCGGCCGACCGGATCATCCGGGGGATGGAGCGGACGCTGGAAGCCCGGACCGTGACCTACGATCTGGAGCGGCTGATGGAGGGCGCCCGCCTGCTCTCCTGCAGCGAGTTCGGCCGGGCCGTCGCCCACAACCTGGCGTGACGGTGCGGCTTGGCGTTGCTCCATGCGGTGGGGCGAATTCGGTTCGGAAAATGCGTCGGCGATTTTGGCCCGATTACAGACTTGCCGGTTTCGCGCATACGCGAGTATGGCGCTTCGTCCGGCGCGTCAGCCCTCGGGCCAAACTTGCCTTGCTTTTCCGAATCCGCCGTTGGCGGAAACCGAATTCGCCCCACGGGTGCGCCACCCCTAAGCGGGGTGATTAATCTTCGAAACACATAAAGTGACGATGAGGGGTATCGCGGATTCCGTGTTTTCCCAACGAAATTCGCACTGCCCTAACCAACGAAAGGCGATGAGAGAAACGAGAGTGCCATATGCAAATTGCCGAGGGACATATCGGCCGCGTGTTCGTCATTCGCCTTGAAGACGGCGAGCGCCTCCCGGACGCAGTGGAGTCCGCGGCGCGGCGGAAAGGCATCCGGTCGGGACTGGTGCTGCTGGTCGGCGGCGCGCGCGCCGGCGCCCTGGTGGTCGGGCCCCGGCAGACGACGCTCGCCCCTGTGCCCATGCTGCAGCGCTTCGCCGGCGGGCACGAGGTCCTGGGGGTCGGCACGCTCTTCGAGGGACCGAAAGGCCCGGAACTGCACCTGCACGCGGCCCTGGGCCGCGGCCGGGCGTCGCGGACCGGCTGCATCCGCAAGGGCATCCGCACCTACCTGGTCGGCGAGGTGGTCATCCTGGAGCTGGCCGGCCTCCGCGCCCGGCGCGCGCGCGACCCGAAGTCCGGGTTCCACCTGCTCAGCCTTGTGGGGTGAAAAGGCGGGAGGTCATGATGGCGAGGCGCCGCGGATGGCCTGACGTTTTTGGTCTTTTGCCGTTCGTTCAGAGTCTGTCCGCCGACGAAGCCGTCACTGGCAAGGCGGTCCGGGTGACCTCGGGCGACGCCTTCACTCCTCCATGAACCTATCGCCGACAGCCCATGCCCTGTACGAGGCCATCGCCGCCTTGCCGGTGGTGGACGCCCACGAGCACCTCCCTCCTGAGAAGGACTACCTGGCGGCCGGCTATTCCGGGCTGAACCTCTTCGCCGGCGGCTATATCTGGCATGACCTGGAATCGGCCGGCCTGCCCGCGGCCTTCAAGGCCGCCATGCGGGAGGGCGGGTTCCGCCCCGTCGAAACCTGGTGGCCGGTCATCCGGCCTTTCTGGGAGCAGGTCTGCCACACCTCCTTCGCCCGCGCCCTGCGGATCACGGCCCGGGACCTTTTCGGCCTGCCCGAGATCAACGATCGGACCATTGCCGACCTGGCCGCGGCCGTGCAGGCGGCCAACCGGCCGGGCTTGTATCGGAGGGTGCTCCGGGAGCGCTGCGGCATCCGGGTCGCGATCACCTGCGTGGACCGGCCCGATTTCCCCGGCGACCCGCTGCTGCGGGGCATCACCCAGCTTGAAAAAGCCGCCGGCGCCCCCGCCGCCATCGCCCGGGAATTGAGCGCCCGGTCGGGGCGCGAGGTCCGCAGTCTGGAAGACGCCGTCGGGGCGGCCCAGGCGCTCCTGCGCCGGGACCTCGAGCGCGGCGCGCTCGGGTTCAAGACCATGGTCGCGGACCGCAGGGCGCCCTCCCCGGAGGCCGCGCTGCGGGCTTGGCGGGCCGGACAAGAATCCGCTGCGGTCGGGGACCTGCTGTTCGACCGCTGCCTGGACGTCGCCGCCGCGGCCGGCGTGCCCGTGGCGGTGCATACCGGCTACTGGGGCGATTTCCGCAAGCTGGATCCCAAGTGCCTGCTCTCCTTCGCGCTCCGCCGGCCGGACGTGCGTTTCGACCTGTTCCACCTGGGCATGCCCATGATCCGCGATGCGCTCCTGATCGGGAAGAGCCTGCCCAACGTCACGTTGAACCTGGCCTGGTGCCCGGTGATCTCACAGGTCCAGACCGCGCGCGCCCTGGACGAACTCCTGGACCTGGCGCCGCTCAACAAGATCATCGCCTTCGGCGGCGATTACCGGGTGGCGGTCCAGAAGGTCTACGGACACCTGGTCATGGCGCGCGAGGTCGTGGCGGAGGCCCTGGGACGGCGGGTGGACGCGGGCGGCTTTGACGCCGACGAAGCCCTGCGCATCGCCCGGCTCTGGTTCCACGACAACCCGGCGCGGATTTACGGCCTGCCGTCCGCCGGCAGGGTTTGTCCGGCCGCCCCGCTGAACGTAGGTTGAGTTGGCCTGCGCCTCCTACCGCCTTGTGCGGCAGCCAGGGCGTCAGCGCCGACGTTCGTGAAAGTGTGAGTTGGCCTGCGCCTCCTGCCGCCTTGTGCGGCAGGGGCGATAGATTGGCTGGAAAAGCGCGCTTTTCCAGCCAATCTCTTCACCCGCGACGCAAGGTCGCGGGGGTCCAAAGGAAATACAGGCCGGCGCCGCAGTGGTTGTGCTTCACCCGCGACGCAAGGTCGCGGGGGTCCAAAGGAAATACAGGCCGGCGCCGC
>CAZVVD010000139.1:0-1552 GCA_964630555.1 uncultured Verrucomicrobiota bacterium | reverse complement strand
TGGTTGTGCTTCACCCGCGACGCAAGGTCGCGGGGGTCCAAAGGAAATACAGGCCAACGCCGCAGTGGTTGTCCTTCACCCGCGACGCAAGGGTGGGGGGGCTACAGGGAAATTACCGGAACTCGGCCCACTCCGGCTCGTTGTTGAAGATCCAGCGGTAGTACTCCGCGCCCTGCAGCCGGGCCGCAGCGGCCCGGTCCACCACCACGGTGCAGCGCGGGTGCAGTTGCAGGGCCGAGGCCGAGATCATGGCGGTGATCGGGCCCTCGACGGCCCGGGCGATGATCTCGGCCTTGGCGGCGCCCGTCGCCAGCAGGAGGCAGCGCCGGCTGTCCAGGATCGTACCCACGCCCATGGTCAGGGCGCGGCGCGGCATCCGCTGGGGATCCCCGAACAGGGGCCCGTTCTGGGCGATCGTGGCCGGAGAAAGGGCCTTCGCGCGCGTCCGCGAGCGCATGGCCGAGAGCGGCTCGTTGAAGCCGATGTGGCCGTCCTGGCCGATGCCCAGGAGCTGCAGGTCAATGCCCCCGGCCGCGCAGATGGCCTGTTCGTAGCGTGCGCACTCGGCCGGCAGGTCCGCGGCCATGCCGTCGGGCAGGTGGGTGTGCTCCGGTTTGATGTTGATGCGGCTGAACAGGTGGGCGTTCATGAAATGCCGGTAGGACTGCTCGTCTTCCGGCGGCAGGCCGACGTACTCGTCGAGGTTGAACGTCCGGCAGCGGGAAAAATCGAGGCCTTCGTTCCGGTGCATGTCCGCCAGCAAGGCATAGACCGGGGTCATGGTTCGGCCGGTGGCCAGACCAAGAACCAGGTCGGGCTTGGCCTGGACGGCTTGGGCGATCAGGCGCGCCACCAGGTTCGAGGCCTGGACGGCGTCCGGCTGGATGATGATTTCCATGCTAAGAACGTTGGGTGTCGAACGTTGAATGATTTCGGAAATTGAAAGTCTGAAACGCCATCTCCACCCCGGCCCTCCTTCGCCCCAGGGGTTACGAAGGGCAGGCTCCTCCGAGGAGGGGAGCAAAATAAATGCCGCCGTGCGGAATTTACCGCGTCCGGTCCCATTGGGACACTGACGGAACGGAAAGTTACACGGGTCCGGCCGAGGATTCAAGCAAAAATGGTTGTTTTTTTGTTCGACAAATTCAGCCGCCGGTGCTACTTTTTTATTGACGCGAAACAGCGGCGGGAGTGCGATCGCTATGAAGCGTATCAGCCAGGCGGGTAAGGACCGGGTCGCGGCGCGAGCGGCGGCGGCCGCGTTGCTGCTTCTGGGCCTGGCGGCGACGGCGGCGGCGGTCAGCGGCGGCGAGGCCGCCAAGCTCCGGGCGGCCGCCAGCGGCGCTGCCGGTCTGCGCGTGCCGTTTGTCGAAAACCAGGGGCAGATTCCGGATCCCGCGGTGCGCTATTACGCCCGCACGTTCGGCGGCACCGTCTTCGTCCTCGATTCCGGGGCCGTGGTCTACGTTCTGCCAGGGGCTTCCGAAACCGCAATCGAAAATCGAAAATCGAAAATCGACAACGGTCCAGCGCCCATCAACAATCAGCAATC
>CAZVVD010000138.1:0-8714 GCA_964630555.1 uncultured Verrucomicrobiota bacterium | reverse complement strand
CCCGGGATAGGTCTCCCAGACCTTGAAGGCCTTCATCGAGTTTTCCATGCCGAGCTGGAACACGTTGCGGAACTGGGCCCCCATGCGCTCCATGAGCACGTTGGTGGAGGTGGTGGTCACGGGCACGCCGTTGGACACCAGCGGCAGGCCGTTGGTGCCGATCACCGGGTTGACGACGAGGTTGGTGTAATCCTGGCGCGTGGCCGAAAACCAGGTGCCGCGGTAGCCGGCCCGCGGGATGGCGGTCAGGAAGCCGAACAGCTTGTTGGGATAGTAGACCGTATGATCGGTGTCGAAGCGGAAGGCGGAGTAATCCTGCCGGTTGGTGACGTTCTTCTCCCAGTCCTTGGAGAAGAAGCCCGCCGTGGTCTTGCCCTGGTAATAGAAGGGGCTGTCCAGGATTTTCTGGCGGGAAATGTCCAGGGTCAGCAACGGGGTCTGGTTGATCGCGGTGTAAAAGTCGTTGAGGCGCTGCTCCAGTTCCAGGCTGAGGGTGTAGTGGTCGGTGCGATGGCTGTAAATCAAATAGTTGTCCGGGTCCGGCGCGGCCTTGTATTCCTCGCGGAAATACTGTTCGAGCAGCTTGGGATCGCTGAAGTAGTCGGCCTGGGCCAGGACGTAGTCGCGCGGGCCGAAGTTCTGGCTGTGGTAGATCCGCATGCGGTAGCGGTCGCTGTCGATCGGGTAGCTCTGCGCCTTGCCCTCGTCCGGCCAGCTGTCGCGGGCGTAATAGACGATGGCGTCGCCGAACCAGGCGTCCTCATCTTCCTCGTTGACCTTGGCCGGCTGGCTGGGATCCTCCTCCCAGTTTCTTTTGCCCATGAAGGCCCAGGGTTCATCCGGGGTCGGATTGAGGTAACGCTCGGTGGACAGCATCTTGGCGTTGCCCCCGGCCGACCACATGATGTCCTGGCCGACGCCGACCCCGCGCCGCAGGCGCAGGTCGACATGGCTGGCAGCCTCGACCTTCTTGCTGATGCGGTAATTGAAAGCCGTCAGCAAATAGGCCCACATGCGCCGGTTGTAGCCGGGCACCACCGAAATGAAGTTGCGGTCGCCGATGTTCTGGGACCAATAGGGCGCGTACATCACGGGCACGCCCCCGAGGTAGAGGACCACGTGCTGGGCGCGGATGTGGCGGCCGGGCATGACGCGGGCCTTGCGGGCGCGCAGGTAGGCCACCGGGCGGTCGCCCTCGCACGGAGTCAGGACCGCGTGTTCGAGCACGTAGGCGCCGTCCTTGTCCTGGCGGGAGGTTTTCGAGGTGACATAAAAGGGATCCAGGTAGGCGCTGAACCCGCCGAAGTCCCCCTGGCCGGTCTTGAAGTTGTAGCGCAGTTTTGGGCCTGTCCAGACCGCGCTGCCCCGCTCGAAGGTGACCTGGCCGTCGGCAATCACGTCCAGGGTGTCGAGGTTAATGACGGCGTGATCGGCGCGCAGATGGTCGAGTTCCTGACGGATGAGCACGTGGCCCGAGGCCACCATCAGGCGCTGGGCGCCGTCCATTTCCAGGCTGTCGGCCCGCACGTCCAGCGGCTGGCGGCTGACCCGGACCAAGGCCTCCGGAAAGGCGTCTTCCAGCAGGCGGCGGTTGAGCTCGAGGCGGTCGGCGGTGGCGCGGTCCTCGATGAGCTTGCGGGTCCCGTCGGACAAGGCCACCCCGGCGAAGACGGCGGGATCGTAAAGGGACTCGCTGAGCATCATGCGGTTGAGGTCGCGCACCAGCAGCTGGCGCAGGAGCGGGTCGGGCTCGCCCTCGCCGCGGTAGGCGCCCAGCAGCTGCTTGGTGCGGGCGGAGCAACGCTCGGCGACATGGCGGTCCACCGGGGACTCGGCCGCCCGCAGCTTGAGCGCCAGGGAGCGGGCGTCCTTGAGATCGCCGGCGGCGAACAGCAGGGGGGCGGTCGGCGAGGCCGAGGGATTGGCGTCCTGGGCCGCGAGCGGCAGGGCCAGGAGCCCGGCCAGCGCCATGGCCAGCGCGGCCCGGCGGGCCGCTGGGCGGACGGAGCTCATGCCGCCCGCCGCGGTTGGCGCCCGGGCAGATCGCAGCGTGGAATCAGGTCCATAAGCCCCGCGTTTATACCATGCCTCCCCGCGTACACAAGCCCTTTCCCAAGGCGGGCGTGGGTCAAAGGGGCCTATGCCGTGCCTGTCCGCGCTCAGCGAGCGGCGCCGGCATTGGAATACAGCTCGGCGCCGCTGTCGGCATCGACAATGATCATTTCCTCCATGTGCCGGGCGGGATCGGCCCGGAAACTGAGGCGCCCCTTGAACTGCTCCTGCATTTTCAGCAGCAAGGCCTCGTCCTCCTCCCGCAGCCGGTTGAGAATGGTCGGGTTGACGGTGACGCGCAGCGACAGACCCCGGCTGGCCTCGCGTTGCTGGGTGCGCATGATGGCCAGCAGGCGGCGCTGGATCTCGACGCTCATGTTCAGCGGGGACTTGACGCTGCCCCTTCCCCGGCAGTAGGGGCAGTCCACGTACATGGTCGCCTCCAGGCTTTCATCGGAACGCTGGCGGGTCATTTCCAGCAGGCCCAGGGGCGAGATCGGAAGGATATGGGTGCGGGCCTTGTCCTTTTTCAGGGCGTCCTTGAGGGTCTGGTAGACCTGGGCGCGGTGCTTCTTGTGGCGCATATCGATCAGATCGATGACGATCAAGCCGCCGATGTTGCGCAGGCGCAGGTGGCGGGCCACCTCCTGGACGGCCTCGGTGTTTACCCGCAGGATCGCCTCGTCCTGATTGCTGGCGCCCTTGTGCTGGCCGGTGTTGACGTCCACCGCGATCAGGGCCTCGGTTTCGTCGAACACGATGCAGCCGCCGGACTTGAGGGTCACCTTGCGGCGGAAGGCGTTTTCCAGGTGGCGTTCCACCTCGTAGTGCTCGAAGATCGGCTTGGCGCCGTCGTAGAGCTTGACCCGGCTGCGCACCCGGCGCGAAATGTTGGCCAGGATGCCCTTGATCCGTTCGTATTCGACCGGGGAATCGACGATGATGCTGTCGACCTCCTCGGTGACCGAGTCGCGCACGGTGCGCTCGATGAGGTCGGGCTCCCGGTAGAGGCAGCAGGGCGCCGGCTGCTCGCGGACGCCCTTTTCGACCGCCTCCCACGAGGCCAGCAGGGAGCGGATGTCCCGCACGAAACTGGAGCCGCTGGCGCCGGCGCCGGCGGTGCGGATGATCAGGCCGCAGCCCTCGGGCACCGGCAGGCGGCCGAGGATTTTCTTCAAGCGCTGGCGTTCGTTCTCGTCCTCGATTTTGCGCGAAATGCCGCGCAGCTTGCTGCCGGGCATCAGCACGAAATAGCGGCTGGGAATGCTCAAACTGGCGGTGGCCCGCGGGCCCTTGGTGCCGATCGGCCCCTTGGAAATCTGGATCACGATCTCGGAACCGACCGGGAAGTGGCGCGCGATTTCCTCGCGGGTGAACTGACGCCGGCGCGTGATCCCGCGGACATGCTCGCCCTCGAGGGCCTCCAGGCGCGAGAGGTCTTCCGGGAACATGTCCCAGTAGTGGATGAACGCGTTCTTGGGCAGGCCGATGTCCACGAAGGCCGCCTGCAAACCGTCCTCCAGATTCTGCACCCGTCCCTTGTAGACCCCGCCGACAATGCGCTGCTCCGAGGGCAGCTCGATTTTGAAATCCTCGAGCTCGCCGTTCTCGAGAACCGCCACCCGGGTTTCCAGGCTCTCGACGTTGATGGTGATTTCCTTGCGCCGCGTGTCGCTCTTGCGGTGAAAACCGAACATGTCCGGCTCCTTTCTGGTTAACGCCAATCGCCGCGAATATGCACGCTCTGGACAAGCCCCAGCGCGGTCAGCGTGCCGACCATGAACGTGCCGCCATAGCTGATCAGCGGCAGGGGGATGCCGGTGACCGGCAACACCCCGAGGGTCATGGCCATGTTGATGAAAGCATGGGAAAAAACGAGCGCCGCCACGCCGGCGCAACACTGGCGGCCCATGGCGTCCGCCGCCGCCGCCGCGCGCAAAATGCCGCGCAACAGGAGCGCGTACAGCAGCAGCACGACCAGGCAGCCCGCGAACCCCTTTTCCTCGGCAATCACCGAGAAAATAAAATCGTTGGGGGTGACCGTGCGCGGCAGGAAGCCCAGGATATTCTGGGTGCCCTGCAGGTAGCCCTTGCCCCAGACCCGCCCGGAGCCGATGGCGATCTGGGACTGCGCCCGGGTCCAGCCCGAGTCCAGCGGATCCCAATTGCCGTCCAGGAACACCCGCACCCGGTCGCGCTGGTACGGCTGAATGCCGATCATGCGGACCACTCGATCCTGGCGCGCCGGGTCCCAACCCAGCCGCTCCGGCAGAATGATCGCCGCCAGGGCCAGGAGCACCGCCAGCAGGCCCGTTCCCGCCAGGGTGGTCAGAATGCGGCCGGGCACGCCAGCCACGAACATGACCGCCGCCAGCATCGGCAGAAAGACCAGGGCGGTGCCGAGATCGGGTTGCTTGACAATGAACGCCAGGGGAACCGCCACCAGGGCCAGGGCCAGGACAACGCCGCCCCAGCGGGGGACCGGTTCGCCCGGCCATCCGAAGACCCGCACCAGGACCAGCAGGGTCGCCAGTTTCATCAGCTCGGCGGGCTGAAACACCCCCAGACCGGCCACCTGGATCCAGCGGTTGGCGCCGAAGACTTTCAGCCCCACGTGGGGCACGAACACCAGCCCCAGCAGCAGCAGCCCCAGGCCGTAGAGCCACCAGCCGGAACGGATCCAGCGATGGTAATCCGTCAAGGCCGCCCCGGCATAGCACAGCAGGCCCGCGGCTATCCAGACCAGCTGTTTACGGTACAAGGTGCCCAGGGCCGGGTTGCCGGCGCGGGCGTCCGCGCTGAACACGAACAGGATGCCGATCGCCAGCAGGAGCAGAGTGACCGCCAGCATGCCCCAGTCCAGGCGTTTGAACAGCCAAGAAAACGCTGTCGGTTTCATGCGCCGGCGCCTCCCGTCATCCGTAATACCTCGCCCATCAGCCGGCGGATGCGGGGCCCCACCGAGACCCCGCCGGCGACCGCTTCATCCAGCACCATGGCCACCGCGTAGCGCGGCCGCTCGTAGGGCGCAAACACGATCATCCAACCGCGGCACAGGCCGGACCCCTTGCGCCCAAATTCCGCGCTGCCGGTTTTCCCGGCCATGGTGACGCCGGGAACCTTCGCTAGGTGGCCGGTGCCGCCGGGGCTCTCGATCACCTCCCGCAGCCCTTCCCGAACCAGGTCCACGTGTTCCCGCCGCCAGCCCAGGTCGCGGACCCGCACGGGGGCAATCTCCCGGAAGCCTCCCTCGTTGGGCGACCGCACGCCGCGCACCAGGCGCGGCTGGTACACGGTTCCTCCGTTGGCGAGCGCGGCCGCCACCACCGCCATCTGCAGCGGGGTCACGAGCAGGTCGCCCTGGCCGATCGCCAGGTTGCAGGTGTCGCCGTCGCGCCAGCCCTGGCGCCGGGCGATCCGCTTCCAGGCCTTGCCGGGAAGCAGTCCGGCGGCTTCGGAATCCAGGTCGATCCCGGTTTTGCGCCCCAGGCCCGTCTCCAAGGCCTGGCGGTAGATCGGATCCAATCCGCAGTCCAGGGCCAGCCGGAAAAAAAACACATTGCACGATACCGCCAAGGCCCGCTTGACGTCGAGCGGGCCGTGCACCGTGCCCTCGAAGCAGCCGAAACGCTGCGGGCCGACGGTGCAATAGCCCCGACAATCGTGGACCGTCCCGGCTTCCGCCCGCCCGGACGACAGGGCGGCCAGGGCCACCAGCGGCTTGAACACGCTGCCGGGCGCATACCGGCCGCTGACGGCGCGGTTGAGCAGGGGGTGATGGTTGTCCGCCATGGTCTCGGCCCAAGTGGCCGCTGAAATCGAGGGTGAAAACACGTTGGGGTCAAAGCCAGGCGCGCTGGCCAAAGCCAAGACATCCCCGTTGCGGGGGTCGAGGACCACCACGGCGCCCACGGTATCGGCCAGGGCCTGTTCGGCGCTGCGCTGGATCGCCGCGTCCAGGGCCAGCACCAAGTCGCCGCCCGGCACCGGATCGCGAAAACCGATTTCGTCATGCTTAAACCCGGAGACGTCCACGCGGACCAGGCGGCCGCCCGGGCGGCCGCGGAGCAGTTCATCGTAGCGCTTTTCAAGGCCGTTTTTTCCGACCAGGGCGGGCCAGTAGGACGGCCCCTCCCCGTCGGCATCCTGCCCCCTGGGCGTCCCGACGTAGCCCAGGACATGGCAGGCCAGGGCGCCCTGCGGATACACCCGGTCGGCGTCCACCAGGATTTCAGCGGCCGGCAGGCGCAGGGCCGCCTCAGCCAGCCGCGCCATGGACCGGGGGTCCAGCCGCTGCCAGGCGATCAGGGGCAGGGCCTTGCGCCCGGCGAGATGCGCATCCACCCGGGCGTGCGAGAGGCCGGGTTCAACGCCCATCACCTCCGCAATCCGCTCAATCAGCGCCCAGGCGTCCTGGCGCGTCACCCAGCGCTTTCCGGGGCGCCGAAGTTCCTCGAGAAACAGAGCCACGCAATAGTTGGGCCGGTTATCGGCGAGGCAGGTTCCATTTCGGTCCAGGATCCGTCCGCGGGGCGCCGGGATCTGGATGCGGCGGATGGACTGCTGTTCCAGGCTGGTGGCATAGCGCTCCCCCTGCCGGACCTGGATGCGCCACAGCAGGCCGGCCAGCAAGACCAGGGCGGCCGTCATCACCAGCCAGATGACCCGCAGACGCGCGCGTTCGACCTGTTCGCGTTGCAAAGCGTTCATGGGGCCGATTCCATCCGCAAGTTGCCGACTCTGCGCTCCAGCGCGTCCATGGCCCAGCAGGCCGCCGGCGCGACGGCCAGGCCGAACGCGCCCGTGCCCAGGGCTTTCACCAGCACCCAACCCGGGGCCAGGGCCCGCACGCCCCCGGAATCCGCCAGGCACAAAACAAGATACAGCGCCAGGACCAGGGCCATCCCCGCGAGGGCGCCGAAGACCATATGGGTCAGCCATTCGCCGCTGAACACCACCTCGCGGTAAGCCCGGGCCAGGAGCCCCACCCCGGCCAGGCCAATCCCCGAACAGCCCAGGTCAAAGGCGCTCAAACTGTCGGTCAGCAGCCCGCCCGCGCCGGCCGCCAGGAGCAGGAGCGGCAGAGACCGGCGCAGGGCGTAATACAAGACCACCCCCAGGACCAGGGGGGGGCGCGCCTGAGCCATCCAGTCCGCTCCCGGCCAGGCCGCCTCCACCAAGGCGGCGGCCGCGAGCGCCAGGGCCATGACCACCAGGTTCATCACGGGCCGCCCCCCTCCTCCAAGCCGCCCGGATCGGGCAGCACGGCAAAAACAAACCCCAGCAGACGCAGGTCCGCCGCCGGCACAATGTCGGCATGCTGGTACAGACCGGACGGGTCGGAATAGGCCGTCGTCACGTAGCCGATGACCAGTCCGGGCGGGTAGACGCTGCCCAACCCGGAGGTCACCACCTCGTCCCCCGGCTGGAGATCCGCCTCCTTCATGATAAAATCCATTCGGCAGAGCGAATCGCCCCGCAAGGACACCCCCTGCCCGCGCACGATGCCGAACGCATCCATGCGGGAAAGGCGGGCCGGGATCTGCGATTGCGGGTCCACCAGCAGGAGCACGTCGGCGGTCGCGGCCGAAGCGTCCACGACGCGCCCGACCAACCCCTCGGCCGAGACCACCGGCACATCGCGTTTCAGCCCGTCGGTCCGGCCGTGGTCGAGGCGGGCCATTTGCCACCAGCCGCCCAGAGCGCGATCCATCACCCGGGCGGCGACCAGGCGGTGGCGGGCCGCGGCCCGCAGTCCCAACAAGGTTCTCAGTTCCGCATTGTCCCTTTCGAGAAAGCGCAGGCGCGCGATTTCAAACCGCAACTCCCCCACCTGGGCTGCCAGACGCTGGTTTTCGGCGGCCAGGCTTTCGCGGCCAAGCCAAGGCCCGCGAATCCCACCCAGACCCCGCGCCAAGGCGCCGGCGGCCGGCGCCAAGGCGTCCCGAATGCCGGCGGCAAGACGCGCGCGGGAGGCGGCGCCCGCGTCCAGGACAATCACCAGGACGGTTCCGAGCGCCGCCAGGGCCAACACGAGAAGTTTCCATTTCATGGCAATTGAAACCGCGTCCTTTACAGACATGGCAGCGGGCAGGGATCGCCGGGGGCCGGCGAGTCCTGCAGCGGCGGCGGGAAACCAGGCGGCGGGCCCGGTTGGAGCGGGAGCGGTGGGATCCGGAAACCGGCGAACGGCCTACGACGGCGTGCTGGCGACTTTCCGCAGGAAATTGATCTCGTGCAGGACCATGCCGGTGCCCTCGGCCACAGCGCTGAGGGGATCGTCTGCCAAATGCACCGCCAGTCCGGTCTGCTCCGCGATCAGCTTGTCGATGCCCTTCAACAGGGATCCGCCTCCGGCCAGCATGATCCCCCGATCCAGCAGGTCCGCGGAAAGCTCCGGGGGACAACGCTCGAGCGTGAACCGGATGGCCTCGACGATGGTGGTCACCGGCTCATGCAGCGCCTCGCGCACCTCTTCCGAGGTCAGGGTCAGCGTCTTGGGCAGACCGGCCACCAGGTCGCGGCCCTTCACGTCGACCGTGCGTTCCTCCGGCAGGGGATACGCGGAACCGATCTCGATCTTGATATATTCCGCCATGCGTTCGCCGATCATCAGGTTGTACACCCGCTTCATGTACTGGATGATCGCCTCGTCCATCTCG
>CAZVVD010000137.1:0-9216 GCA_964630555.1 uncultured Verrucomicrobiota bacterium | reverse complement strand
TGTGGATCATGAACCCGAATGAGAGCTCGCCCTATTTCCAGCTCAAGGCCCTGCACCCCCACACCGTGGACGTCATGCGCTACTTCTGCGGGGACATCGAGGCCGTCCAGTGCTTCGCCCTGAAAGCCCCCGGACGGAAGATCTGGTCCACCGCCCACTTCAACATGCGCTTCCGCAACGGCGTGGTCGGGGGCCTGACCGGCAGCTATGACATCCAGCGCGGCCACCCCATGGAGCGCTGCGAGGTCGCCGGTACCGGCGGACGCTTCGTGCTCGACGACATGTACCGCGAGGTCACCCTTTACCCGGCCGGCTCGCCGGAAAAGACGGTCTACACCAACCCCGTCTTCGGCGGCATGCGCGACTTCGAGGACACCTTCCGGAACCGGATCGGCCGCTTCGTGGAGCAGGTCTCGCAGGGGGTGGCCCCGGCCGAGATCGACGGGTCCGGCGCCGACGGACTGGCCGCCCAGAAAGTGCTGGCCGCCGCCATCGAGTCCCTCGAGACCGAGCGCGTGGTCCGGGTCGGTTGAAAGCCGAAGACGATGACAGCCGCACGGAACGCACAGATCGCAAAGGTTGGACTTCTCGAAATTTCCATGCCTTCTTTGCGATCTTGCGGTTAACATCATCCTCCCATCGTCCCATGAAACGATTTTCCATCCAGATCGCAGTCGCCCTACTGGCGGCGGCACTGCTGCCGGCCGGGGGCTGCGCGCCGCGGCCGATGCCGGCGGCGCCGGGCGGTCGGATCGCAATCTCCGGCGCGTGGGCCCTCTACCCCATGGCGGTCAAGTGGGCGGAAGAATACCGGAAGCTCCATCCGGACGTGCGGATCGACATCTCCGCCGGCGGCGCCGGGAAAGGCATGGCCGACGCCCTGGCGCGGGTCGTGGACCTGGGCATGGTCTCGCGGGACATCCACCCGGCCGAAATCGAGAAAGGCGCCTGGTGGTGCGCGGTGGTCAAGGACGCGGTCGTGCCGGCGATGAACGCGGAGAATCCCCTGCGCGAGGCCCTCCTACAGCGCGGCCTGACCCGCGACGACTTCGCGGGACTCTGGCTTACCGGGAAGATCGCCCGCTGGGATGCGTTGGCCGCCGGCGGCGGCGACACCCCCATCCACGTCTACACCCGCTCGGACGCCTGCGGCGCCTCCGAAACCTGGGCGAAATATCTCGGCGGCAACCCGCAGGACCTCCGGGGCGTCGGGGTCTACGGCGATCCCGGCCTGGCCGAGGCGGTCCGGAAGGATGCCCTCGGCATCGGCTACAACAACATCAACTTCGTCTACGACGCCAAAACCCGGGCGCCGGTCGCCGGGCTCGCGATTATCCCGATCGACATCAACGGCAACGGCCGGGTTGACCCGGAGGAGCGCTTTTACGCGACGCTCGACGAGCTGACCCGCGCCATCGCCGACGGGCGCTACCCGAGTCCGCCGGCCCGGGACCTGCACCTGGTCTCCGCCGGCGCGCCGTCCAACCCCGCCGCGGCCGAGTTCCTCCGCTGGATTCTCACGGACGGCCAGCAATACGTGCCCCAGGCCGGCTATATCAACCTCTCGGCCGAGAAACTCAAGGCGGAGCTGGCGAAGCTGGGCGAAAGACCATCGAAATGACGTCCGGAGTTTGACCGCGGATTACGCGGATAGCGCTGATACAGAATTTGCTTTATTGTTGGTAACTTAGGGACATGAAATTACTCCACGTAACCGCCCTTTTGAGCATCGCTTTCGTTGTGGTTGGTTGCGTTAATTGTCCTCCTCACTACGAAACAACTATCTATAACATTCTGGGGGTTCATTATTTTGAGTGTATGAAGTGCCAAAGCCTTGATGGAGGGATTTACGGCAAAGGAGGTATTTCCTCATATCGCTCGACCAGGGGAACCAATTGTTGGCATAGCTGGACGGAAATCCCAAACGCAGAATTTGATCGAAAATGGAAAGAAAGAGTTGGAACAGAAGATCATTACTGAAAGATAGCCAGCGGTGAAGCCCGCGTCAGCGACCCGTCCTCCGAAGCGGCTTCGCGCAGGAGGATGCCACCGTGTGTCGAATTCGACACACGGATTGGCCAGCAGACAAGGCTAGCGCTAGCAGGAACATCGACATGGCTGCAATCCTGCGACAATTCAAGGACCGGATCGGCGCCGGGGTCATGCTGGCGCTGACTCTGTTCTCCGTCCTGTTCCTGGCGCTGATGGCCTGGGGGCTGGCCGTGAAATCGGCGCCGCTCCTCTCGCACCAGCCGCTGGGCGCGTTGCTCTGCTCCTCGGCTTGGAACCCGCCGCGGGGCGAGTTCGGGTTCCTGCCGTTCCTGGCGGGTACGCTCTGGGTGGTCGGGGTGGCCGCGCTGGTCGCGGTGCCCGTTTCCGTCCTGGCGGCGATCTTCCTCTCGGAATACGCCGGGCCCCGCATGAAAAAAATCTTTCAGCCCCTGCTCGACCTCCTGGCCGGGATCCCGTCGGTGGTCTACGGCGTTTGGGGCGTGTTGGCGATCGTGCCCCTGGTCAAGGCCTTCGCGGCCGGCCCGGGCCGGACCTTTTCCTCCGGCTACTGCGTCCTGTCGGCCGGGCTCGTGCTGGCGGTCATGATCTTCCCGGTGATCGTCAGCCTCTGCGTCGAGGTGCTCGGGCTCGTGCCGCGCGAGCTGCGCGAGGCCTCGCTGGCGCTGGGCGCCACCAAGTGGCAGACGATCAAGCGGGTGGTCCTGCGGAAAGCCCTGCCGGGGATCGTGGCGGCCAACGCCCTGGGGATGTCGCGCGCGTTCGGCGAAACCATGGCCGTGCTCATGGTCGCCGGCAACGTCGCGCGCCTGCCGCGCTCAGCGCTGGACCCGGCCTACCCGCTCCCGGCCCTGATCGCCAACAACTACGGCGAAATGATGTCCATTCCCCTCTACGACGCCGCCCTCTTTTTCGCCGCGTTCCTGCTCTTCGCGGTGGTGCTGGGGTTCACCCTGCTGTCGCGGCTGGCGCTCAACCGGCTCGGGCAACGGATATGAAACAACGACTGGAAGAATACTTTTTCCTGGGGTTGATGGTGCTGGCGACGGCCCTGATCGCCGGGAGCCTGCTGTGGATCCTGGGCGTCATCGTGGCCAAGGGCCTGCCCGCCCTGAGCGTGGAGATGCTGACCCGGGCGCCGTCCGGCGGCTACTACCTCGGCGGGGGCGGCGGCGTGCTCAACGCGATCGTCGGGTCGCTCCTGCTGGCGTCGGGGGCCACCGCGCTGGCGGTGCTCTTCGGCGCGCCCGTGGCCCTTTACCTGAACCTCTACGCGGCCCGGCGCTCCCGGCTGGCCGCCGCCGCGCGGCTGGCGCTGGATGCGCTGGGCGGCGTGCCCTCGATCGTCTACGGGGCTTTCGGGTTCGCGCTCATGCTGGTCCTGGGCCTGAAGGCGTCGCTCCTCGGCGGCATCCTGGCCGTGAGCCTGCTGGTCATGCCCTCCATGATCCGGGCCATGGACGAGATGCTCCGGCTGGTGCCGGAGGGACTGCTGGAGGCGTCCTACGCCGCCGGCGCCACCCGGCTGGAGACGGCCCTCAGGGTGGCGGTCCGCCAGGCCCTGCCGGGCATTGTCAGCGCAGTCCTGCTGGCCTTCGGGCGCGCCATGGGGGACGCCGCGGCCGTGCTCTTCACCGCCGGGTTCACCGACCGGATTTCCGCTTCGCTCCTGGAGCCGGTGGCCACCCTGCCCCTGGCGATTTTTTTCCAGCTCGGCTCGCCGCTGCCGGAGGTGCAGCAGCGCGCCTACGCCGGCGCGCTGATCCTGACCCTGCTGATCCTGGGCCTGAGCCTGGCGGCCCGCGTCCTGGCGGCGCGCTGCGCCCGGCACGCGGTGAAATAATGCCTATTGCATTCCAGGCAAACAACAACCTGATGTGCGATCTTGAACCGAACAAGAGGGATTCACCGCAAAGAACGCATAGAACGCAAAGTTTATCCCGATCTTTCTATGTGATCTTTGCGATCTATTGCGGTTAATCATCCGGACATCTGCCCACCATGGAAGACCACATCCACATCAAGGTAGAGGATTTGAACGTCCGCTACGGCGCCCTGCCAGCGTTGAAGAACGTCAACCTGGCGATCCCGGCCCGCAAGATCACGGCCATCCTGGGGCCGTCCGGCTGCGGCAAGACCACGCTCCTGCGCTGCTTCAACCGCCTGGTGGACACCGCCGAGCACGTCCGGGTCACCGGCCGGGTGCTGGTGCGCGGCGAGAACATCTTCGCGCCCGGGGCGGACGTCACCGCGATCCGGAAGAAAATGGGCCTGCTGTCCCAGCGGCCGTATCCCCTGCCGATGTCGATCTACGACAACGTGGCCTACGGCCCCCGCCTCCACGGCCGGCCCGGCAAGCCGGAGCTGGATGCGATCGTCGAGCAGCACCTGCGCCTGGCCCACCTCTGGGACGAGGTGCGCGACCGCCTGGCGGAGCCGGCCGCCCGCCTCTCCATCGGCCAGCAGCAGCGGCTGTGCCTGGCGCGCGGCCTGGCGGTGGAGCCGGAGATCATCCTGGCGGACGAGCCGACCTCGGCCCTGGACCCCCTCTCCAGCCGCGGCATCGAGGAGCGATTCGTGGAGCTGAAGAACCGCTACACCATCGTCCTGGTCACGCACATCCTCCGGCAGGCCCGGCGCCTGGCCGACCACGTGGCCTTCGTCTATCTCGGGGAAGTGGTCGAAGCGGGCCCGGCAGCGGAGGTGTTCGAGCGTCCGCGGGTGGAGCTCACCCGGGAATACCTGCGCGGCGTGATCAGCTAGCCGAGGAGGGGGGGGGAAGATAGGGTTCAGGGTTGAGCGGTTCCACGGTTCACGGTTCAGCGGTTGAATGACCGGCAAGCCGATTTGACAATTCATTGTTCCGGCATAGGCAGAATTGGAATTTTTCCGCAATTTGCGAAGCCGCCAAAGGCGGAGCCTATTCCTTGGAATTTGGATTTTGGAACTTGGAATTTAGTGGGCTGATGGCAAGATTAACGTTAGCTTGCAGCATGAAAACAGCAGTACAGTCAAGTCGAGCCAGGCATCGGAGCCGCCCGGCGGTGCTCTGGTTCACCGGGTTGTCCGGGTCCGGCAAAAGCACGATCGCGGACCGGCTGGCCCGGGCGCTGGCACGCCGCGGCGTCGAGGTCGAGCGGCTGGATGGCGACCACCTGCGGAGCCTCTTCCCGGGCACGGGCTTCACCCGCCCGGAGCGCGAGGCGCACCTGGCGCGCGTCGGCCACATCGCCGCGCTCCTGGAGAAGCACGGCGTCACCGTCGTGGCCTCCTTCGTCTCGCCCTATACTGCCACGCGCCGCCGCATCCGGAAGCTGTGCCGGAACTTCGTGGAAATCCACGTGGCGACGCCGCTGGCGGTCTGCGAGCGGCGGGACGTCAAGGGCCTCTACCGCCGGGCCCGGAAGGGAGAGCTGAAGCACTTCACCGGCATCAGCGACCCCTACGAGCCGCCCCGCCAGCCGGAGCTGGTCCTCGACACCGCGCGCCTGACGCCGGCCGCGTCCGTCCGGATCATCCTGGATTACCTGGCAAGGCATTGAACAAGAGAAGAACTTTCACCGGAACACACGAAAGCAAGAGAGGATGCACCCCGGACGATCCAGCGCGGCTAAGTCGCATCACCCAAAACAGGAACATTAACCGCGGATAGCACTGATGGCCGCGGATAAAATTTTATAGGTCTATTCAAATTTCCCTATTATTGTTTTCCCGTATCCGCGCCCATCCGCGTGATCTGCGGTGAAAGACATTATTTCGAATTGGGCTGACTATGACCACCACCGGCTATTCGATTCCGCACCTGCGCCAGCTCGAGGCCGAGAGCCTCTTCATTCTGCGCGAGGTCGCCGCCGAGTCCGAGCGGCCCGTGATGCTCTACTCGGCGGGCAAGGATTCCTCCGTCATGGTGCGCCTGGCGCAAAAGGCGTTCCACCCGGGGAAAATCCCCTTTCCCCTCCTGCACGTGGATACCGGCTACAAGTTCCGGGAGATGTATGCGTTCCGGGACCGGCTGGCGCGGGAGATCGGGGCGGACCTGATCGTCTACCAGCATCAGCAGGCTGGCAAGATGAACCCCTTCGACTACGGCACCCAGAAGTGCTGCGCCATGCTCAAGACCCAGGGGCTCCTGGAGGCCCTCAAGGCCGGGAAATACGACGCCGCTTTCGGCGGGGCGCGGCGCGAGGAGGAAAAGTCGCGCGCCAAGGAGCGGATCTTATCCTTCCGGGACGAGTTCGGGCAGTGGGACCCGAAAAACCAGCGCCCGGAGCTGTGGAACCTCTACAACGCCCGGGTCAACCCGGGCGAATCCATCCGGGTCTTCCCCCTCTCCAACTGGACCGAGCTCGACGTCTGGGGCTACATCCACGCCGAGCGGATCCCGGTCGTCCCGATGTATTTCGCCCGCGAGCAGGAGATGGTCGTGCGGGACGACCGGCTCATCCCGGTGGACGGGCCCGTGCCGCTCCGCCAGGGCGAAAAGCCGGAACGGATCCTCTGCCGGTTCCGGACCCTGGGCTGCTATCCCTGCACCGGGGCCATCCGTTCGGCCGCAAAAACGGTGCCGGAGATCATCGCCGAGCTGACGAGCGTGCGCATCTCGGAGCGCTCGACCCGGATCATTGATCACGACGCCGAGGGCTCGATGGAGACGAAGAAAAAACAGGGATATTTTTAGCCGCCGTAGCTGTTTCATATTGTAACGAACGGAACGGCCACGACAGAGCGTGGCCCTCCATAATAAACGTGTTCCTAAAATGGAGGGACGCGCTTAGTCGCGTCCATCGAAGTGTTTCACAATGTCCGCAAATAACAGGCGCCTTGAGGCATTCATCGCCGGGAACGACCGCCAGGAGCTCCTGCGCTTCGCGACGGCCGGCAGCATTGACGACGGCAAGTCCACGCTCATCGGCCGGCTGCTCTACGACTCGCAGAACGTCTACGCCGACCAGCTGGCCTCGGCCAAAAAAGCCTCCCGCGAAAAGGCGTCGGCGGAAAAAATAGACTTCGCCCTCCTCACGGACGGCCTCAAGGCCGAGCGCGAGCAGGGCATCACCATTGATGTCGCCTACCGCTACTTCTCGACCCCCCGCCGCAAGTTCATCATCGCGGACACCCCCGGCCACGAGCAGTACACCCGGAACATGGCCACCGGCGCTTCCACCGCCAGCCTGTCGGTCGTGCTGGTGGACGCCCGCAACGGCGTGCGCAAGCAGACCCGCCGCCACGCATTCATCACTTCCCTGCTGGGCGTGCCCCACCTGGTCGTGGCGGTCAACAAGATGGACCTGGCGGACTATTCCGAGGAGGTTTTCCGGCGCATCCGCCAGGATTTCTCGGATTTCGCCGGGAAGCTCTCGATCCCCGACATCCGCTTCATCCCCGTCAGCGCCCTGCGGGGCGATAACGTCGTCGAGCGCTCCGAGCGCATGCCTTGGTACCGCGGCGAATCCCTGCTCGAAATCCTCGAGAATGTCTACATTGCCGGGGACCATAACCTGGTTGACCTGCGCCTGCCGATCCAGTGCGTGCTCCGGCCCGGCCAGCACTTCCGGGGCTACTGCGGCCAGGTCGCCTCCGGGATCATCCGCCGGGGCGAGGAGGTCATGGTCCTGCCCTCCGGGAAGCTCAGCCGGGTGAAAGCGCTGACGGCCGGCGGCGCCGAGACGGACTGCGCCTTCCCGCCGCTGTCGGTCACCCTGACCCTCGAGGACGAGCTCGACATCAGCCGGGGCGACCTGCTCGTGCACCGCCACAACCTGCCGGCCGTCGAGCGCCACTTCGAGGCCATGGTGGTCTGGATGGGCGAGGCCGCCATGGACCTGAACACGTCCTACTTCGTCAAGCACACCACCCAGCTCACGCGGCTCCGGATTGACGAGGTCCGCTACAAGGTTGACGTCGAGTCGCTCCAGAGGGCCGCGGCCGGGCCGCTGGGGCTGAACGAGATCGGCCGGGTCGTCTTCACGGCCACCACCCCCCTATTTTACGACGCCTATTCCAAGAACCGCGCCACGGGGAGCTTCATCCTGATCGACCCCCTCAGCAACCGCACCGTGGCCGCCGGGATGATCATTGACCGCGAGCCGGCGGACCGCCTGCCCTCGCGGATCACGGGCGGGGAGCCGGCGGCGGCCGCCCTGACGCACCGCGAGAGCCGGATCACGCCGCAGCAGCGCGTGCGCCAGTGGCAACAGCGCCCGGCGACGGTCTGGCTGACCGGGCTGGTCGGGGCGGGCAAGACGAACCTGGCCTATGCCCTCGAGAAAAAGCTGTTCACCCTGGGCGCGGTCAGCCTGGTCCTCGACGGCGAAAACGTGCGCCTGGGCGTCAGCCGGGAGCTGGACTTCAGCTCCGCCGGCCGCGCCGAGCACCTCCGGCGGGCCGCCGAGATCGCGCGGCTGGCCAACGACTCGGGGCTGATCGTCATCTGCGCGTTCACGTCCCCGGATGCCGCCCTGCGCGGGCAAGTCGCCGAGATCGTCGGGCGCCAGCGGTTTCTCGAGACCTACCTGGAGGCGTCGGCGGCCTGGTGCGAAAAGCGGGACGCCAGCGGCCTGTACGCCCGGGCCAAGCGCGGCGAGCTGAAGCTCGCCGGGATCAACGCGCCCTACGACGCCCCCGCAAAGCCGGCCCTGGTCCTGCCGGTCGAAAAGATTTCGGCCTCCGCCGCCGTGGACCGGGTCCTCGACCTGCTGCGCGAGCGGGGCTTTTTCCCGGCGCGGCGGGAGTGAGACGGCCCTGCTTCAGCGGGGGGTCAACCCGCCAACTTGTCCCGCAAGGCGGGATTTTCCCTTTCTCGCAGACCCGGCGGAACCGAAAGGTGTAGACGGGCTCTCCCCCGATCGGTTACCCTATCCGATCGGAGTTGGCTTATATCTTGGACGAAATGCTCGGAGCCGAAAGCCAAATACTCGACGCGCTCAAGGCCACAAGAAAGGGCTCATGCAGCAGCTTATTCCGGCGCCGGCGGAGGTAGCGCCATGAGTTATACTCCGGCCTTGCATCATCGCCGAAGCATCCGGCTGAAGAGGCACGATTATGCCGGGGACGGTGTGTATTTTGTCACGATCTGCGCCCATCGGGAGTTCATCGCATGGGCTCAGGGGAATCCCTTTGGGGCATTGGGAACGACATGCGTGTCGCCCGTACGGGGGATCATTGCGGAAGAATGGCGCCGGTGCGGTGAAATTCGAGATGATGTGT
>CAZVVD010000136.1:0-9250 GCA_964630555.1 uncultured Verrucomicrobiota bacterium | reverse complement strand
CCAGTCATGGGGACATTTCTATCGAGTTACAAGGGGACATTTTCATAAAGTCGCGCTTGACGTGGGCGGGGGATGCGCCTATGATGGGAAGTAGCTTTTCAGAAAATGAGTCCTATCACGAAAGGAGCAGCATCATGAACAGAACGGTACTCGGAGCGGCAGCGGGGTTGTGCTTTGCGCTGGCATCCCTGGCGCCGGCGGCGACGTCGGTCTGGGTTTCCACGACCGGAAGTGACAGCAACGCGGGCACTGAGGCGGCGCCGTTCCTGACCATCACGAACGGCATTGCCCAGGTTGACACCAACGGGACGGTGAATGTCGTGGCGGGGGAGTATGTGGTCAATGCGGTCATCAGCGTGGCCAAGCCCGTCACGATCCAAGGCGACGGGATTGGGCAAACCATTGTGCAGACTCCTCAATCCAATTCCGATCCCGTGCAGGTGTTCTCCGTCTCCGGCAGCAATGTCACGCTGAAAGGCATGACCATCAAGGAAAGGAAGACCAGCAACACGAGCGTCGAAACCGCCGTAGTGGTCGGCAGTACGGCCGGGGATTTCCGCCTCGATGGCTGCCGGCTTGAAGGTATGGAATATGCCATAAAGACTAGCGGTACGAATTGGGCGATCTTAAACAGTCAACTGGCATATGTCGGACCTTCAAACAACAATCATCGGCTTATCGGCATATACGGTATCGGCGGCACGAACTCCATTTCCGGCAACACCTTCGATTGTTCGACCGTGGATCCGACCAACACTCCCCGCACGATTTTTGTTCAAACCGATACCGGGAATTACATCGGTGTCTTGAACATCACCGATAACATCCAATCCAATGGTTTCCTCAGGCAGTTTTATAATTCGGCAACATTTACAGGGAGTAACTATAGCCTTAATATCTGCCGCAACTCCTTCAATGCTCTCAAAGGTGATATCATTTTCTGGGGGGCGCCCTCTCTGAGCATATTCCGACGGATCCGCATGGTGGGGAACGTCAGTTCAAACACATCGGGCAAGGGACTGCTTGTGCTCGATTATGACACGGGTTCTCCTACGAATGCAGGCACTACGTCATTTGCCATGAAGTACAACGTCCTTGGAATCCCGGCGATTACGGATGTGGAATTTGCCGAGGCGACTGGTAGTACCGGCGGTTTGGTTGGCTACAACACGAACTATTTTTTGGATCCCAACATTACTATTGATACCAATCTGGTTTGGGAAGTGCCCGGGGACTTTTCCACGATCCAGGCGGCGGTGAACGGGGCCTACCCCGGCGACACGATCAGCGTGGCTTCCGGAACCTATACCGAGAACGTCACGATTTCCAAGTCTGTGGTGATCACCGGCACGAGCGTCGTCGTCGACGGCGACATGACCTTCGACGCCAGGCCGATCACGCTCTACGGCCTCACGATCGCCACCGGCCGCGTGTGCACCGTCACCAGCAACGGCACGATCCAGACCGCCATCAATATCGCCCCCACCGGCGGAACGGTCAACGTGGCAGCCGGTTTGTTCGCCGAGCAGTTGAGCATCGGCAAGCCGCTCTCCCTGCAGGGCGCGGGCGCCACCAACACCCAGCTCAGCCATGTGCCGTCCCCGACCACCGGCGCCGTCATCAGCATCAGCGCCCAGGGGGTGACCGTGTCCGGGTTCGGCATCGACGGGTCGGATGCCGCCGGCAGCTACGGCATCGAAAACAGCGGCGGCAGCAATGCCGTGATCCGGAATTGCATTCTCACCGACTTCGCCTGCGGCCTTTACTTCCATGACGGCGCGCACAACGCTTCCATATTGAGCAACACCGTGTCGAGCTGCGCAGGCGACGGCGTCCGTTTCACCCTCGGCTCTAGCAACAACGTCGTCAGGCGTTGCCTGGTCGTCGGTAATGGAAACAGCGGGGTCACGAACGATGCCACGTGCGGAACGCTCGACGCCGCCTCGAATTTCTGGGGCGCGGCCAGCGGGCCGGGACCCGTCGGGCGGGGTACGGGCGACAGGGTCAGCGCCAACGTGACGTATTTCCCCTGGTACACCGAGTCGGCCATGACAGACCTCTGTGTCCAAGTCACCGTCACCGGCAACCCGCAATCCCTAACCAACAGCCTCGGGACTCCGGCCGTCTTCACGGTGACGGCGTCGGGCACGGCTCCGCTGACGTACCAGTGGCAGAAGGACGGTACCGATGTCGGCGCCGCGACCAATCCGGCCTACGAGATCACCTCGGTCGTTGCCGGCGATGCCGGGGATTACCGCTGCGTCATCAGCAATATGGTCAATGCCGTGACCAGCGCGGTCGCCAGCCTGACGGTCACCGCGGCCCCGGATACGCCCCCGACCATCACGCTCGACCCGCAATCGCTGACAGTGGATGCGGGCGCCGGCGCCAGCTTTAGCGTGGGCGCGAGCGGGACGGCGCCGCTGGCCTACCAGTGGCAGAAGGACGGCTCCGATATCGCTGGGGCCACGACGACCAACTACACGATCGCAGCCGTCGTTGCCGGCGACGCCGGCAGATACCGTTGTCGCGTGACCAATACGGCTGGCGTTGCCACCAGCGCGGTGGCAACCCTGACAGTCAATCCGCCCGTGCCCCCCTCGCTGGACGCGCCCACCAACCTGACGGCCAGCGACGGGACCTACTGGGACAAGGTGGCGGTGAATTGGGATTCCGTGACCGGTGCCACGAGTTACCTTGTGTATCGGAACTTGTCGGATGACCCGTCCTCGGCCGCCCTGGTGGCGACCGCCGCCACCACGGAGTACGACGACGCCGCGGCCACAAACTGGCCGGAAACGCCCTTGTATTACTGGGTCAAGGCCGCCAACGCCCAGACCACCAGTATATTCAGCGCTTCCGCCCAGGGGTCCTGCGCGGCCAATCCGACCTTGCGCATCCCCCTTTCTGGCGACTTCGACGGTGATCTCAAGAACGATCTGGCGCTCTACCAGGAGTCGTCGGGGATCTGGTCGGTGAAACTCTCCGCCAGCGGCTATGCTGCCGCCTCCGCCACGCTGGGCGGGCTCGGCTACCAGGCGATTTCCCATGACTTCGACGGGGACCGCAAGGCCGATCCGTGCGTGTACGAGCCGGTCACGGGAGGATGGGCCGGCATGCTCTCCGGGAGCGGATATCTCATCGCCACGCTGGTGGAATTCGGCGGCACGAACTACGTGACCGCGGTGGGCGATTACGACGGTGACCTCAAGGCCGACCCGGCCATTTACCAAGCTTCCGACGGGACCTGGCTGGTCAAGATGTCGGCGAGCGGCTACGGCACCGCTGGACTGGCCGGCTTCGGCGGCGCCGGCTATACCTCCATGGCACTGGACTTCGACGGTGACCTGAGGGTCGATCCGGCGATTTGCCAGGATGCCACCGGCGACTGGACCGTGAAGTTTTCCGGCAGCGGCTATGCGGAGGCGGGGATCACCGGCTTCGGCGGGCCCAACTACCAGTTGGTCCCCGGCATGTATGACAACGATCTCCGCGCCGATGCCGCGATCTACAACCCCACCAACGGGAATTGGACTGTTCTCCTTTCGGCCTCGGCGTATGTCACGGCCACCCTCTGGGACTTCGGCGGCGCGGGCTTTGCGTCGGTGGTGGGCGACTTCGACGGCGATGGCAAGGTGGATCCGGCCCTGTACCAGGAATCCACCTCGACCTGGTTCGTAAAACTGTCGGCCAGCGGCTACAGCATGGCCTGGGCGCAGCAGTGATTCGAAATGACAGGGGCTGGGGTGGGGGCGGACCTGCACTGCGGAAGGCAGGCGGTCCGGCCGCCGGTCAGCCGCTGCGGGCTTTCAGGGCCGGCAGAAAAGCGTAGAGCCTGCGGCCGGGGCAGAGGGTGGTGTCCAGGTCGCGGTGGCCGTAGACCCGGCGGCGGCCGATGCCGTAAAACTTCCTGAGCTCGGCCACCAGCTTTACCAGGGACGCTTTCTGGGCATCCGACGGCGTCTGCTTCTCAAAATTCCCCAGGAGCACGATCCCGATATTGCCCGGATTCCGGCTGGACACATGGGCGCCCTGGTATTTCAGGGCGCGCCCCTCCCAGACCCGGCCGGTGTAGTCGATCATGAAGTGATACCCGATGTCGCCGTAACCCAGCCGCCGGTGGGCCGCCTGGTCGAGGCGCAGGTCGCGGATGACCTCCGGCATGGCCCGGGTGGAGTGGGCCTTGTTGCCCTCGTGGTGGATCGTGATCCGGTAGTAGTTGGCCGAGCGGTCCAGGCGGGAGTAGATCGGCGCGTAGCGCGACCAGGCCGTGCGTGGGTAAAAAGAGACCCGCGCTTTCAGCCTGTTCAGCAGGCCCGCCGGATCCCGGACCGCCGCCGCCCGGGCCGCCGCGGCCCGGCCGAGCAAGCTCAGCCCGGCCAGCAGGCAGACCGAGCGGCCGAACTGCCGCCGGGTCATTCGCGCAGAGCCGGGGTAAGGTTGCGGGTTCATCATCCTCGCGGAGATCACCGAGTAAAACCTGTTTAGCATCGCGCCGCCGACAACTCAATTGAAAAGATCAACACCCGTGGGCGATACTGGACTTGAACCAGTGACATCTACCGTGTAAGGGTAGCGCTCTGCCAATTGAGCTAATCGCCCCTCGGAAGAATGGTTGATGGTTGATGGTTGATGGTTGATGGTTGATGGTTGAACAGCGAATTTACCATAAACCATTAGCCATGTTCCATCAACCATTCTTTGAGTCCCTTTTTTGCGGCGCCCCTTGCCCCGCCGGCGCTGGCGTGTTATAGTCACGGGCATGAACACCCAGCCGCCGCTGTCCATCGCCGTGCTCGGGTCGGGGAAGGGGAGCAATTTCCAGGCCATCGCCGACGCGATCCGCGCCGGCGCGCTGAACGCCCGGGTGGTCGCCGTTTTCTCCGATGTGCCTGACGCCTTCATCCTCGAACGCGCCCGCCGCCTGGGCATCCCCGCCGAGTTCATCGACCCCGCGCCGTTCAAGACCAAGCTGGACGGCGCTGCCGAACGCGCGCTCATCGAACGCCTGCGCGCCTGCGGCGCCGAGTTGATCGCCCTGGCCGGGTTCATGCGCATGATCAAGACCCGCCTGCTGGAAGCCTATGCCTCCCGGATCATCAATATCCATCCCTCGCTCCTGCCGGCCTTCCCGGGGCTGGAGTCCTGGAAGCAGGCCCTGGATTACGGCGTGAAGATCACCGGCTGCACCGTCCATTTCGTGGACGCCGGCATGGATACCGGGCGCATCATCCTGCAGAAGGCGGTCCCGGTGCTGGCCGACGACACCCCCGCCAGCCTGCACGCCCGGATCCAGGAACAGGAGCATGCCGCCTATCCCGAGGCCATTCGGCTGATCGCCGGAAAGCTGTCCGCGGCGCCGAAACCGTCCTGAGGGGCGCCCCGCCTGCCGCGCGGCGTGAGATTTCTATCGACGCGGCGCCGCCAGGCGCTATACTGCGCCCCGGTTGTTTTGGCCGTCAAGAGGTGCTGCGGGTGATGTCATGAATACCATTGTGTTGGGCTTGCCCAAGGGGAGCCTCCAGGAGGCCACCTGCCTGCTGATGAAAAAAGCGGGCTTCCTGGTTTCCGTCGGCTCCCGTTCCTACCGGCCGGCGATCGACGATCCGGAAATCGAGGCCCGCCTCCTGCGCGCTCAGGAAATCAGCCGCTATATCGAGTACGGCCTGCTGGACGCCGGCATCACCGGCTATGACTGGATCATGGAAAACGGCTCCGACGTCGTCGAGGTGGCCGATCTGGTCTACGCCAAACAGGGGCTCAGGCCGGTCCGCTGGGTGCTGGCCGTGCCCGGCGACTCGCCCGTCCGCACCGTCGCCGACCTGCAGGGCAAGCGGATCGCCACCGAGGCGGTGGGGCTCACCCGGCGCTTCATCGAAAGCCGCGGCGTTCAGGCCGAGATCGAGTTTTCCTGGGGCGCCACCGAGATGAAAACCCCGGACCTCGCGGATGCCATCGTGGAACTGACGGAAACCGGCGCCTCCCTGCGGGCCCACGGGCTGCGGATCGTGGAAACCGTGCTGGAATCCACCACCCGGCTGATTGCCAACCGGCGGTCCTGGGCCGATGCCTGGAAGCGCGCGAAAATCGAGCAGCTGGCCATCCTGCTCCGGGGCGCGCTGGCGGCCGAAACCCGGGTGCTTCTGAAAATGAACGCCAATCGGAACCGAGTCGACGGTATCGTGAAAATCCTGCCGGCCCTGCACGCGCCGACCCTCAACCCGCTCAGCGCCAGCGACTGGGTGGCCATCGAATCGGTGGTGGACGAACAGGTGGTGCGGGATATTATTCCCAAACTTAAGGCGGCCGGAGCGGAGGGCATCGTCGAGATTCCCCTGAACAAGGTGATTGCATGACCCCCCCAGGCGGGCTGGGGGACCGGTCATGGAAACATGCGGACCAAGGAAGGCATCAGCCCCGTCAAGCGGAAGGAGGCACCCCGTGGGATCGTTGAAGAAATGGCGCCGGAAGAAAATGTCCAAGCACAAGCGGCGGAAACGCCTGAAGGCCAATCGGCACAAGAATATCAACAAGTAGCGGGCTTTGAAGCTGCTTTTCACATGCACCGGCCGGGCCGGCGCGGCTTGGGCCGTCGTGTGGCTTTGCCTTTTTGCCGGGTGCCGCACCGCGCCTCCCCGGCCGGATGCTACCCCGCCGGAGCCGGCGCCCTTGAGCCGGTCCGAGGCGGACCTGGCCGACGCCCTGGCTCATTTCGCCGTCGGCATCCTGCGCGAGGGCCTGGCCGACCCCGGGGCGTTGGCCAACTACGAGCGGGCCATCGAGCTGACCCCGGACCGTCTCGACCTTTACCTGCGCGCCGCCGCGATTCACCTGCGCCTGGGACAGGCCGAGGCCGCAATCGGGGTGCTGCACGAGGCCTGCCGGCGGCGCCCGTCCTCCGCCGAGCCCCGCATGTACCTGGCCCAGATCTATCAGACGCTCCAGCGGTGGGAGGACGCCCGCCAGGCCTGGATGGAGGCCATCCGCCTCGATCCGGCCGATGCCATGGGGTATGTCCAGCTGGCCCTGATGCGGCGCGAGCTGGAGGATGAAACGGGCGCCCTCGAGCTGCTGGAGGATGCCGCCGACAAGGTGAAAGATCCGCGGCCGGTCTTGCGCCTGCTGGGGGATCTCTATATCCAGCGGGCCGGCCATATTTCCGCCGACAACCTGACCCCGGATGTGCAGAAAGCCATTCAGTGCTACCGCCGCGCGTCGCGCCTGCCCGGGGACGAGCTGACGCTGCCCTACCTCATGCAGCTGGGGGATGTCTACCTGCTCATCCGCCAGTATCAGGACGCCGTGGACTGCTTCAGCGAGGTGGCCGCCCGGGAGCCGGATAACCTGCCGGCGCAGAAAAAACTGGCGTTCTGCTTCTTGGCCCTGGGCGACCGCGAACGGGCCGTCCGGCACCTCAAGGTCATTGCCGATCAGGAACCCCAGAATGCCGAGGTCCAATTTACCCTCGGCGAACTCTACGAAACGCTTGCGGACGGCAGCAACGCCGTCGTCCGCCTGACCTCCGCCTGCCAGGAAGGGGCGGCCACCCCCAAGATGTTCCTCAAGCTGGCGCTGCTGCACCTGCCGGCCGATCTGTCCGCAGCTTCGCGGGTGATCGAGGCGGGGTTGGAAAAAACTCCCGACGACCTGCCCCTGCTTGAGCTGCTGGCCCAACTTTCCCTGTCGGCCGGCGATGACGCCAAGGCCCGATACAGCTTGGGCCGCCTGCGGGAGGTCATGGCCCGGAACCCCGACCGCGCCCAGGCCGTCCGCCGGCTGGCGCATTACGGGACCGTGGCCCAGCAGTTCCAGCTCCGCGACGCGGCCGCCGACCTGTTCCGGCAGGCTCTGGCGTTGGCGCCCGCCCAGGCCGATCTCTACAGCCGCCTGGCACTGCTCGAGGCCGGCCGGGGCCGCGAGGCAGAGGCCATCCGGATCATGGAACAGGCGAACCGGTTGATCCCCGACCACTTTACCGTGAACTACGTTCTCGGCATGCTCAGCGGCGGCGCCGGACGTTTCCCGGAAGCCCTGGCTGCGTTTTCCAGGGCGCAGGACGTCGCCCTGGCCGGGGAGGGTGAACCCGAGATGCTGGATTCGGGTTTCTATTTCGGGTATGGCTCGGTGTGCGAGCGCGCGGGCCAGTGGGAACAGGCCGAGGCCTTCCTGCGCCACGCCATCGTGCTCGATCCCGGAAATAGCGAGGCCCTGAATTACCTGGCCTACATGTGGGCCGAGCGCGGGGTCAATCTGGAGCAGGCCCTGGACCTGATCCGCCATGCCCTCGACGAGGATCCCGAAAACGGGGCCTACCTGGATACCCTCGGCTGGATTTATTTCAAGCAGGGCCGCTTGGCCGAAGCCCTGGACGAGATCGGCAACGCGCTCTATTTCCTGCCCGACGATTCCACGATCATGGAGCACTACGGCGAGGTGCTCATGGCCCTCGGCCGAACGGACGAGGCGCGGATCTGGTGGCTCCGGGGCCAGGCCAGTGACGCCGCCCGGGCCGAGGAACTGAAGGCGTTGGGCGTCGGCAGGGAAACCCCGCCGTCCGCCGATCCCTTGCCGCCACCCGAATGAAAGGCCCGCGCTGTTTTTTCATCGCCACGGCGGGGTGGCCGGAGGCACTCCGGACGCGCCTTTCTGCTTGATCATGCCCGCCGGCCTGTCATACCATTGGAACTGAGCTGGCGGCTGTTGGGATGGCCGGGACCGTTCTGCCCGCGGTTCGCTCTAACATCCGGAATCGGCAATCCGAAATCCGCAATCACCAATCCGCAATCGGCCGATCCGCAATCGAATCAGTCGGCCGGATGGACGGTCATGGACGGCTTGATTTTGCCTTCGAGCACGTCGCAATAGCTGATCTTTTCCTTGACCGAGGCCACCTTGATCTGGCCGGCTTTCTTCAGCTCGACGTCCAGCACCTCGCCGGTGTCGTCGTCCACCAGCGACTCGGCCGTCCCGACGTCGAACACCTGGCCCTCGGCAACCCCCTCGCGGCTGCCGCGGTTGATGATGACCTTGTCGCCGACCTTGAGGACGGTGCCCTCCCAGGGAATTGCCTCCAGCTGTTTCTCCAGGAACTCGACCGCCTGCCCCACGGCATCTTCCGTGGCCTTGCCGACGTTGTCCTTCTTGAATCCGGCCACGTCGCCGCCGAAGGCGCCCCCGCTGTAGCCCAGGTTCAGCCCCTTGCGGCCGGCCTTGCCGACGACCTTGGTCTGCGCCTTGACTTGTCCGGTCG
>CAZVVD010000135.1:0-9261 GCA_964630555.1 uncultured Verrucomicrobiota bacterium | reverse complement strand
CCGGCAACGGCGCCACCCTGAAAATGCCCCGCGCTGAAAAAGTCAGCCCGATTGAGAAGGAACCGGCAGCCGGAAATCTCCATCGTCGTATGATATCCCGCTAGGGCGCCCCCGGCGGCCCGGTGATCTTTTCCCTTGGAATGCTGAACGATGTTGTTACTGAAGACGCAATCGTAGACCGCCATCGAGCCGCCGGCGCAATACAGGCCGCCGCCATAAGCATCGGTCGATGCGATATCAACCTTGTTGGTATTCCCGCTGACCGTGCAATTTGTCAAGGTTGCCGCACAGTTGGTGAAACAAAGGCCGGCCCCGAAATTAGCGCCATTGGTGAACCACCCGCCGCTGACCGTCACGCAGGCCATCGTCACCACGGAGTCGCAGGCGTAGACAATCCGCATGACCCCGCCGGTTCCGGTCAGCGTGCTGTTGGTGCCGGAATAATCGTTGGAACCGGCGCCCTCCCACCCGTGGCACCCACCGACCACCGTCACCCCGGCGGCGTTGGAAATCGTGATTTGCGAGGCATTGGAGTAGACGCCCCACTTCAGGAAGATCGTGTCGCCGGCGTTGGTGGCCTCGTCCGCCGCCGCCTGCACGTTGCTGAAGGCGCTGGCCCAGCTCGCGCCGTCATACGGATCGGCCCCCGTCGGCGTGACGTAGTAGGCTGTCGCCGCTTCCGCGCCGGCCGCCACCCCTAGCAGGAACAGGAATAGCAGTCCTTGGCTACGCGTCCCTCGTGTGTCCACCCACAGCCTCCTTCGCCTTTTCTTGGCAACGGTCGGGATCCTATCAGGGCGCACGGGCCAGGCGCAATCCTCGCCCGGCAAGCGCCGCCCAATTCCCGATCTCTTCCGCCACGTGCCCGCAGCCGGCCATCCAGTGGTGGCCGATCCCTTCGGCCTGAATCCAGCCCATGAGGTCCCACGTCGGCAGGCTGAACTTCACGCACAACGGGTTTCCCGGGAACACCATCTCCGCCGGCAGGGCCTCGCCTTCCAGGATCGCCAGTTGATACCCCTCGCCCGCGGGGACCAGGTTAACGAGCGTCACCGGGCCGGGCCGGGCGGTGAACAGCGAGCAGACCCCCCGGTTCGCCAGGCGCACCGGGGCCAGGACAATCTCCTCGCGCCGCGCGGCCAGCGCGTGCGACCCCGAGCCGCAGTGGCTGAACACCACGCTGCCGTCGGGCAAGGGCTCAAGCCAGTCGGTGTTGTGAACCGGCCGCCCGGTGAGCAGGGCCAGGATCAGCATGCCCACGACGCCGTTGACATCGCCCTCGCACCCGACGGGGATGCCTTCGTCCGCCAGCAGGGACGCCGCCAGGCAGGCCAGCCCCATGAAATCGGGATAACAGCCGAAGGCCAGGCCGGACAGCCCCTCCCGCGCCACGACCTCCCGGATCGCCAGGGCCATGCCGGCCGACAGCCGGCCGGCCTCATCGGACACCTGCACGGCCCCCACCGCTGCCTTGACCCGGCTCCAGAGCGCAGTCGCCTCGGGATCGCCGTCCGCGCGCGCCGCTTCCAGCAGGCGCGCCAGCTCGACCGGCACGACCCTGGGCCCGACGGCTTTCTTGAGGGCCCATTCGCTGGCGGCAGACTCCGACATCCCGGGCACCCGCTGCCCGGCCAGCCCGATCCGCGCGCGCCGCAGGCGTCCCCGCAGGGACGCGGCCCGCAAATATCTCAAGGCGCGCTCCCCGGCCGCGCCCGGCCCGACCGGCCCGAAGACCATGGCGCTGGGCTGCTCCGTCGCTTTCAGGCAGGCGCTGGCCTGCTGCACGCCGCACAGGGCCCCGGTTTCCATCCCCGGCAGGGCCCAGAAAAGGACCGGCGCGGGGCATTCCTCAAGCAGGTCGAGGACCAGGTAGTCTTCAAACCAGCTCACGGCCGCCAGGGCCACGGCGTCGGCATGCGCCTCCGCCAGCTTGCGCCCGGCCTCCGCCGCGGCATCCGGCGCATCCACGGCACCCAAGGCGACCACGGCACAGCCGTTTTGGGCTAGGAGCCGGGAAAGATCTTCGACGGCCTGTGCGGCCCGGCTGGCGCCGACTTCCAGGGGACTCGATACGGCGGCAACTCCGACAATGGGCGTCAAAGGCTTCATAAGGAATGGATCCAGGGTTTCCCGTCGCCCGCAACGGGCAAGGGACCACTTGCCCCGGGCGCACCCGCGCCCCGGGGCGACGTGGCAGGGTTTTCCGTCGTCCCGCATGCGGGACCAGGGGCTACTTGCCTCGCATGCAGGGCAACATGGCAGAGCGTGCCTTTCAAAGTCCCGCGCCTACAGGACGAAGGCGGGGTCCGGGAACTGGGCCCCGGAAAGGCCGGCAACGGCGCCTGCCGCGCCAGGTCGAGGAACAGGCGCACCCGCGCCAGCGGCGTGGCCGGCGTGATCGGGCTGCCGGTGCACATGATAAAGCCGCGCGCCGTTTGCGCGGCTTGCGCCTGGCGGGCGATCTCCGCCCGCAGCTGAGCATCGCTCCCGTTTTGCAGTACGCCGACGGGGTCAATGTTGCCGAACAGGCTGATGCGCCCGCCGATTTTCCGCGCGATCTCGCCGATGTCGTTGACGTAATTTTTCATCGTGGTTTCCACGCTGAGGCCGTCGGCGCCGGCGGAGGCGATCTGCTCCAGGCGGTCGGCCACGCCGCCGAAATAGATCAGGATGGCCTTCAGGCCCTGGGCGTGGATTTCCCGCACCATCTCCGAAAGGTACGGGAGACAGAAGCGCTCGTAATGCGCCACGGAGATGACGTCGGAATAGCCCATGGCGTCGTCAATGAACACGGCGTCGCCGCCGACGGCGCCGTGGGCCCGGATCTCTTCGAGCGCCTGCTCGAGCAGCTTGGCCTCCATGTATTCGACCAGCCCCGGGTTGTCGATCAGCATCGCCAGCAGGTTGGCCTGGCCGAGATAGGGCACACAGTTCCAGAGCATGCTCACGAATCCGCCGGCGCAGATGAAATGCTCCCGGCCCAGGGCCCGGACCGCGGCCTGCGCATAGTCCAGGTCGCCCCGCTCCAGGATTCGCCCGGACTTGACCAGCCGGAAGCTGGCGTCGAAATCGCGGCGGCCGAAAACGGTCTGTTCCTGGTTGGCCGCGTAATCCTGGGCGTGGCCGGCCACGGCGTCCGCCAGGGGGCTGACGCCGCCCGTCGCGCGATCGCGTCGGAAGGCGGCGCCGTTCTGTTCGAAAAACTCGACCCGCTCCCGCCATTCCCGCGGCGGCGCCCTCTGCGGCTCGACGATCTCGAAGGGGGCCGCCTCGATCATCCGCCTGAGCACCGCGACGTGCTCGCCCGGGTCGGCGTGCTGCCAGGCGTGGCGCCGCCAGGCCGGCAGGCCGGTCAGCTCCGCAAAATGATCCAGGTGATACAGGGAGCTGTAGAGCACTGTTGCCGGCAGGCGGTCCACGGGCCGGCCCTCGAGCGCGGCCTGGATGCGTTCCTTGGCCTTCATGCGGGTCAGATCCAGGTGCACGGCACCAGGCAATCCTCGTCGCGGTCGGTGCCGTGGCCTCCGCGGTGTTCTCCCGGCCCGGCGTCGGGCAGATCGTGCTGGCCGTGGTCGGACAAGATGATGACCCCGTAGCCCAACGGCTTGAGGTGCCCCACCAGCCGCCGCAGGCGGGCGTCCGTCTCCCGAAGCATCGGGACGACGGCCGCGGACGACGGGCCATGCTGGTGGAACACGTCGTCCACCCGCCCGATCTGGGCGATGAGGAACCGAGGTGCATGCGCATCGGCGATGGCGATGACCCGGTCGGCGACATCGTCGTCGGTCCCGTCGCCGGCATCGCCGGCGATATCGGCGAAGCGGCCGAGGAGCAGGTGGCCGGTGTAGCCCGACAGCCCCACCCCGGCGCTTCGGCCGCCAGCCCGGCGCACGACGTCGAACAGCGTTTCGCAGGCGAAGGCGTGGTTCAGGGTCTGCACGCCATGCCCGGGCAGATCGGTCCCGGAGACCATCGCCGCGAAGTTGACCGGCGTGATCGAGGGCATGACCGAGCGCAAAGCGACGCTGTGCCGCGCGTGCAGGTCTGCGAGGAAGGGCAGGCTGGATTTCCAGAGGTTCCAGGCGAACAGCCCCAGGGCGTCCGGGGCCAGGATCGCCACCTTGGCCGAGCCGGCCAGGTCTTCCACCATGGCGCGGATGGGCTTGCCGCCGGCCCTGTTCGGCGGCGGCAGGCCCAGGATGGCGCTGACCGTCGGCGCGATATCGGTGATCGGGTATTCCGTCTGTTTCATAAGTCCTCGCTATTTCGCCAGCACCAGCACGCGCACGTCCAGGCTGTTGACGTTCAAGCTGACCTCGTCGCCCTGGCGCGCCAGCGGCTCGCCCAGCAGGTCCTCCACGGTCCGCCAGCCGGCCACCGACAGGGTTTCCCGCACAGGCAGCTCAGTCGGATTGGTCAGCAGCCAGGCTTCCTTGCCGGGGACGGCCCGCTTGCGCAAGAGGAGCTTGCCCGGGTGCGCCGCGGCCGCCCCGCCCAGGTTCAAGAGCGCGGCCAGGCAGGCGCGCGTTTCGTCGTCGCGGTGGGCGGAGCCGTTCAGGCCCGCGTAGGTGCCCAGCAGAATAGCCGTGCCCTGGCCCGCCTTGCGCCAGACGCCGACCGCGTTGCGCCCGTAAAGCAGGCAGGGCTCGCTCCGCTCCGCGGCAAAGGTTTCAATGTAGACGTTGGCCCGCAGGCGCCGCCCTGCCAGGATGCCTGTGCCTTCCAGCATGGCGGCATCCAGGTATTCCCCCCACGTCCGCGGCGGCGGCGACCAGGCATTCCCACCCCCGGGCTCGCGCACCATGGTGAAGCTCTGCTGGCGCACGCCGAAGAGCTTGCGCATCGCCGGCGACAGCTCGCCGCGGTTGCAGAAGGCGTGCTCGTTGATCCGGCCCGGCGCGGCCTCGCTGATCAGGGTTCCCCCCTGCTCCACCCAGGCGGCCAGCTTGCGGGCCACGTCCTCGGAGAGCGACAGCGGGAACGGCAGGATCAGCACCTTGTAGCTTGAGGCATGGGGCTCGTTCAGCTCCGCGACTTCCAGGAAATCCACGGGGATGCCCGCCTCCCACAGGATGCGGTGCCAGCCACCGATGCTGCTGCACAGGTTGAGGCCGCCCTGGGCCATCTGCATGCAGAACTGGAAGTTCCACTCGTTGACCAGGATCGCGACCGGCGCGCCGGCCCAGGAGGGCTTGCCGAACAAATCGGCGTGGCGGTTGAGCGCCCGTCCGATCCGGGCGGCCTCCTCGAACCGCGGCGTGGTCTCGCCCTCGCTGTCCAGGAGGCTGAACCCGTTGACCTCGGCGGCCATGATCTCGGCGCGGGTCACCCAGAACGACAGGGCGGAAACGCCGGACGCCAAAGCCGTCAGCATCCAGCGCCGGATATCCTCCGGGAACGGCACGCGCCCCTTGTGGAACCCCGTGCTGACGGGTCCCCCCTGGAACTCGGCCGCCCAGACCGGCGCGCCGCGCCGGTTGCAGGAGCGGATGTAATCGAAAAACTGTCCTACCTGGTACAGCTCCGCCAGGAGCGATGCATGCGGCGCCTCCGGCGGGACCCCGTGGTAGCGCGGGGGACCCCAGGCCGGGTAACAGGAGGTGCCCAGAAAATCCTGGCAGCGGGCGTAGGTCCAATCCTGCCCGGCGCCCACGCGCGGCGCGCCCTTGTGGGCGAAGACGGGGCGCTGCAGCGGATCGCTCTCGCGGATCGCCCGGGCGCGGGCGCGCAGGACGTTCGCGATCTGCACGTTGTCCATGAAGTACTGCCACGCGATGTTTACCGCGCACGGGTATTTCAGACAACACCGGTCGGGCGCCACGTCCGCCCAGTCCGCGTAGCGCGTGTTCCAGGCCCGGTTGAGGGCGTCCAGGTCGCCGGCCTGGCGTTCCCGGAGCCAGGCGCGGAACGCCGCCAGAGTATGCGGACAGAAGCAGACGGCCTGACCGGCCAGGCCCTCGGCCCAGTAGCCGATCTCCTGCCAGGTGTTCCAGACCACCACGTTTTCGAAGCGGCCCAGGGCCCGCACCAGGGCGCGGATGAAACGGAGCTGGTCGGCCATGGCGCCGGGGTGATCGTAGCACGGGCCCGGCTTGCCGTCGGCCGGCAGGGTGGTTTGGGCCTCGTAGGCCACCGGCTGGCCGTTTGGCCCCACCATGCGGCAGTCCGGGTGCATGCGCCAGAGCCAGGCCGGGGCCTGCTCGCAGGTCAGACCGAGGTAGACGCCCAAATCCAGCCCGGCGGCGTGGGCGATCAGTTCCTCGCAGCGGGAAAAGTCGCAGCGCCCCTCCGCGGGCTCGTCGAGCATCCAGTGCTCCTGGAGCTTGACCAGGTTGAAGCCGTGCTGCTTGAGGTTCTCCATGTCTTTCTTCAGCTCCGCCAGCGGCGGCATGGGCTCGCGGCAGAGATGCGACCCCAGCGGGAACAGCGCGGAAAATGCCGTTGAATTCATGCTCTCTCCCTGTTGTTGCCATACGCCTGACGCACCGTCTCCCAGGCCGATTTGTGCTTCCGCTGATAATCCACAACCCCCTTCAGGTTGATACCGTGCCAGTGGCGGTTGACCGGCTTGGACGGATCGCGGTAATCACAGTAGCAGAAAGGAAACGTTCCGCAAACCGCCGAATGGCGGGCTGCCATGTCCAACTGCGCCCCGAGCAGGGCCGCCTGGTAGTCCTCCGACCACAGTTCGCGCCCGGCGCTGCGGAACCCCGGCTCGGCGTCGGCCCCGAATTCCGTGAGCAGGAGCGGCTTGCCCAGCCGCGCCTGCCGTGCCAGGCAGTTTTCCAGGGCCGACAGGTCGCAGGGCCAGGTACGGGCCGGCGGTTTTTCCGTGACGCCGTCCTGGGCGATGCGGTCATACCAGCCCCAGTACTCGTTGATCCCGATCACGTCCACCAGGTCCGCCAGGCAGCCGGCGGCGCCGTAAAGCGAGGCGTAACCAACCAGGCGCGTGGCATCCAGCGCGCGGACCTGGTCCACGCAGGCCTTGAAAAACGCGGCGGACTCCGGGTGCTCGGCGTTGCACTCGTTCCCCACGCTCCAGATGATGACGCTGGGGTGGTTGGCCGCCTGCTCCACCATTTCCCGGAGCATGCCTAGCGCCAGGGACTGGACACTGCCCGCGGCGAAAATGCTGCCCCCGGTTCCGGAATCCGGCGCGACGCAGTAGATGGGCACTTCCAGCCAGAGCATCAGCCCGCGCCGGTCGCACTCGTCCAGGAAATAATCGGGCGGCGGGAAATGGCTGCGCAGGCAGTTGACGTCGAGGGCCTGGAGATCGTCCAGGTCGCGCCGGACAGCGGCCGGGTCGAACACGACGCCGGACTCGGGATGATCGTAGAGATAGCACATCCCGCGCAGATAGAGCGGATTGCCGTTCAGTAGGATTTGCGCGCCGGAGGTCTCCAGCTTGCGGACGCCGAACAGCGCCTCGCGCCGATCCGCGACGCCGCCCCCGTCCAGAAGCTCCACGGCACAGCGGCAGAGGCGCGGCTTCTCCGGCGCCCATGGCGCCGCCCGGCCGAGCTCGAAGCCCAGCCGGCAGCGCGCGTCCCGGACCGGCCCTTCGCCCTCCCAGAGACAGGCGCCCGCAGGGTCCGCGATCCGCGCCCTGACGCGCCAGGCGCCGGGCGCGCCCTCCGTGTGCACCGTCAGCGCCCCGGAGGCGCCGGCGCCGGACGGCGCGGCCTCCGCCTTCAAGCGCCCGATCCGCCCGCGGCGGGTTACGGAGAGGACGACGCCGCGGTGAATGCCGCCGTAGTTGTACCAGCCCAGCACCGCCGGCAGGCGCATATTCAGATGCCGGTTGTCCACCCGCACGGCCAGGCGGTTGGCGCCGGGCCGCAGGGCCGCGGAGACGTCCAGGTCGAACGCGGTGTAGCCGCCCTCGTGGGTGCCGACCTTCCGGCCGTTGAGAAACACGTCGCAGAGGTAATTGACCCCGCCGAAGCGCAGGCGCGCCACGGGTTCCTCCGGCAGGTCCGGCGCCTCAAACTCGCGGACCAGCCAGGCCACGCCCTCGAAGAGGTCGTAGCGGGGGCCGCAGGTGTTCCAGCAGCCCGGCACCGGCACGGTCTCCCAGTGGTCCAGCGGGGTCGGCCGGGAGTAATCCAGGCCGCGGTGGTATTCCGGGTCCTGGTCCGCGGCAAGGCGCCACGTCCCGTTCAGGTCCAGGGTGAACATGTTCCTCCCTTCCGCCGGCAGGGCGATCACTCCCACGCAACGTCCTGCTGGTATCCCGGGCAGCGCACGAATTGCCAGGGCCGGCCGGGAGGAAAGCCTTCTTTCACCACCCGGGACAGAATGGCCAGCGACAGCAGCCGCCACCAGGTGGCGAAGGCGCTGCCCTCGCCCGGGCCGGAAGTCATCAGGCGGCTGCCGTAGAACATTTGCCGGCCCCGGATGAAGGCGAACCCGCCGTCCGGCGTGCGGTTCTGCATGACCCAGCCGGCGGCGCGCCGCAGGGCCCGCTCGATGTCCGCGCGCCGGTGCGCGGAGCGGATATACAGCCGCGCCAGGGGATCGATGGCGTCAATATCCTCGCACCCGCTGGTGTCGGGATGGATCCCGAACCCGCCCTGCGGCGTCTGCATCGCGAGCAGGAAGTCCACGATGCGCTCCGCATGCCGGACCGGCCGCCGGTCGTAGGCGTAGAGGAGCAGGAAATGATATGCGGCCTGGTAGGCCTTGTTCCGGTCCCCGGGCCCGGCGAACGCGCGCCCCCACAGGCCGGTCGCGGGATCCTGTCCGGCGTCAAGCCAGTCCAGGACGATCTCCACGGCGCGGCCGGCGGGCCCGCTGTTCTGAAAATCGCGGGCATATTGGAGGAGCTGGCCGAGGTTCAGCACCTCGTTGCCGACATAATCCACCTTGTCGAAATCGCGCCTGGCGAGCCACTGCCGCAGGAATGCTTCATCGCCGAACGGCTCCAGGAAGGCGAAGGCCCGCGGCGCGGCCGCGCCCAGGGCGGCCAGCCCGATGACGGCATGGCAGGTCAGGTGCAGCCAGCCGCACCACTCCATGTGCGGCGGCACGTACCAGGAACCCGGGTGCGCCAGCGGCGGATCCTTGAACAGCCCGTCCGCGTCCTGGAACGATTGGAGATAACCCGCCCACTCGGCCCGCCGGGACGCCGCCAGGGTCTCCAGGTCGCCCAGCAGGTGGCGAGCCATGGCCGCGTAGAGCGAGGCATAGAGGATGGGCTGAGCCTGCCCGGCGGCGTAGCGGTAGCGTCCGCAGGCGCCACCCGGGACGCGCAGG
>CAZVVD010000134.1:0-9342 GCA_964630555.1 uncultured Verrucomicrobiota bacterium | reverse complement strand
GCGTTGGAATACACGCCCCACCGGAGATAGATCGTGTCGCCCCCCGCATTGGTCGCCAGGTCCGCCGCCGCCTGGACGTTGCTGAAGGCGTTATGCCAGTTGGTGCCGCCGAAGTCGCCCGCGCCGGTGGGAGTGACGTAATACGTGGCCGCCGCGCCGAGCCCGGGGAGAAGGCTGAGCGCCGCGGCCAGGCCGGGAAGCAGGCGCCGCGTGATCCGGCAGCGGGGCTTGGTCATGACGCTCGGCTCCATGGTGGAAGCATTGTTACTAGTTTACCGGCCGGGACTGATTTTTCAAGAGCAAATTGCCGGGGCGGGAGAAGGGAGAGGGTAGGCCCCGTGGAACGGGTTCATTTGGCCGGCGCATGGTCCCGCAGCCGGCGCGCCGGGTTGCCGGCCATGACGCTGTTGGGCGGGACGTTTTTCACCACCACCGCCCCCATGCCGACCAGGCTGCCCTGGCCGATGGTCAGGAACTGGCGGACCGTGCAGGCCTGGCCGAGGTAGCAATCCGGCTCTACCCGGACGGCGCCGGCCAGGCTGACGCCGGTACACAGGACGCAGCCGTCTCCGATCACGTCGTCATGGTTGATCACGCTCCCGCCCAGGCAGAACACGAAGTCGCCGATCCTGGCGTTGAGCCCGATATAACAGCCGGGATAGAACACGCAGCCCGTGCCGATCGTCGCGGTGCGCGAAACGAAAACGGAAGGGTCCACCAGCGACACCAGTTGATGCCGCGGCAGGTCCGGCATGGTTTTCCAGCCGCCCTCGTTGCCGGGAACCAGGGCGGCCGACGGATATTTCTTCAAGTCCGCCCGGGTCCCGAGCACCGGCAGGCCGTTCAGGACCTGGCCCACCTGCTTCTCGTCGCACGTGATGAAGCCGAGCAGGTTCCAGGTCGGTTTCTCGCGATTGACCCGTCCGACGATTTCCGCCATTTCCAGGGAGTGCACCCCGGTGCCCAGGATGAGCAGGTCGCGCAATCCTCTTTTTTTCATGAAGGGTTTCCTTTTAATGCATAGGAATTCACCGTTGCAAGGATACGCCGCGCGGAGCGCGACGTCCACCTTGGGAAACCGTCATCCGACCGGCGGAAGGCGTCTCCCTTGTTTTCGCGGGGTGGACCGGGCGCTCCGCGCACGGTTGTCCCGCCGTCGCCCCGCTACGGGGCCTAATTATTAATTTCTCGGGGCAGGCACCGCCCGCTTCAGGCCCGGTAGGCGCGGGCCTTATCCATCAGCTTGTTGGCCTCGGCGGTCGCCAGCGGGCCGCCGCCTACGCAATACCACACATTGGGCAGCAAGGCCTGCCGTTTCAGGCGCTCGACGAAGACCGGAAGCGGGCAATAGATCTGGATGGGGATATCGCCGACGGCTTGGCGCATGGCCGGCAGGTGATCGATCTCCGGCACCGGGTCCTGCGGGTCGCCGCCGAACTGGAACAAGGCCAGTCCGGGGAGCCTGGCCACCTCGGCGGCCAGGTCGGTGCGGTTGCAATGAAAATGCATCAGGCCGCGTCCGCAATGCCGGATCAGGCGGGCCTGGTACTCGAAGCCGAACTCGGCGTAGACGGCGGGCGAGCAGATCACGTAGGCGTCCACGCTCAGCGCCGCGGCGTTGGGGAAGGGCACCCAGCCGGCGAGCCAGGCGAAGCAGCCGCCGCGGTAGGGCGCGATGATGCCGCGATGGGCGTCCTGAAAACGCAGGTTGAAGTCCAACCCGATCTCCATGAGCCGGCGCAACTCGGCCGGATGCTCGTAAATATCCAGGTAGGTCTGCGTGGCGCCGCGCAGCTCGCAGGCGAAGTTCAGGGCGTCCATGGTCAGGCAGGGGTGCTGGGCCAGGCGGTCGCCGGACGCGGACTCGAAGTGTTCCTGGATCGAGAGGAAGCGTCTGGCCCAGGCGTTTTCCAGGCTGAAACGGAGACGCGGCAGGCCGGCATAATCCGGAAGCAGCTCGCGCGGCGTGCTGAAAGCCGGGCCGCGCCGCCGGTGCAGGAACTGCATCTCGGCGCCGAACATGCCGCTGACCATGCTCTCGCCGGCGTCCAGGATGGAATAGACCACCGGCAGGACATCGTCTTCCACCGCCGCCCGCGCCCGCCAGCCGATCGTTTCCCGGTCGAAAATCTCCTCGTTGGACGGAAACGGCCGCGGCGCGCCCGGGGGGACCTGCTTCCACTTCCGCTCGAAGGCCCGCCATTCGCCCTCGGTGTCGAGGGCCGCGGGCAGCGAGGCGAGAATCCCGTCCCGCAGGCGGCCGGTGAAAAAGCGCCGGCGCCGTTCCAGGATTGCATCGGCATTTCGTTTCCAGGCCAGTCCGGCCATTTGGGCTTGTCTCCCCGTTCAAGATTTCGGATGCTCCCCGTGGAGTTCGTCGAAATCGCCGGCGTAGACCCGCAGCTCGGCGACTTCCTTGCGGTAGCCCAGCTTCTCGTACATCCGGATCGCCGGATAGAGCTCGTGGTTCGTGGCCAGGATCACGGTCCGCGCGCCCAGCCGGAAGAGCTCTCCGTGCGCGCGCGCGAGCAGGGCCGAGCCGATCTTGCGGCGGTGGTGTTTTTCATCGATGCCGATGGTGATCTGCCCGATGCCCCTGCCAAGGTGGGCGGAAAGGCGTTTCAGGAGATGGAAGCGGCAGCCGCCAATCGGTTCGTCGCCCAGACGGGCCTCCACCCTGGCGTTGGTGTAAAACGACCCCGCATCCTCGCCGGGCCGGATGGCCAAGGTGATGCCCTCCGGCGGCGGCGCGTCGCCGGCGTCCCCATCGAGCTGCCTGGACATGAAGAACCCGTCGCAGACCAGGTCGAACCCGGCGCGCTCCAGGGCGTTGATCGCGGCGTAATACCCGCGCCACAGGCAGACTTCAAAGCCCAGGTGGACGCCGCGGTAGAAAAAGTGCGAACCCGGCGCGTTGCCCATCACTTCGCAACTGCGCGCGCCGCGGCGCTTCATGTGGTCCAGCGCCGCCGCCAGCAGCTCTCGGCAGACAAGGCGGTCCTGCGCCAGGAACAGCAGGATGCTGCCGCCCGTCGCTCCATTCCGCTCGAACGTCCAGGCGTGGATCAGCCCCTGTGGCCGGCCGCCGGCGTAGGCGATGAAAAAGCCCTCCGGGTTGAATTCCTTTCGGTCCGTGACGGCCTCGGCGAAAATGTCCGGCGTCAAGGGATAGCAGTAGGGCGTCCGGGCGGTCATCCAGTTGTACACCGCCACGGCGTCCGCGGCCAGCGATGGATCGAAAGCCCGAATTTCCATAAAACAAATTCCTGTGTCCGGGCGCCGATCCTATTGCACCGGCAGAATCCGCCGCGGATTCAAGCGCAGCATCGTCTCCTCCTCCGCCTCCGTCAGGCCCAGCCTCCGGAACGCCGGCAGGGTATGGGTGAACATATGGGTCCAGGGCGAGGGCGGCAGGAAGGTCATCGGTCCGAACGCCTTGCTTTCTGAGCAGTAGCCCGAATCCAGGCCCAGGCAAAGCTTGTCGCCCTGGCCGGCATCGAACACCGCGTGGATGGCCTCCACCAGCGTCCGCCAGCCCGCGCCGCCGTCCTTGCCGATCCCCAGGTTGGTCGGCAGGAAATTGGCCCCGCGCTTCATCCAGTCCAGGCAGACCTTCCGGCAGCCGGGATCGCTCAGGTGCCAGGCGGTGTGGCCGATGACCACCCGCCGCAGGTCCACGCCTTCCCGCTCCAGCAAGGTCAACTGGCTGGTCTCGGCCCCGAGCTTGGTGCAATGGGTGGTGAGGTGGACCCCGGTGGCCTGCTGGGCGCGGGCCCCGGCCCGGAAGCACTTGGTCTCCAACTCCGTCAGCTCCGGCGCGCTGGTGCCCAGCTTGATCGCGCCGGCGCGGATGCCCGTGCCGTGCATCCCCTCCTCGATTTCCCGGGTGCAGTACTCGGCCAGGGCCTCGGCCGAAGCCCGGATCACGAACGGCCAGATGCGGTCTTCCGGCGTCTTGACCCAGTAGGTGCCGATTTCCATTTCCCGGTAGAACCCGGTGCTGGCGACGATGTGAATATCCGCGGCCTCGGCCAACTCGCGCATCAGGTCCGGCCAGGCCCGCCAGGGGGGCATGCTGACGTCACAATAGGCGTGGCAGCCGAAATCGTGGCATTGGCGCAGCAGGGGCACGGCTTCGCGCATCAGGTAGGCCCGTCGCTCGGGAGTGGCCGGCCTTTCCTCGGTGATCAGCAGGTTCCGATCCCAGTCGTAGATATCGGAGTGCAGGTGCTCGTGCATCAACACCCGGCCCAGGACCTCCGGCTCGACCGGGCCGCGCACGGTCAGGACCTTGCCCCGTGACGACCGCATAGCTGAGTTCATAAAAGTTTGCTCCTCCCCCTCCCAAAAAATCCGGGACGCATACCCTTCGGTTTCCGTCCGCCGCCGCGGCGATATCTTATTCACGGGTTCCTCCCGTGAACAATTCAGGTCAAATCGTGGAACGCGAACTTGCGCGGACCGGCGTGCGAGAGCTTCAGCGGGAAACGGTCGCGCAGGTTTTCCATGATGGCGAACATCGAGTGTTCGTCGTAGTGGCCCAGGCCGCGCCGGTCGAAGCGGGCGATGACCTCCATCGGGTCCAGCGGGCCGTCGCGTTTCACGAGCTCCAGGACCCGCTTCTCGGTGTCGGAGTAGTCCAGCGGCTTCACCGCGCCGCTTTCCGCCAGGCGGATGGCCTGCCGGAGCTTTTGGGCGGTTGCGCGGATGCCGGCCAGCGATGCCATGTTGTTGGCCGTGACCAGCCGCGGGATGACGTCCTCGGCCACCGGACAGAGCCCCGGTTTCCAGTCCACCTTGCCCCGGTAGAGGTGGCAGTTGTAGGGGCAGCCCTTGTTGCCGTAGGCGTTGGGCTTGCGGAAGAACTCGTAGAGGTAGGCCGGGCGCTGGGTGAAGCCCAGGCCGACGGGGGCGCCGGCCTGGCGGAGCGCCGCCTGAAACACGCCGCGGCTGAGGCCGCGGCGCTCGCCGTGGAAGATCGCGGCCCAGCAGTAGGGCGAGACCGTGCTGCCGGGGGCCTCCCGGCGGGCGTCGAGCCAGGCGCAGCCGGCGACGGCGTCATCGAGGATTTTCCGGCCTTGCCGGTAGACCTTCAGATAGCCCGGCACCTTCTTGAGCTGGGCCACCCCGACCGCGGCCTGGAACTCGGTCATGCGGTAGTTCGAGGAGAGCACTTCCGGGCTTTCCCCGAAGATAATGCGCTTGTTGAGCTCGGCGGCCAGGCGGTCGTCGTTGGTGATGGCCATGCCGCCCTCGCCGGTGGGCAGCTGCTTGCCCATGTTGAAGGAGAAGGTGCCGAGGTGCCCCCAGTTGCCCAGGTATTTTCCCTTGTATTTCGCCAGCAGGGCGTGGGCGCAGTCCTCCAGCAGATAGATCCCGTGCTTGTCCGCGATCCGGCGGAGCTTGTCCGCCTCGGCGGGGAAGCCCCAGAGGTGGGTGACCCAGATGGCCTTGGTCCGCTTCGTGATCCGCTTCTCAACGGAGGCCGGGTCCATCAGGAAATTGTCGGGCCGGACGTCCGCCCAGACCGGCACCACGTTGTTGTGCAGGCAGGCGATGCCGTGGAACTGGACCACGGGGTCGCAGATGATCTCATCGCCGGCGCCGGCGCCGATGGCGCCGGGGATGGCGTGCATCAGGAGCATGGCCGAGCCCGCGCAGCTGGCGTGCTTCGCCTGCAATGCCCTGGCGAAGTCCCGGCGGAACTGGTCCATGAAGCCGCCCCGCTTGTCGCAGAAGCAGCCGCTGTTGATGACCTGGATCAGGTTCCGGATTTCCTCTTTTCCATAGGTGGGCATGACGGCTTCCCTTTCCGTGGTTGTGGGGCTGAGTTTGTCTTTTCCTAAGGCGCCGTTCTTAGCCCGGCGCCTACGATCCGGCTTTGTTGAGAAACTACGCCGTGACACGTCCTAAGTACCTGCCGCGCTATGAGCGGCAGAATAACGGCGCTCATCTTTTCGTTGTCGCGTTGCGACATACTGCACATGGGTAGCCCGGCGCTTATATCTCCCGCACCAGGTGCCCTGGGCGCGCGCCCGGCCGGGCGAGGCCGACCCACTCGAAGCAGCCCCAGTCCTCCAGGGGCGCGTGCCCGTGCTCGACACCCCGCACGCAGTAGACGATCCAGCCCGGCCCGATCTCGAACTCGTCTCGCTGCCCGTCCGGCAGGCGCAGGGTCAGGCGGGTGCGGCCCTTGACCCAGGCCCAGGTTTCGTCGCGGTCATGGTAGTGCAGGGCGGTGGCCTGCTCCTTTTTCAGCATCCAGGCGTGGAAGGAGTCCATCTGGATGGGATCGAGCCAGTGGCGGACCGCCTCCGGCAGCTTTTCGCCGGCCGCGTGGTTCACGGCGAACAGGCGCGGGGTCAGGCCCCGGCAATCTTGCGGCTGGATACTGTGCAAGGCTGTCATCGGTTGCATGGCCTTTCCGTCGAGAGCAGGGCCGCGCGGTAGCATCCCTCATTCGCGGCTGCTCGGCAAGGAAAAGACGAGCCTCCATTCAACGCGCCGCCTCCCCTGCGGGCCTGGCCCGGGGGATCGGTCAGGCAACAAGGCTGTCACGGGACGGCGAGGCCGGTTTCGCGCTCCTGCTCGTAGCCCAGCTTGATGCGCAGGACGCGGGCGATGTCATATTCCACCGCGTAGAGATAGCGTTTGGAGAGGGCGGTGGCCGTCGGGTAACGCAGGGGGATTTCCGGTGTCTTCAGCCGGCCGCCGGGCCCGGAATCCAGGTTGCCGTAGCGCCCGATGCGCAGGAGCTCGTTGCCGGCGGTGTCGAGCATGCGGATCGTGCTGCGGTGGGCGGCTGGCACGTAGGTGCGCCCGAAGTCGTCGGCGCAAAAGCGCAGATTGAAGCACACGCAGGCGTCATGGCCCTTGGTATAGCGTCCGCTGGCCGGGCTGACGCCCAGGAATTCCCATTCCACCCCGTCGGTCCACCAAGGGTACATGCCCTCCCGGCCGTCGACTGTGGCCAACCAGGTGGATTGCCAGTGGGTGGCCGGGGTGGCGGGCATGGGCTTGAAGGGATAACCCCAGTCGAGATGTTTTACCACTTCGCCCGCCGCGTTGGTCTGGGGCCAGTATTGCTCATAGGGGCCCTGGGCCGCCCGCCACAACAACCCGCCGCCCTGCGGCCCGAACTTGTAGAGAGCGCCCACCTGCCGGATGAGAGGATTCTGCGCGAATTTACGGTAACCGGCATGAAGCAGCTTGCCGCCGCGCAAGGTGTCCCAGTCCGCCGCGCCGAGGTGGTAGTCCGGCGCCCAGGCGGGCATATGGGGAGCGATGTCGTCCTCGTAGAACTGTCCGAGCTTGCGGCCCAGGTTGTCGCAGACATAGATGTTGCCCCGGATGTCCGCCACCGGCGAACACGCTCCGCCCGACAGCTCGTAGACCAACCGTTTCCCGATCAGCTTGCCGTCAAGGGTATAGCGGTCAATGGCCACGTGGTGGTCCGGCCCTTCCTGGCCGCCGCGGACCCCGTTGCTTTTGGTCCATTGATAATACCGCGCCACATAGACGTCCGTATTGGGCGCCACGTAAAACCCGCGCTCCCCGGCCCGGGTCATGGAAGGCGGCGCCAGCAACCAGTTGGTCAGGGCCGGAACAGCTGGATTCGTCGCCCAGGATTCCGGGAAAACCTCGATATTTTCGAAGGCGTACCCGTTGCGCGTCACCCAGCGCCCGTCGCGCGCGGCGGCCACTTCCTTGGCGCTCGCGGCGTTATCCAGGTAACGTCCGCTGTTGGCGTCAAACCAGTACTGGCCGTCCGCGCAGATGACATCCGATTCCCAGCCGGCCGCGATCCGATAGGTTGGCCGCGGTGCTTTCTTGCCGAGTAGCAATTCCGGCTCGGAGAAACCGTCGCCCTCGTCAACCACGCGCAGCATGCGATAGGCCTCTTTGGAATTGTTGAAGATGCCGCCGAGGCGGGTCCAGGTATTGCTGCCGGTCCAGACGATTCGCAGTTCCGGGCGCCGGCCGGAATCGTCCAGGGCCATGCTCCACCAGTAGTTCCAGGCCCCGGCCAGGGCGCGCGTGGCCAGGACCTTGGGCTGGGGGTCGGCGGAATACTTGGTCAGGGTGCCGGCGTAGTTCGTCGGCGCATCGCCGGTGATTCCCAGCACGTAGCGCTCCCCGGTTTTACGGCTGATGCGCACCTCGTACGGGCCGGGGTGCGGAATCTGCCGCAGGAATTTCCCGCTGCGGTCGAGCGCCTGGAGGCGGTTGTTGCGCCGGTCGCAGACCCACAGGGTGCCGTCCTTGTCGAAGGCGATGCCCTGCGGGTCGAAGAACTCGCCGGGCTTGTCCGAGCCCTCCGTGCCATGGGTATTGCGCTTGCCGGCGAAGGTCTCGAGCGGCGCGTCCTGGCCCCAGCGCAGGCGACAGACGGCGTTGAAGAAGGTCTCGCGCTTACCGGGCACCAGCTCGTCATTGAGCGGGCCGCCGGAACTTTCCCGGCGATGAATCTCCTTCAAGCCGCTGATGTAGATCATGTCTTCGTCCAGGGGATCGACGGCGAAATGAAAGCGTTTGGCCCAGTTTTCATAGAAATTCAGCCAATTAAGATCTTTGAGATAGGGGCCGATGAAATCCTCCGGCAGGCTGCCGTCGGCGTTGATCTTGTAGAAACGCCCGGGCCCTCCCTGGTACTCGCAGCCGCTGAAGATGATCTGGCCCTGGCTGTTGATGACCAGCGTCTGCGGAAACGGTTGATCCAGGTGGGGCAGGGTCTGCGCCATGCCGCGGCTCCCGAAGCGCGCCTGGCCGTCCGGGCCGTAATCAATGATGTTCAGGCCCTTGAGCTTTTCCAGCGGCACGTCCGCCGGCGGCGGCATGAGCATCGAGACGAACTTGCCGCCGCGGTCGTATTTCATGATGCGCGACCACTGGTCGCGCGTGCCCTCGTAGGTGTAGACGAAGCCCTGGTCGTCCACGGCGATGGCGTTGATCTGGCGCGGCGCGTCGTTGCGCCCGATCTCCTTGTCCAGCGCGGCCTTCGAGCCCACCCCGACCTTGACCTTGTAAGCGCCGGCGGGAACTTTCTTGCCGAAATCGTCCAGGTAATCCCAGGCCAGGCTCTGCTTGAGCGCATCCTTCTTTAGCGGCGCCGGCGGATTTGCACCCAGCATCCCGGCCGCCAGGTGCCGCACCCGTTCGCCCTTGGCGTCCTCAATCCAGACCGCCACGTCGGTGCGGGTGTTGACTTCGAAACCGATCTCGGCCGAGCCGCCCGAGGCCTTGACCTCCGGGCCCGACGCCAGGGCCGGCGTTTTCTCGGGAACCAGCGACGGGTTCGCCTGGGCGTGAATGACCCGGTCGTTGATCTTCAGGTACGGCGAG
>CAZVVD010000133.1:0-9598 GCA_964630555.1 uncultured Verrucomicrobiota bacterium | reverse complement strand
GCCCAGAGATGGCCCGGCTGGTTGGTCAGGGTCAGGGCCGCCTCGTTGGTGATCCAGAAAGGAATCGGCGGGCCGTTGGTGTCGGCCGCCCAGGCGCCGTCCGTAAAACTGCTCGACTCGGTCCCGCCCGTTCCCAGGCAGAACTCGCCCTCGGCTACAAAGACCATCTCCAGGGCCATGGCCTGGATCCGCGCCCGGTCGGTCTTGACCAGCCCATTGGAGGCGATATTCCAGGCGATCCGGAGGTTGGTGACCGACAGCGTCCCCGCGCCCTCCCCCGTCCGCCGGATGAAGCAGCCCACCCGGTCCTCGGGCACGAGGACCTCGACCGGCGTGCCGGAGCCGGTCTCGTGTCCGTTGGTTTCCAGAATGGCGTGCTCCCAGGCGGAGCCCCCCTCGGGCTTGACCTTGAAGAATACCCAGGCGGCGTCGTGGTTGATATTGGTGTAGCGCCAGGAGTTTTCCCAGCGGAGGTCGAACTGGACGTGGACGGTGCTGTCGTTCCGCGGCCGGAGGGTCACGTTCGACACCGCGAGATTATTCGCCCAGCCCGCGCCCGCCGCGAGCAGGCCAAATGCCATCGTCATCCTAAAAACCATCTGTTTCATTGTCAGCCGCGGACGGCAGGAATGCCGTCCCTCCCTTTAAACCGCTCCGCCGAATCACCCGGCCACCTTGGTCCAGCCCACAACGGCGTCAAGCGGTTGCATCCACAGAAAGTGCCGCGTTAGGTTCTTTTCTCGAAAACGCCATTAAGAACGTGATGTTCTTTCAGCTAACGCGGCGGGCGACCCCGCCGTCTGCGGGGGTCTGCCGGCCAGGGTGACAACTTCGATTGCCACGTCTGAAACAAAGTGGCCACGTCAGCCCCGCATGCGGGGCTGACGTGGCGGGCAAGGCGCCACCTTAGGCCTGAGGAGGCTGTTCAGCAACCCTTTTTTTTCCGCCACTCGCAGCCAAGCCAGCTCGCGCGCCCGCATCCGGCGGCGGCCCGCCGCCGAACGGTCGGCCGCCCCGCCCACATGGTCGCAGGCGTGGGCGATGTAGAGCGCCAGCTCCCGGTCCGCCCGCCCCCGCCCGCGCTCCCGCGCGCGCTCCACATTGACGAACAGCTCGCCGCCGCCGGCGCCCCGCTCCGGCCCGCGGCCGGCCGGACCCGGAACCGCCGGCAGCGCGAAGCTGATGACGTCGGTGGCGCCCTCCCGGTCCAGGTACAGGCAGTTGAGGCGGGCCATGCCGGCGTCATCCGCCAGCACCAGCGACACGTCCCCCCAGCGCCGCCGGGGATTCCGACGCTGGACCTGCTCCATAAAAAAGCGAACGAGGCGCCGGATCCGCGGGAGCGCGGGGCGCGCGAGTTTCTGGCGATTGCCGATCAGGATGTTCATCGCATCGCACCCGCTTCATTTCAGGATCCCAGGTACCGGGTCACGGCCTCCGCCAGGCGCCGGTAAATGCGGTCCCGTTTGGCGGGATCCCGCTCCAGGGTGGTGACCCGGAACCCCGGATACGGGCTTTCAAAATCGCTGGCCGGAACCACGCAGATCCCGGTGGCGGCCAGGAGATAATAGGCGAAGCGCTTGTCCAGCGGCAGGTCCGGTCCGGCCGTCAGCCGGCGGACGAAGTCGGCGGCCGCGGCGTGGGTGACCGGCAGGGTCTGCCCGCCCTTCAAGGCGCCTTCCTCGAACAGGATGGTCATGTAGAACGCGCCCTGGATCCGGTTCGCGCGGAGGCCGGGCGTCCGGCCGAGAACGGACTGGATGGCGTTGCTGTTGGCCTCCAGCTCGGCACAGTAGCGGGCCAGCCAGCCGGGGTAATCCGGGTGGTCGTAGATCAGCGGCAGGGCGGCCTGGGGCAGCGAGGTGGCGCAGACCTCGAGCAGGACCGACTTCTTGATGCCCTCGGCATAGGCGCGGAAGTCGGCGGCGCGGTCCGCGTTGTGGAACTCCAGCCAGCCGCAGCGGGCGCCGGGCCAGGGGACGTCCTTGGACACCCCGCGCATGACCAGCAGGGGCACACGGGTCCCGGCCAGCTCGGTCAACTGGGTATAACGGATCCCGTTGAAGACCATGCGGAAGTAGACCTCGTCGGAGATCAGCATCAGCCGGTGGCGTTCCGCCAGGCGGACGACTTGCTCCAGGGTTTCCTCCGGGTAGACCGCGCCGGTGGGATTGTTGGGATTGATCAGGAGAATGCCGACCGCTTCCGGATGATGCCGCGCCTGGTATTCCAGGTGATCCAGGTCCGGCTGCCACCCGCGGGCGGGATCCAGGCGGTAGCCGATGGCCTCGGCTCCGGCATGAAAGCGCTCCGACGAGATATGGGTGGGATAGGCCGGCAGGGGCTGGAGCACCCGGGCCTCCGGCGCCAGCATGCGGTAAATGGCGCTGATGCCCGCCCCCAGCCCGTTGACGAACACGATCTGCTCGTAGTCCAGGCGGGAGGACGGCGAGAAGCGCCGGGAGTATTCCGCCACCCACTTGCGGGTCTCGATCCGGCCGCGGGAATGGGTGTAGGCGAAGACTTTCCCGCCCGGCGAACGGATCAGGTCCGTCAGGATATCCCTGATGAAGGGCGGCACGTCCCAGCCCTTGGCCACGGGATCGCCGATGTTTTCGCCCATGACCTCCAGGGCGGGATCGAGCTCCTTCAGGCGTTGGGCGATATCCACGATCTCGCGGATACCGTAGCGCATGAGCTCAAGGTTCGGACAGGCCGGCGTTGGACGCATAGCAATCACCCCGCATGGTATTTCCAATGCCCAGTGTTCCTCGTTCTCTGCCGCTCTGTGGCTCGGTCCCACCCCGCCTGCCGCGTCCGTTTCGTCATGTCCGCTCCCGCCTCCCGGAATTTCAATCCGCAATCAAAAATCAGCAATTACATTTCCCCTACGGTCCCACCCCGGCCGGGGCCTGGCGGGCGGCGCGGAAACCGCTCTCATCCCGGCGCTCGCTATAGGTGCAAGCGGCATGTCTGCGATGCGACAATCGCGCGTAGTCGCTCACAAACTTCCAACAACCGCCGCGCAGCCCGCTTCCGCCGGAATCCACAGAGGGCCAATTGGTCGCGTTCGCATTGCCGGATCCGTCCAAGGCGCCGTCGCCATGCACCCCGGTGAAAGCTCGGCCCTCTGCGGACCCCGTCGAGACAATCCGCTCATGCAGGTTCCCGCTCAGCTCCATGATCCCCCAATATGAAGCGCCCGCACTGTTGCGAGTGGTGTTGGTCGAGGCATAGACACCGCTCCGGTAGGGACCATCCGGGGTGCAGTGCGACACGTTGCAATTGCCGTTGGTCGCCCGTTCCATGCCGCTCCCGTCATTCACCATGCCGGTCGTCGGACTGATGCCAATGTCCCCAAAAGCATATTCATCGGGCACCGGGTCCAAGGGGCCGCGACAGGCTTTTTCGAACTCCAGTTCGGTGAAAGGCCGCAAACCGGCCCAATCCGTGAACGCAGCCCCGTCGGACCACGCCAACCAGTTGCAGGCCCGGTCCATACCGTCATCGGTTTCATTGAACACCAAGTTGGCATTGGCATCGCAGCCGAACACAATGATGCCAGGATACAGTGGAACGTTGAACGGACACCGGATCCCGTTCCGGTAGGAAACGCTGGCCCCTCCCGACATCGCAAAGGCGTTTCCATTTTGAACGGCCGTGCGCATGTTCTGCTGGGCGCGGGTCAGGCTGTTGAGGAAATCCCGGTATTGCCCCTGCGTGATCTCGTATTTCATACAGTAAAAGGCGGAATAGCCTTTCGGATAAGCATCGGGAATCGGGCCTATCTGGTCGCCCCCATAGGAAGTCTTCGCATAGAACAGGTGGCCGTTCGTCGTGCCCACTTGAATGGCATCATTGTTTGTGACCCCGTAGGTAAGATTCGGGTCGGGATAAGTGAAGAATTCCGAGTCTCCGCTTCCGCCAGAACCGATAAAAAAGGCGCTTTCCGCCACAAAGACCATCTCCAGGGCCATGGCCCGGATCCGCACCCGATCGGTCTTGACCAGCCCATTGGAGGCGAAGTTCCAGGCGATCCGGAGGTTGGTGACCGAGAGGGCGCCCGCGCCCTCCCCCGTCCGCCGGATGAAACAGCCCACCCGGTCCTCGGGCACGAGGACCTCGACCGGCGTGCCGGAACCGGTGTCATGTTCGTTGGTTTCCAGGGTGGCGTGCTCCCAGGCCGAGCGCCCCTCGGGCTTGACCTTGAAGAACACCCAGGCGGCGTCGTGGTTGATATTGGTGTAGCGCCAGGAGTTTTCCCAGCTTAAGTCAAACTGCACGAACGCCCGGGTATCGTCCAGCGGCTTGAGCATCACGTTGGTCAGGACCAGGTTATTGGCCCGGACCCCGCCGGCCGGGACCAGCAAGCCCGCCGCCACGAAGGCAGGCGCAAGGCATCGAAATATCGTCATTACAACCCCGACGATCCCGATAGCCGGAAGTGCTGTTCACTGCTCGGCGCTTGCTTCCAGAATACTTGCCGCGCCATGAGCGGCAGAACTCCAAGGACACATTCTCGGCAAGGGCCTCCCAAGAACATTCCTGTCAAATCCCTTCACCCTCCACCTTCCGCCCTCTACCCTCGCCTCCCTCATCCACACCCCTTTCGTCCCGGCATGGCCTTCCTCATCTGCCGCCACTGGGCGTCCAAGGACTGGGGAATGACCTTGACCCCGGCCAGGACCGGCATGAAATTGGTGTCGCCCTCCCAGCGAGGCACAATATGTAAATGAATGTGGTCCTTCAGGCCGGCGCCGGCGGAGGTCCCCAGATTGAGCCCGATGTTGAACCCGTCGGGGCGCATGGCCTTCCTGAGCGCAGTGCAGGCCGCGGCGGCCAGTTCCAGCATCTCGGCGCGCTCGGCCGGGCTCATGGCCTCCAGGCTGTCCACGTGCCGATACGGCGCGACCATGAGGTGGCCGTTGTTGTAGGGATAGCGGTTCAACACCAGGAGGCAGGTCTTCCCCCGGCGCAACACCAGGTTGCGGCGGTCCGAGGCCCCCTGGATAATCTGGCACAGGAAGCAGCCCGGCTCCCGCAGCCTGAGAATGTAGGCCATGCGCCAGGGCGCCCAGAGACGTTTCATGTGTCTTCCCCACCTAACGCGGCGCCAGGGCCGCAATGAAAGAAAAACAACCGCGGATCACGATTGTTTTTATCCGCCGTCGTTCCCTGCCTTCCAATATCCGCGGCAAAACAATTGCAGATGTGTTCTTGTTTGTCAGCAGTTCCTGGCGGTCCAGGCATGAACGCGCTTGTCCGCCGGAACCGCTTGTGAAATAATGCCCGCCAAGCAGCATTGGATCGCAGGCTGAACATAGCAGACGCCGCCGGGAGCGGCAAGGCCGCATTTGGGTCGCGCGGCCGCAGGCATCCCGCCGGCCCCACTCAAGAGGATCGCATGCCGCGCGCGCAAGCCACGCCCCCCGCTGTCACCAAGGGGTCCCAGGTCTACCTGGTCCACGGCGAGGAGGAACTGCTCGTCACCGGCAAAGCCAAGGACCTGATCCGCCGGGTCATTCCCGCGGACCAGGAGCTGCTCGGTTTGGAGGTGATCGACGCCCAGTCCGATCTCGTGGCGCAGGCGCTGACCGTCCTCAAGCAATGCCGGGAAGCCGTCCTGACCGCCGGATTCCTGGGGGGACGAAAAGCGGTCTGGCTGCGCAACGCCAATTTCCTGGACCAGGGCGTCCTCGGCAGGTCCAAGGACGTCCGGGCCGGCTTGCGAAACCTGGCGGAGCTTTTCCGGACCGGCCTGCCCGCCGGCCATATCCTGGTCATCACCGCCGCGAGCGTGGACGAAAAATCCCCGTTTTACGAGGCCTGCCGGGCCGCAGGCGAGGTGATCGGGTTCAAGTCCGAAAAAGCCTGGCAACGCGACAAAGCGGCCGTCCCTTTTGCCGCCGACCTGTTTCGCAAGCTGGGGCTCGGCGCCGACGGGGAGGTTGTCAAGGCGTTCGTGGACAGGGCCGGAACCAACTTCCGCCAACTCCAGTCCGAAGCCGAAAAACTCGCGCTCTATCTCGGCCCGGGCCGGGCCGTGCAGGCAGCGGACATCGAGACCATCGTCTCGCCGACCCGCGAACGGTTCGGCTGGGAGCTGGAAGACGCCCTCGGGGACCGGGACCTGTCCAAGGCCCTGCGCATCCTGCGCCGGCTACTGTTTCAGAAGGAGCCCCCCATCAAGCTGTTTTCCGGGATCGAGAGCCGCTTCCGAAGTCTGCTCATTCTGCGGGAGGCGTTGGACCAGGGCTGGATCCGGGTGTCCGGCAGGTTCATGGCCCGGGCAAGGATGACTCCCGAACAGGAACAAGTTTTTTACGAGGCGCTCAACGACAACCGGCTGAAAAACCCCTATGTCGCCGGCCAGCGCGCCCGGCAGGCCGAGAGGTTCACCCGCCGGGAGCTGGAGCGCTGCCGACGGCTGGTGCTCAACACCCGGCGCCGGCTGGTTTCCAGTTCCGTTCCGGCACCGCTGGCGATGGAAACCATGGCGGCCGCCCTCTGCCGGCGGCCACCCCGGAAGGAAAAGCAATGAACGGGGGGTACCCCGGGCGGGACTTGGACCCACGACCCGCGGATTAGGAATCCGCGTAAACACTTCACTTTTAGGGCTTCGCGCCTGAGCTTGGCAATCGCCTGGCGCAAGCTGGCCACCAGCCTGGCGGCACATGAGTGCAACGCCGGCGTTTACCATCGTGCCAGGAGAGGATGAAGGCGCGGTGTTTCTTGCCTACCTTGCGGGCTTTGCACTGCGCCCGGATGCAGGGCTTGCGCACTTCCGCCACCGAGCCCTTGGCGACCAGCCTGAGGACTTGAATCTGACCCCGGAGTTTCCCGAGGGCACGGACCGCAGGCAGAGATGTGTTGTTCGTGTGCATATGCATAACGTTATATATGTTTATCAGTAAACACAGAAATAATTATATGGCGGCCTGGCCCACCCCCCCCGCGTGACTGAGAAGGTGTGAAAAAATTATCTGAAGACGGTCGCGACGAAGCGCGACCCTCCATTTCCCGAAGATATATCGAGTGGAGGGCCACGTTTCATCGTGGCCGTCGATTTTTTCACAGCTTCTGAGGCCTTACAAAACGCAAGAGTTTAACCTTGACAGTTATGGGAAATAACAATATTATTGCGTTCAATTAATAGGTTCATTGATTATTAATATTATGGAGTCCATCATAGATCAGACATTTAACGGTTGGGCGCGCTCGCCGAGTGCGCCGTATTCGGGCACCAACGGCGGTTCCGGTGAAACCGCCCTTTCCTTGATATGTCTGTGCAATTATGGCTGAAATTATCCGGACCCTGGCGAGTGTAATCGCTGCACAGGGGGAACGCGTAATGGCGCACCGATTGAGCCTGGAACGAATATGCCTGGCGAAGTGGAAGCGGTTGCTGATCTTGCTCCCGGTATTTGCATTTAATGCCGAACTCCGTGCGCAGGAAGCTCCTGGAGTGGAGGCGTTGTCGCCCATCATCAGCTCCGGCGGTGCGTCCCTTTTTGGTCAGCTTACGAATGGCGAATACGCCGATATCACCGTTTTTTGGGGCGCGTCCGATGCCGGCCCACAAACCGAAGACTGGGACAACACCAATGCCCTCGGCCAACTCAATGAGGGGATTTTCTGGGTGTTTGCCTCCGACCTGGAACCGGAGACGTCCTATACATACCGCTGCTTTGCCAGCAACTCGGTTAACATGGCTTGGTCGGACGCAGAGACTTTCAACACCAGACCCGCTGTGAATGACAGCTTTCTGGGCGGCGGTCTCGATGGCTATGACGAAAACGACGTGCCCGCCCCGCTCGGGTTGCCGACGCTCAACAATGCCATGGGCGCCACGAACGTCACGGCGGAGGCCGCCTGGCTGAACGGGACCCTGCTGGGCGCCGGCGGTGACGGTACCACAACCGCGCTGGTGCGCGCCTATTGGGGCGCGAATGACGGCGGCGCCAATCGCGAGGGTTGGGGCAACTTCCACGATTTCGGCATCGCCGGGGAGGGCGATCTGCTGACAGCTCAGATCAGCAGCTTATCTTCCAATGCTATTTACTTCTATCGTTTTTATGCCACCAATGAGGTGGGCGAAGGATGGGCGCCCGAGTCGGCCGTCTTTAAAACACGCTGCACTCCGGTCTTGGTAGCCGCACCCCCCATGAGCGGGATTGGCCGGGCCACCCTCTGGGGCAGCCTGGTCGCCGGCATAGAAGCCGACGTCACCGTCTATTGGGGCGCGTCCGATCCGGGCGCCCTGGCCGAAGGCTGGGATCATACCAACTCCTTGGGGTTACTCAACGAGGGAGCGTTCCAGACGTTGGCCGACGAACTGGAGGACGGCCAGACCTACTATTACCGATGCCAGGGAGTCAATGACTATGGCAAAGGCTGGTCGGATGTCATGGTCTTTACCAACCACATCGAATCCTCCAGCTTTCTGGGCGGCAGTTTCGACGGCTATGACAAAAACGACGTGCCCGCGCCGCTCGGCGCGCCGACGCTCAACAATGCCATGGGCGCCACCAACGTCACGGCGGAGGCCGCCTGGCTGAACGGGACCCTGCTGGGCGCCGGCGGTGACGGTACCACAACCGCGCTGGTGCGCGCCTATTGGGGCGCGAATGACGGCGGCGCCAATCGCGAGGGTTGGGGCAACTTCCACGATTTCGGCATCGCCGGGGAGGGCGATCTGCTGACAGCTCAGATCAGCAGCTTATCTTCCAATGCTATTTACTTCTATCGTTTTTATGCCACCAATGAGGTGGGCGAAGGATGGGCGCCCGAGTCGGCCGTCTTTAAAACACGCTGCACTCCGGTCTTGGTAGCCGCACCCCCCATGAGCGGGATTGGCCGGGCCACCCTCTGGGGCAGCCTGGTCGCCGGCATAGAAGCCGACGTCACCGTCTATTGGGGCGCGTCCGATCCGGGCGCCCTGGCCGAAGGCTGGGATCATACCAACTCCTTGGGGTTACTCAACGAGGGAGCGTTCCAGACGTTGGCCGACGAACTGGAGGACGGCCAGACCTATTATTACCGTTGCCAGGGAGTCAATGACTATGGCGAGGGCTGGTCGGATGTCATGGTCTTTACCAGCAATGCCAAAGCAGTTTTACGTTTCCAGGGCGGCAGTTTCGACGGCTATGACCACTCCGATGAAGACGGTTATATGGATGGTTACATAGGCTCCATGTTCACATTTCGTTAAAGAGGGAATGGGCAGCGCCGGGAATGATGGTGAACCAAATGTTCTGAGCCCTGCAAAGAGGGAACGAAGGGACGCCGGAGGACGTAAGCCAAAGGTCTGAAAAGAAGCACACGTCTGTCTGCGTATCCGCACAGCCACGCGACGCCCTCTCCCAACCAAAATTGGATATGCAGATTTGCTGACAACAGGTTGGGACTGTTAGCGCAGGCAGAAATCGGAATAAGAAAAACCGGAGGGCAAATTGCGGAACAAATTTACAGCGGGATTGGTTTCGTTTCTCGCGCTGGCCGCCCTGGCCGCGGCCAACAATATCCGGGTGACCAATGTGGGCCTGGCCGGGCATCATCAGGAGACCAAACGGGTCAACGTGGTCTTCGACCTGGCCTG
>CAZVVD010000132.1:0-9602 GCA_964630555.1 uncultured Verrucomicrobiota bacterium | reverse complement strand
GGCGGCACGGCCCCGGTCAACCCGGCCTTCCTGGAATACATCCAGTCCGGCGCCCCCGCCAAAGCGGCCGCCGCGGACTGGCACTGCCGCGGCGAAATCCCCGCCCTGATTGACTACTCTTACCTCAAGGGCCGTACGCCGGCCGTCAGGGGCATATCGTTTCCTGCCACCTACGACCTGCGCGCGCTCGGCAAGCTCACGCCCGTCAAGAACCAGGGCAACTACGGCACCTGCTGGACCTTTGCCACCCTCGGCTCGGTTGAATCAACCCTTTTGACCGGTGAAACGCGGGACTTTTCCGAGAACAACATGGCCAATCTGCACGGCTTTGACTACGGCTATGACGACGGCGGCAACTTCACCATGGCCGCCGCCTACCTGACGCGCTGGAGCGGGCCGGTCAACGAATCGGACGACCCCTACGCCAACGGCCCGGGAAACAGCCCTTCCAACCTGCCGGCGCAGAAGCACGTGCAGGAAGTCTGGTTCCTGGCCGGCAAGTCGAACGCCCTGGACAACAGCGCAATCAAGCAGGCGGTCATGAGCGCCGGGGCGGTGTACGTGAGCATGTGCTCGGATTTCGACACCAATAATTATTACAATGCCGCCAATCATTCGTTTTATTACAACAGCACTTCCGGCACCGACCACGCCGTGGCGATCGTGGGCTGGGACGACGATTACGCCGCCGGCAATTTCCTGCAGGCGCCCCCGGGCAACGGCGCCTTCATTGTCAGGAACAGCTGGGGCGCCAGCTGGGGCGACGCGGGATATTTTTACTGCTCCTATTATGACACGAGGATGTGTTCCGGGCCGAGCGCTTCTTTCAACAACGCCGAGCCTTCCACCAACTATAATTCGGTTTACCAGTATGATCCCTACGGCCGGGTGCAGAATTTAGGCTTCGTCACTACAACCGGATGCTGCGCCAATATTTTCACGGCCACCAGCGGCGACGCCCTGCGCGCGATCGGGTTCTATGCAACCGATATTGACATCAGCTATGAAATCTCGGTCTACACCGGCCTCCTTAACGCCACCAACCCCTGCATGGGCACGCTGCAGACAACCCAGTCGGGCATGATGGCGTATTCCGGATACCACACCATTGCCCTGGACACGCCGGTGGCGCTCGCAAGCGGCCAGAGTTTTTCGGTGGTGATCAAGCTCGTCAATTCCGCCTATTTACACCCTGTGGCGGTTGAATTCGCCTACCCGGGCTATTGCAGCCAGGCGACCTCGGCGCCGGGCCAGAGCTTCGTGAGCCCGAACGGCACGAACTGGATAGACCTGACGGACTGGGACGCCACCGCTAACGCATGCATCAAGGCCTACTGCGGCACCGGGACCGCCCCGGCCCAGGCTGTGCCGGCCATCGCCGACTATGACGGCGACCGGCTCTCCGACCCGGCAATCTACAACGAGAGCACCGGGATCTGGCTCATCAAGAAATCGGCCTCGAATTACGCGCTGACCTCGACAAACTTCGGCGGCCTCGGCGGAAGCGGCTATGCCGCGGCCAGCGCCGACTTCGACGGCGACCGCATCGCCGATCCCGCCGTCTACCAGGGCGCCCAAGGCGACTGGAACCTGCTGCTTTCGTCGGCCAATTACATGCTGCTCGAAAAACCGGCCCTGCTCGGCGGCTCGAGCTTCTCGGCTGCGCCCGGCGATTTTGATGGCGACCGGATTGCTGATCCCGCGGTATACAACACCGCCTCCGGCTACTGGGTAATCATGCTTTCCAGCGCCGGCTATGTTGCCATCGCAATGACCTATCCGCTCGGAGGGACCGGGTATTCGGCATGCCCGGCCGACTATGACGGCGACGCCAAGGCCGATCCGGCGATATGCGGCGAAACCACCGGCATATGGACCGTCATGCTTTCCAGCGCCGGTTACGCTTCTATCACGCTATCCCAGGCGCTCGGCGGCACCGGCTACCTGCCCTGCCCGGGCGACTACGACGGCGACGGCAAAGCCGACCCGGCCGTCAAAAGCTCGGCAGGGAACGGATGGATCGTGATGTTTTCAACCGGCGGCTACGCGCCGGTTCCGCTCACGATCGCGTTTGAATAAAAAACAACCTGCCCTTTAAATTGCGCAGCGGCCCGGCCCCGCCTGAGCAGCTGCGGGGCGGAGCATGAGTCTTGAACCTCCTCCGGAGGTGGCTCGAGGTTTCTTTATTCTTTTCTTGCTAGCTGCCTTCACCATTGCCGCAAGGGGTAATGATGTCCCTGCCCCTTGCCCTTGCCCCTTTGCCCAAGGGCCGGAGAGAATTTGCTTGAATCGGCCCGGGAGGGGGATATATTAGCTGATCAGTTGCGCCAAGGCAGAATGCGCCCGGCGCGGCGCCGACAAATGATCAAGCAATACCAGATTTCCGAGGGCAAGGTGGCTGAATCCGACGCCGCCTCCGCCTGCATTCACGTTTACATCAACCCGGACGAAGAGGAAAAGAAGCACCTGCTGATGGCCTTCAGCATCGACGAGCACACCCTCATTTCGGCCCTGGATCCCGATGAGATATCGCGGATTGAATTCGAGCCCAACCACACCGCGATGATCTTCAAGCGTCCCAAAAACTACTCCTCGAAGGATCATTTTCTCTTCAAGGTGGCCTCGTTCGGGGTTTTCCTCTTCAAGGACCACCTGATCGTGGTCATGACCGACGATATCCAGGTGTTCAGCGGCAAGCTCTTCTCCCGGGTTACCTCGCTCCTGGACGTTACCCTGCGCCTGATCGGGCGCACCATCACGCACTTCATGGAGCATTTGAAGGTCATCAACATGATCACCGACTCCCTCGAGCAGAAAATCAACACCTCGATGGAGAACAAGTACCTGCTCAACCTATTCACCCTCGAAAAAAGCCTGGTGTATTACCTGAGCGCCATCAACTCCAACGCCATGCTCATCGAAAAGATCAAGAACAACGCCGCCAAGCTGGGTATGACCAAGGACAACGCCGACCTGCTCGACGACGTCATCATCGAAAACTTCCAGTGCATCAAGCAGGCCGAAATTTACTCCAACATCCTGGCCAGCATGATGGATGCGCGCGCCTCGATCGTGGGCAACAACCTGAACATGCTGATGAAAACCCTCAACATCATCACCATCGGCATCATGGTGCCGACCCTGGTGGTCAGCATTTTCTCGATGAACGTGGACATCCCCCTGAATGCGAGCCATCCGGCATATTTCTGGTTCATCCTGCTGTTGGCGCTGATTTCCGTCTTCGGCTTCATTATGTTCTGGAAGCGGCGCACCGCCCACTCGATGTCCCGCCGCTGAAGAGCTATTTTTCTTGCCGCCTTCCCGGCGGCGGGGCATACTGCCGCGCATGGACGCACCCGCCCCCCCCCTGCCCGCCTGGCTCGACCCCGCCCCCTGGCTGCCGGCGGCGCGCGGCGCGCCCGCCGGGGCCGTGCGGGCCGCCCTGGCGGCGGACGAGCCGGGGCCGGCCGACTTTGCCGCCCTGCTGTCCCCGGAGGCAGGGACGCAACTGGAGACCCTGGCCCAAAAGGCCCGGGCCCTGACCCGCCGCCATTTCGGGCGGACCATCTCCCTCTACGTTCCCTTGTACCTTTCGGACCACTGCCCCGGCGGCTGCCTCTACTGCGGATTCGCCGCCGACCGCCGCCGGCCCCGGCGTCTGCTGGAGCCGCCGGAGATGGCCGCGGAAATGGACGCCCTGCGCCGGATGGGATTCGATGAAATTCTACTGCTGACCGGGGACCGGACCTCGGAGGCCGGGTTCGACTACCTGCGCGGGGCGGTGGCCGCGGCCGCCGCGCGCTTTCACCTGGTCACCATCGAAACGTTTCCCATGTCGGAAGCCGAGTATCGCGACCTGGCCCAGGCCGGCTGCACGGGGCTCACCCTCTACCAGGAAACCTACGATCCCGGCGTGTATGCGCAAATGCACCGCTGGGGGCCGAAGCAGGATTACCTTCACCGGCTGGAGACCCCCGGCCGGGCGCTGGCCGGCGGCCTGCGCACCGCCGGGCTCGGGATCCTCCTGGGGCTCGCGGACCCGGTGGCCGACGCCCTCGCCCTCTTCCGCCATCTTGAACACCTGCGCAAAGCGTTCTGGCAGGCCGGCCTGTCTGTCTCGTTCCCGCGCATCCGCCCCCAGGCCGGCGGGTTCAAGCCCCCCTTCCCCGTCGCCGACCGGTTCCTGGCCCAGATGATCTTTGCCTTCCGGATCTGTTGCCCGGATTTGCCGCTGACCCTCTCCACCCGCGAAAGCCCCGCCTTCCGGGACGGCATCGCGGGCCTCGGCATCAACCGGATGAGCATCGCCAGCCGGACGACGGTCGGCGGCTACCAGGGGGAAAGCGCGCCGGAAAACGGCCAGTTTTCCGTTTCCGACGGGCGCACCGTGGCCGAATTCTGCGCGGCCCTGCGCGCCCGCGAGCTGGAGCCGATCTTCAAGAACTGGGACTCGGCCTACCGGCCGGGCTGAAGCCCTTCGGCGCCCGCCGTCGCCATCCTGCCAACATCACCTCGCTGGCGCGGCGCGGGCAGCGATATTGCCAGCAGGAGCGGGTTGGACGCGGCGCTGATTCTCGTCGTACATGGCGAGGATGTTGTCGAGGGGGATGTCTTCCATGAACTCCTGGCTGCCGCACAGGATGTATCCTCCGCGCTCTTTCGTCACGGCGCGATACGACCGCACCTCGGCCCTCACATCCTCTTCGGAGCCGAAAGGCAGGGTGCGCTGGGTGTCAACTCCGCCGTGAAAACACATGTCTTTTCCGAAATCCCTGACCAGTCCGGCAAGTCCCATCCCGGCCGCGGCGACTTGTATCGGATCGAGGATGTCCACCCCGTCTTCAATAAGGAAAGGGATAAGCTCCCGTATTGCGCCGCAGGAGTGTTTCATCACCCTGCAGCCGTAGTCGTGGGCGGCGTCGAAATAGCGCTTGAGCGGCTGGCGAATGAACTCGTGCCACATCCGGGGCGAGATGAAAAGGCCTCGCTGGGTGCCGAAATCGTTGCCAAAGTAGGCGATGTCCAGCATGCCATCGGCCGCTTCCAGGAAACGGCGGGTGGCTTCGACCTCGTAAGCCACCACGTGGTCAATAATCGCGCGGACGACATCCGGCTTGGTGTGCATCCACACCATGAACTCCTCCTGTCCGATAAGCCAGCCCACCTCGTGGAAGAACGGGCTCCACGGCGCGCCATACGTCGCGTATTCCGGGAAATACTTGAGACATTGTTGCCGCACTTTCGCATAGTCCAAGCGCGCGGCCTCCGGCCACGCGTGGGCGTGAACATCGTCAACCGTGGTTCCATCGTGAAACGGCGGCAAACAGTTTGGCTGTCCATCGCCGGGATCCCGCTGCCGATGCCTCACCCCCCACATGGTTCGCAGGTATCCATCGGCATCCGGCCCCGTGTCCGGTTGCCCGTAGTCGAAACCGATGCGCCGCATGTCCACGCCCAGCGCGCGAAGCATGTCCTCCGGGTTGGCGACGCCCAATTTCCGCATCAGCGCATCCGTCACCGCCGCGTGCGCCCCATAATCGGCCGGCGCGCAATCCGTGGGTTTGTGGCGCACCGCCTGGAGCACTCTTTCGCGGGAGGTCATGGGATCTTGCAGCCAACTTCAGCGTTCAGGTTGAGGCGCGTCGGGCGCGCCGCTAGCCTGCGACGCTTTCGGGATCCTGTTCAGACCATGATCTTGAAAACGCTTTGTCGGATTCGGATTGCATCTTCCAGATCATCAGCATGCACCGCGATGGCCAGTCCAGATCCTTGTCCGAATAGCCCGCCGAATCTGGCTTGCACGGGGTTCATGCCCTTGAGCTGGGCTGCATCAACGTTGACGTCGAATCGGACCCCTCTTTTCTCGAAGGCATCCAGAAGGACACGCGCATCCGAGTTCGGATAGGTCCCGATGTATTCGTACGTCTCGTTGGTTTCTTGCGTCATCTTGTGTTCCGAACGTTCACCTTGAAGATTCGGAGCGGTTATCGACGATATCTTCCGAGGTGTGGTTCGACGATCATATTATTACCATGCGATTGGTTCAATCTTCGTGATCTTCAGCCGCTTCTTTGGCGAAGAACCTGCTATCGACTCCATTTCCACGGTGGCTGTGATGACAGACGGTCGCCCAAGCGTGCCGTCTGGAATCTTGGTGTTCACGATCGCGGGAATGACTTGCCAGTCACCGGCATTTCCTCTCACAATGACAGCGTACTCGATTGTTCCTTCCGCCTCGGTTGTAGTAATTAGCCATGCTTGGGCTCTGGCAGTTTTGCCAGTTGCGGTGTCAACGAAGGGAACCAGAGTATCAGCCAGAACGTGAGTTGTAGTAAAAAGCGCCAATGAGCACAACAGCGCGTAGATCAGCTTCATGTTCTTCTTTCTCCTTCCGTCGAAACGTTGCCATTGAGGCGCGAGCTTTAGCGAGTCGCCTCCGATGGCTGGTTGGACATCCTCTTGTTTCAGTCTCCGATCAACAACTGCAAGTAAGGCTTCGAGATTGATGTGATGACATCCGTTTTCTCGTCTGCGGAAAGTGCGTCGTTCACCTCCTGCACTCGGAATGTAACATCCACTTTGATGTACGGGCACTTTCTGAAGACAAAGGTCCGCTGAATGCGCGTCGAGATTCCTCCTTCGGTCGTGAAGACAACGAGCAGGTCTTTTCGGGTCATGCCCACTTTGATCGTCTCCATCTCTTTCAGAGTCTCGGCTATCCATTTGGTATGAGCATCGTCTTCCGGACTCGGTGTAGCGAATGCGACGGATGCAATGATCGCGGCCACAATACCGGCGAGTGCAATGAGTTTGTTCATTTCATTCCTCCTGTCCAACGCCCACGCTCTGGCTGAGGCGCGGCTACGCGCCGATAGCCAGGAGCGTGTGGTTCGCCTATTTCTTCTTTTCTGTGCTGTCGTCGACTTCAGCGCACTTGAGCCGCACCCAGACAATGTCTTCATTGCGATCAAGAATCTGTGCGGCAATTATGGTCCGTTTGAATGGCAACCTCTTCTGGCTCGGGTCATGAGCGTGGTCCGTCATTCCATCTACAACAATGTTCCCGTTTGTTGTTTCGTGCCAGGCGCCGCTCGCACTCCACGATTGCAGTCCGGTCAGAGCGGCGGCCTGAAAAGTTCCATTTGTGCCGAAATGCCATGAGATGTCCGGAATTCCTCCGCCACGGTCTTCGTGCACCCATTTATGACTCAAGATCACCGTCCGCAGATTGTGCGCCTGTTTGTCCTCACGGCGCGGCTCGCCTTGCGCGAGGTGTACGGCTATGAGAGTGCCGACAATGACGGACAACAATCTCTTCATTTTCATCTCCGGGCGAACGTCAGCCTTCATGCGATGAGGAAGCCGCGCCCGGCGCGGGTTCCGAAGTCGCGTGCGAGGCCTGGTTCGGCATTCTGTGTTCCCTCACCAGTCATTTGAGACCCAGAAGTAGTACCATCCCGACTCCACTTCCGACAGCCAATACCCGGCGTTTCCGAAAGGCGTTCCATTCGTGTTGGGGTGATACGCAAATCCATAGGATATGGTGTCTACAAAGTCCGCGGCAGTGCCAGTTCGGAAGAATACCCCACCACGCGGGTCAGCGGCGTATCGGTCCACGGTCCAGACTCCAATCCGTTTGTTCAATTTATTTCCCATGTACTCCGACTGCTGCGCTGAACTGCATAATGACTTGAATTCCCCAGCGCTTGCGCGGAACGCGATGCCCCGTGGAATGCCAGAGATCGCAAGGATGAGGCACAACATGCCGACGACACCGGACAGACAAAAGAGCCCTACGAGAGGCATGGTTTGCCGCCAGTCTCGAATGAGAGATCGGATAACTTGCACAAACACCACAACCCCGGCAATACCGACAACTGGAATCCAGAACAGTGCCGTGAAGAAGGCAAGGTCGAAAAGGGTGGACGCCATTCCCGGGTACAGGCTGAGCACAATGAGACCCACTCCGAAGAGCGCAGAAACTGCGATCAATATGTATGCGAACCGTTTCATCTTCTCTGTCGAACGTCACGGCGCAGGTTCGCGAGCTTGCGAGCGTAACCTGCCGCCGGTGGTTCGCCCATCATTGCTTCCTGTCTTCTCTCAACTTTGCATCGTCCATCCATGCGAGGAACATCCAGCAATGTGAAGGCCAAGGAGCCCAAATGATCGCCCTCTGCGGCCAGATGAGCCACCGCGAAGGCCCTCCGTGCCACGTACCATTGAACGTTACATACGCCTCAACGGTTGGTGATGTGACTTGAGGATCGGCCCAGAATATACCGTCTTTGATTTCCGGGTTCCTCTCAACAAGGTTGGCCAAGTAGTTCGATACGCTTTCCGAAGTGAACATGTTCGTGTTGAAGTAGCGGACCTGTATCTCCTTGATTGGCCCAATGTCCAGAAGACGTGCTGGGGCATTGGTGGCTGGTGGTCGCGGAAGGGTTTCTGGTGGCAATCCTCGTGGCGGTGTCGTGTCAAATGTGATGCGGAAATCCGACGCCCATGTCGCTACGGCGAACAGCATTACCAGCGATGTCCAGATAACCTTCATCATCTTTCTCGCGGCGAACGTTCACCTTGACGTTTCGGCGCGCTAGCGACGATAACGTCCGAGGTGTGGTTCGGCCCTCATCGGCCTTCTGTGTCCTGATGCCTCCCGTCGGAAAGTTGGGAGCGTCGAGCCATGTGAACAACTTGCCCGATTCCGCAACCAACCAATGGCCAGAACGCGACGACCGTGAAGGCCGTCAGCATTCCCGGCGTGAACGGCTCCGCGATTCCTCCCTGAACGATGGCCTGAACGCCAAATAGACCCGGTGGAATCGCCAGCATCCACAGCATTGCCCTGACCACGCCATTTCGCACGAGGATGCCGGCCAGGCCAACGCACGCAATTCCGACCAGAAGAATGATCGCTATGATTCCCATTTCCTATCACTTCTTCTGAGACCGAACGTTACTTCTCTGGCGCGGCGCGGGTAGCGACGTCGCCAGGAGAAGTTGGTTGGGGCTATTCTCTTTTCAGCCACATTTCCACGAAAGGTCTTTTTGTCTCTTGCCTTTCCGATGCTCTTATGATCATAGATGAAATGTACGTCAGCACAAGCAGATCCCCGTCGCGTTTGACTCGATATGTCATGAGATGCAGGTCGTAATTGATGTTGTTATCGCCGGAACAGTTGACACCTAGCAGGTTGCCAATCAGCAATTGTCCCTTAATTTGGCTGTAGCTGAACCGAAAGTCATTGCCACCCTTTTCTTCAGTAAACATCCCTTTCTTGGCGTAGGCCCGGAAGGAACCATGGTCATAGTCATCGAATGTATATGTCTCAAAACACCCGATCTCTTTCGGCATTTTTTGGCTGCCGTCGGCTTTGACGTACTTGGTGACACGCCAAGTCCCCAAAAGGTCGCTGGGGTGTCTGGTGGAGTGTCTCAAGTTTATGATGCGCGGCACCAAGATGACCGCAAGCACCACTGCTCCAATAATCCCAAGTGATATTTTGAATCCGCTGGACATATCTTTCATTGCCCCAACGCCCAAGCTCTGGCTGAGGCGCGGCTACGCGCCGATAGCCAGGAGCGTGTGGTTCGCCTAT
>CAZVVD010000131.1:0-9604 GCA_964630555.1 uncultured Verrucomicrobiota bacterium | reverse complement strand
CCGCAACCGTCAAAACAGCTGTATTTACAGGGGTTTTTAACCGGACAGTAGTGATCCTTTTCATTTTCATGTTGTTCACTCGCCCAACGCCCGGTCTGTGCCGCGAGCCAACCCTTGCAGTGGCGAGTAGGCACGAGGCCGTGGTTGGAAATCCTATTTGGCCTTCAGTTTCCTTATTTTCACAAACCCAACAATGCACAACAGTAGACCTGCACACATTAAGACCGCTTCTGAAAACACCAGAAAACCGAAATATGGCAAGGGTGCCTCAACTGGTTCCCTGGGGCAAAACAAGAATATGGCGCCAAACACGAGAATCGGATCGGCAACCTGAAGGGTGGCAATGCCAAGGAGCCACTTGCCGACTGCGGATTGTCGGAGAGTTCTCATGCCCAGAAGCACCTCTGCCAGCAAGAGAAGCCCCCCGATCAAAAGGATTCCTAGAAACATCGGATTCGTTTCTTAATCATCCCTCGTTTCCAGCGTCAGTGCTGAGGATCGGCGAGCTTGCGAGCCGTATCCTCCGGCACTTGGTTGGCTGTCCTCTTGTCCAGTTCAGACAGCATTGCTTTGTGCCTCGTCACAATGTCAGCCAGCTTCTTCTTTAATTCTGGCGAGGCCTTCTCCCACATCACCACTTCTGCGTACAAGGTGAGTTTCAGGTTCCGGAAGTAGGTCACGGTGTCGATCGGGGCTTGTCGTTCATTGGTTCCGTCGTCCAGAACAAACTGCAGGAATACTCCGTTCGTCCCGCAATCGGATGGACGAATGCGGCGCTTGGTGAGCACCGGAGTGGTGTTCTTATCGAAAGATACAACAAAGGGCCTGATGTCCCTCTTGAACTCAACGGTTGACTGTGCTTCCAGTCGTTTCACGTAGTCCGGAAAGTCGGCAAGCTCAGCGTGGTTGGTTGCCAGAGCGCTGACCTCTCGGATGAAGTTGGAGACAATGCCCGCCGGACTGGTGGGTGCCGTGTCTACGCCCCGCGCCATAGCGGCGGAAAGCGCGACAATCAGTAATGCAGTGATCGGTTTCATGTCATTCTTTCCAGCCAACATAATATTATGCGTCATAAATAGCATCCTGTAGACACCCGCATCTGGATGCTCTGCGTCAAAAAATCTCCGGAACATCCATGTTTTCGTTGTGATGATGAGGCATATCGGGTTATTGGATCAGGGATGCTATGTGTCATCCCCGTCGCAGAACCGGATCCGGGCCCGACCCTGATTCCCCCCTTGCCCTACGGGACGGTCAGCAGGTAGGGGCCGCCGCGGGCATAACCCTGGCGCGAGAACCAGGCGTACCAGTTGCCGCCGGCGTCCACGACGGCCGGATCCGCCAGCAGGTCGCCGTCGAAGTCGGCCGCCAAAAGATGTTTTTGCATATCTGCTTCTATGATTGAGTTACTAGTAGTATACCATGGCATGACCGCACATTCAAACTCAAAGGAAGAAAGGGGCGCTTTTCATCCCGGATCGAAGCGACGGGGGCGTCGCTTCCACGAAGGGCCCTGTCCCCCGTACCCGCCGCGCGGTTACCGGCCGGCACCGACGGCGCTGCAGCCTGGCCCGCCCAGCGGGAGCGTGCCCAAGCCATAGCCCTGCCCCGAGAGGCGCACGCCCCACGCGCCGCCGGCGGCCTGGTACAGGCCCGGGTCGGCCAGGCCGTCGCAGTCGTAATCCGCGGGCACGGCGACGCTGCCGGGCGCGCCCAGGGGAATTTCGGCCGGCTGGTAGCCGCGGCTGGAGAGCAGGCTGTGCCACGCGCCGGCGCCCTCGTCATACACGGTCGGATCGGCCCGGCCGTCGCCGTCATAATCGGCCGCCGGCGCCAGGGAGCGGGAGTGCCGCCATGAGGCTGCCGGCGGCCAGCCCGCCCAACGCCATGATCCACCCGCACCGCGCCTTTCGTGTCGCCAAATTCATGAACAGCCTCCCCCCGAAGCGCACGCCGTATCCATGCCACCCCAAAAGTCGGGGTTATATAATCCGCCGCCCGTCCGCCTGTCAACAGCGGACACCCCCGCGGCCAGCCATTCGCATTATGGCCTGTTACCGGGATGGGCGGGCGTCGAGTGACCGGCGGGTTTTTTGGTTGACCATCCGACGGATGAATATTATGAATGACGGGGACGAGTGGCGCTGGAAACGGGATTGCGCTCCAGACCGGGGGGACACACCCGGCGCCGGAAGTGGGATCGTCATGGCTCAAATCATCATCATGCCGAAGCTGGGGCAGACCGTGGAGGAATCCACGATCGTCAAGTGGCACAAGCAGCCCGGCGACAAGGTCGCCAAGGGCGATATCCTGTTTGACATCGAAACCGACAAGGCGGTCCTGGAGATTGAAAGCTTTTTCGAGGGCACGCTCCTGAAGATCCTTGTCCCCGAAGGCGCCACCGTGCCTGTCACGGCGCCGGTGGCCTTCATCGGCGCCCCGGGCGAGCCCCTGCCGGAAGCCCCGCCCCCGCCGCCGCGCCCCCCAGAGACGCCGCCCGCGGCCGTCGCCGCCGCGCCGACCCCGACGCCGCCAGTGTCCGCGGCGACGCCCCCGGCCGTCGCGCCGCCGCTGGCCGCCGCCGCGCCGGCGCGGAGCAGACCAATCTCCCCGCGCGCCCGGCGGCTGCTCAAGCAGCACCCGATCAATCCCGATCCGCTTCCCGGCAGCGGCCCCGGCGGACGGGTGGTCGAAAAAGACGTCCTGGCCTACCTGGAGTCCAGCGGCTACACCCGCCTGCGCCTGACGCCGGCGGCCAGGGAGCTGGCCCTCAAGGAAGGGATTGACGTCCTCGGCCTGGAACCGGCCGACGACCGGATCACGATCGAGAGGGTCCGGCAGGCGGCGGCGGAAAAGCCCCGGGAGATGAGCAAGATCCGCCAGGTCATCGCCCGGCGCCTGACCCAGAGCTTCACCGGCGTGCCCCATTTTTACGTCACGGTTTCGGTTGACATGACCGACCTGCTCGCCTTCCGCAAGGAGCTGAAGAAAACCGGCAAATCCTACTCGGTCACCGACTTCATCCTGAAGTCCTGCGCCCTGGCCCTGCTCGAATTCCCGGACGTCAACAGCGTCACCGACGGGCGCGCTGTCCGCTGGCGCCGGGGGGTGCACCTGGGCCTGGCCGTTTCCCTGCCCGAGGGCCTGGTGGTCCCCGTGATCCGCGACGCCGACCGGCTCGGGTTGGACGAACTGCACGCGCGCTGCCTGGACCTGGTCCAGAAAGCCCGGGAGGGCAGGCTGCGTCCCGACGACATGACGGGAGGCACCTTCACCCTCTCCAACATGGGCATGCTCGACGTGGATCATTTCACCGCCATCATCAATCCTGGCGAAAGCGCGATCCTGGCGATCGCCAGCATCCGGGAGATCCCGGTGGCGCGCAAGGGCCAGGTGGTCGTGCGCGCGCTGATGAACATGACGCTCTCGGCGGACCACCGCCTGGTGGACGGCGCCATGGCCGCCCGTTTCGTCAACCAGGTCAAATCCCGGATCGAGGACCTTGCCCAATGGAAAAATATGATCTCGTAGTCATCGGCGCCGGACCCGCCGGCTATCCCGCGGCCATCCGGGCGGCGCAGTTGGGCGCGTCCGTGGCCCTGGTCGAGGGGGAGGCCCTGGGCGGCACCTGCCTGAACTGGGGCTGCATTCCGACCAAGACGCTCATTGCGGGCGCCGCGCTCCACCGGCTCGTGAGCCGGCCCAACCCCTTCGGGATCAGCGCCCAGCGGGTGGCCTGCGACTATGCCGCCATGCTCCGGAACAAGGAGCAGGTGGTCAGCAAGCTGCGCTCGGGGATCGCCCTGCTGCTCAAGGCCAACGGAGTGAAGCTGATCGAGGGAACCGCCGCCTTCGCCGGCCGCAACCGCCTGGCCGTGCGCACCGCCGCGGACGGCGGGCAGACCCTAGACAGCCCCCGCACGATCATCGCCGCCGGGTCCGGCGCCGAGCGGCCGAATTTCCTGCCGGCAAGCCCGCGGATCGTGGACAGCCGGGGCTTCCTCGGCCTGGACCGGCTGCCCGCCAGCCTCGTCGTCCTGGGCGGCGGCGTCATCGGCTGCGAGTTCGCCTGCCTGGCCGCCCAGCTCGGCGTCAAGGTCACGATCGTGGAGCTGCTCCCGGAAATCCTGGCCCCCCTGGACCCGGACGTGCGCGCCGTCGTCCGCCGGCGGATGGAAGACGAGCTGGGCATCGCCCTCCTGACCGGAAAACCCGCGGAAGCGGTGGCCGCCGGCGCGGCCGGGGTCAAGCTCCTGGTCGCCGGCCGGTCCGTCGAGGCCGAGCTGCTTTTGGTCGCCGTCGGGCGCCGCCCCCTGAGCGCCGGGCTGGCGCTCGACCAGGCCGGGATCAAGCCCACCCCCCGGGGCCACATTCCGGTGGACCCTGCCGGCCAGACCCGCGCCGCCACGGTGTATGCCGCGGGCGATATCACCGGCGGGCCGCAACTGGCGCACGCGGCCACCGCCCAGGGCATCGCCGCCGCCGAGCACGCCCTGGGACACGGCCGCCCCGCCGGAACGCGCGCGGTGCCCGCCTGCATTTTCACGGCCCCCGAAATCGGACTGGTCGGACTGGGCGAGGCGGAGGCCCGCCGCCAAAACCGGGACGTGCTCATCGGCAAGTTTCCGTTCCTGGCCCTCGGCCGGGCCCTGGCCTCCGGTGAACCCGAAGGGTTCGTAAAGTGGATCGCCGACGCCGGCACCGGCCAGCTCCTGGGCGCCCAGGCCGTTGGCGCGCACGCCACCGAGCTGATCGAGGAGGCCGCGACCGCGATCCAGGCGGAGCTGACGGCGCGCGAGTTCGCCCGCACGATCCATGCGCACCCCACCCTGGCAGAGGCCTGGATGGAGGCCGCGCACGCACTGCTCGGCGAATGCATTCACACGCCGCCGCGGCGCAAGTCCGGCCCGCCGGCCGCCTGAATGCAGGCAAGTCCCGCTTGCCCATCTCCGGCCGCTCTGTTAGCATATTTATTTCATTTGGATTTTCGGATGCGGGAGCTGGCCATGCCATCCACACTTCGGGCCCTGGTCATCGGGCTGCTTGCCGTGGCCGTCGGCGGCTGCGCCCCCATCCTGCGCAACGAGCGCGGGGTGCGCGTCACGGGGGACATCGTCACCGGTGAAAAGGAACGCTCGGTCACGATCACCACGGGGGACCAGAAACGCATCGCCGAGATCGCCCGCACCGACCCCGACATCGACGTGCGCCAGGCGGCGGTCCTCAAGCTGCGCGATCCCGCCCTCCTGCTGGAGGTCGCCGAGACCGACCCGGCGCCCGCGGTCCGCGTCACCGCCGTGAACCGGCTGGCGGGCCGGGACGCCCTCCTGGGGGTCATCGCCGCCAACAGCGAGACCCTGGCGCGCCTGGCCGCGCTCGATCGCCTGAAGGACCCGGACGCCCTGCCGGCGATCGCCATGCAGAACAGCGACCCGGCGGTGCGCCGGGCCGCCACCGAGAAGATCTCGGACCCGCAGATTCTTTTCACCATCGCCCGGTCCAACAGCGTGGCTTTCGTCCGCATCGCCGCCGCCAACCTGATCGCCGACCCTCGGCTGCTGGCCGATCTCGCCCGCGGCAGCGCTGATCCCCTGGTCCGGCGGGCAGCCCTGCGGGGCCTGGCCGGCCAGGCCAACCAGGATATCCTGGCCGAGATCGTCCGGGCTGAACCCGACCGCGACGTGCGCAAGACCGGGGTGGAACTGATTGACCGGGAGGAAGTCCTCGAGCCGATCGCGGCCGGCGATCCGGATCCGGTCATCCGTTACCTGGCGGTGCGCCGCTGCAACCGGCCGGAGCTGCTCGCCCGCCTGGCGACTTCGGATCCCGATCCCGTGGTCCGCCTGGCGGCCGCGGAACGGGTCCGCGACGAAGCCGTCCTCGAAACCATTGTCGCCCTGGATCCCGATTTCGGGGTGCGCCTGGCGGCGGGCAAGCAGCTCAGGGGCGACGCCCTGCTGCCGGTCCTGGAAGAGGACGACTCACCCCAGGTGCGCCTGGCGGTTCTGGCCAACATCGTGGACCCCGAGGCGCTGAAAAACGCGGCGGTCACCGACGAAAGCCCGGCGGTCCGCGCGGCGGCCGCGGCCAAGCTCAGCGACCCGGACGCCCTGGCCAGCATCGCCTTCCATGACCCCGCCCCGGAGGTCCGGGGGACGGCGGCCCTGAAATTGACCGACCAGGGGCTGATCGAAGAGCTGGCCCGCCGGGACCCCCATCGCGCGGTCCGAGCGGCAGCCGCCGGCCGGGTCGTGGACCAGTCGGTCCTGAAAACCATCGCCCTGACCGATTCGCACCGCGAGGTGCGCCAGGCGGCCGTGGAGCGCATCACCGACCAGCCGATCCTCGAGGCCCTGGCGCGCAGCCCCAATCCCAACGTCCGCCTGCTGTCGGTCACCAAGCTAACCCACCAGCGGATTTTGGCGGACATTGCGCGCAACGACCCCTTCGCCGCCGTGCGCCGGGCGGCAGCCGAAAAGGTCTTCACCCAGACGGTGCTCCGCGATCTCGCCCTGAACGACCCCGACCCCGCGGTGCGCACGGCGGCCATCCGCAACCTCCGGGACATGGACACGGTGACCCGGCTGGCGGCCAAGGATTCGGACCCCGGGGTGCGCGCCGAGGCCCAGGCCCGCCTGAAGCTCATGCGCGACCTGCCCGCCGAGAACTGGAGAATCGCCGATGACGCCGAATGAGCCGCCCGCGGTCTGCCTGGACAGCGCCCAGCTCCGCGACATCCTGCCCCAGCGCCATCCCCACCTGATGGTGGACCAGGTCCTGATCCGGAATCCACGCCAGGCCGCGGGGATCAAGAACGTCACCATGGACGACCCCTGTTTCCAGGGGCATTTTCCCGGCAACCCGATCCTGCCGGGCGTTTTACTGCTCGAAGCCATGATCCAGACCGGCGGCGCCCTGCTCCGCCACTCCGCCGGCGGCCTTGCCGGCCTGGGGTGGCTGGTGGCCCTCGACAAGGCCAAGTTCCGCCGCCCGGTGTTTCCGGGCAACCGGGTGGCCATCGAGGTGGAACTGCTCAGGATGCGCAACGGCTACGCCCGCCTGCGGGCGGCGGCGACGGTCCGCAGCGAGGCGGTCGGCCAGGCCGTTTTCACCCTGGGCCTCCGCGACGGGATCCCCGGCCCGGCGCGAAGCGCGCCGGACGCTCCGGGCGCGGGCTGGCCGGCCGATGCCGCCGCGGGCGCATTCCTCATGGACATCCGGGAAATCATGAAGATCATCCCCCACCGCTTCCCGTTCCTGATGATCGACGCCATCCTGAGCCAGTCCGGGACTCACATCGTGGCCTTGAAAAATATCTCGGGCAACGAGCCCTTTTTCGCCGGCCATTTTCCCGCCCGCCCGGTCATGCCGGGCACACTGATGCTGGAGGCCATGGCGCAGGCCGGGGCGGTCTACATGCTGAACCTGCCCCAGTACCGCGGCAAGATCGGTTTCTTCATGGGCATCGACAGCGCCCGCTTCCGCCGTCCGGTCCGGCCCGGCGACCAGATGGTCATCGACATGGAACTGGTCACCAACCGGCCGCGCGTCGGGCGGGCCCTGGGAAAAATCACCGTTGGGAAGGCCTTGGCGGTTGAAGCCGGCTTTTCGTTCGTGATCGCCGACACCCTGGAAGCGCCGGCGGCGTCGGAAAAGAAAAGGCCCGCATGACCCGGCGCCCCCAGCTGGCAATCCTCGGCCTGGCCGTCGGGCTGGTTCTCGGCGGCGCGGCGGCGGAGGCCGAGCCGGGCGCCGAGCCGACGGCCGCCGAGTTGATGGACCGGGTGCGGGCGAACCTGCCACGGGAGACCCTGATCCTCAGGGGCCAGCTCATGCGCGGCGCGCGGATCGGGCGCCTGGAACGGGCCTACCGGGTCGAGGCCCGCCTGGATTGGGGCCAAAACCCGCCGACCGCGCGCTATACGATCGGAGATTTTTTCGGCGAGCCCATCGCCCGCCTGACCGTTTCCCGCCCGCCGGGCCGGCCGCAGGAGTTCCACTACGAAGCCGGCCGGCCGCTCCAGCCGGCCCCGGTCCCGGGCCTGGACCAGCCGATCGAGGGCACCGAGCTCACCTGGCACGACCTGAGCTTGTCCTTCCTCTGGTGGCCCGGCGGCGCCCTGGCGGGCCGCGACAACGTCCGCGGCCGGGCCTGCGCGGTCGTCGAGGTGCCGGCGCCAGCAGCGGACATTGCCGCCAGTAACGCCCTGGCCTCCGTCCGCCTCTGGATTGACGACAGCCTCGCCGTCCCCATTCAAATGGAGGAATACGACGCCGGGAACCGGGTGCTGCGCCGAATCTCAGTCAAGAACTTCAAGAAAGTCGGGGATTTGTGGATGGTCAAGAACATGGACGTTCTCCGCTACCCCTCACGCCACCGGACGCAGATCCGGATCGAGGAAGTGGTCGCAGGCGACGCCACGAACACACCGGCCTCGAACGCGACGGAGGTCGAACTGGCGGGAGAAGACTGAGCAGAAAAAAACCAACGCCCAACATCCAACGTTCAACGCTCAACGCTCAATCCGCTGCTTGCCCCGCTCACGTCGCGGCCGGCGCGCCGCCCGCCGCCGGGCGAGCCGCCATCCGTTCGCGGTAGTATTCCTCGTAGCCGCGGAAGCGCACGCCGCGGGCCAGTGCCCGCTCGAACAGCGGCCGGAGCCAGGCGCCCTTCTTCGCGTTGAAGTCCTCGACCGTCGGCGTCCCGTGGTCGTGGGCGTCCAGGGCCCAGACCAGGTCACGCTCGGCGACGGTGTCCACGGCCCAGGCCAGGTAGTCGTCATACTTCGGCCCGTGCCGGCGGTCGTCGAAGCGGTCCCAGTAAAAATCGTCCTGGTAGCCGTGCAGGAAGCATTCGAGCAGGTCGGGAAAGCCCTGATCGGAATAAAAAAACGGTTTCAGATCGAGGGCGACCGGCTGGCAGTCACGGGCGTCGCGCCCATAGGTACGCAGCCAGCGCAGGCCCGCCCGGTGAAGAATCCGCAGGATGTCCGGCCGGTCGCACAGACCCCGGTAGTAGTTCCAGGGGCCGGTCAGCCCGCGGCAGGGCCGGCCGTAGATATCCTGAAAAATCGCCTGGGTGCGGGTGATTTCCTCCTCGATCTTCTCGAGGCTGGCGCCCTCGATCAGGAACGTCGGGTTCGGGCCGTGGATCGGCTTGCCGTCGCCCGGCTCCAGGTACACCGTTTTGAGCAGGATATGGCTGTAGGTGTGCTGGGCCGGGGTGACCAGGGGATCGTCCGCCAGGGCCTCGAGGTCCTTGCGGCGCGCCTCCATCGTGGCGCCGGTGATAAAAATCGCCCAGGGGATGTTCAGCTCGCGGTGCAGGGCCTGCGCGCCGCGTAAAAAACCCTGGGTGCTCTCCGAGGCGCTCTCGACATCGTAGCCGACCAGAAGGGTTCCCGCCATGTGAAGACCTCCTCAAAACCGGGTTTTCAGGGTTCAGGGTTCGGGGTTCAGGTCAGAAATCTTTCGCCATCAACACCGTGTGCCCATGGACTCCTTGTCTTTTTCCCTTGACTTCAACCGGGACTTTCCATCCTTTTCGTTCCTGAACCCTGAACCCTGAACCCTGAACCCTGAACCCTGAACCCTGAACCCTGAA
>CAZVVD010000130.1:0-9677 GCA_964630555.1 uncultured Verrucomicrobiota bacterium | reverse complement strand
ATTAACCATTAACCATCAACCATTCCTCATCAACCATTCCCCATGATCCTCCTGATCGACAACTACGACTCGTTCACCTACAACCTGGTGCACGCCCTGGGCGCGCTGGGCGCGGAGACGGAGGTGGTGCGCAACGACGCCCTGACCGTCGAGGAGGCGGCCGCCCGCAACCCGCGGGCCGTCGTCATTTCCCCCGGCCCCTGCACCCCGGAAAAGGCCGGGATTTCCGTGGCCCTGGTCCGCAAGCTATCCGGCCGGCTGCCGATTCTCGGGGTGTGCCTGGGGCACCAGGCGATCTGCGTGGCGTTCGGCGCGACCGTCGCCCGGGCCGGCAGCATCATGCACGGCAAGACCTCCCGGGTCAGCCACACCGGCCAGGGGCTCTACCAAGGCCTGAAAAATCCGTTTGTCGCCGGACGTTACCATTCCCTGGCGGTGGTCCGCGCCACCCTGCCCCCGGAGCTGGTCGTGGAGGCCACCTCCGACGACGGCGAGGTCATGGGGCTCCGCCACCGCCAGCACCCGACCTACGGCATCCAGTTCCACCCGGAATCCATCCTCACGCCCTCCGGCAAGCGCCTGCTGAGGAATTTTCTGGACATGGTCGGGATGGCCAGGGGCGCAACGGGAGCCGGGGCGGAATAAGGCAGCAAATGATGGTAGCATCAGGTGGAAGCGGCGCCCGCGCCGCTTCTCAAAATGGGCCGTAGGGCAACCGGGCGTTGAAGAAAAGCGACGGGGGCGTCGCTTCCACTCAAACGTCGGATGACGCGCCTGCGGCGGATAACGACAAATTGGGTTCCCCCGAGGGAGGCACGTGGTTTTTGGGAGCCAAGCGATGAAAGAAATCCTGCAGTCGTTGATCGAGCGCCGGGACCTGGACCGGGCGTCCGCGGAACGGGCGTTCGACCGGATCATGGCCGGCGAGTTGACGCCCGCACAGATCGCCGCGTTGATCACGGCCCTGCGGATGAAAGGCGAGACCGCGGACGAGCTGGCCGGCGCGGCGGCCTCCATGCGCCGCCACGCGGTCCTGATCGACGCCGGCGGCCTGCCGGTGGTGGACACCTGCGGCACCGGCGGTGACGGCGCGCACACCTTCAACATCTCGACGGCGGCGGCGCTGGTCGTGGCCGGCGCGGGGGTGCCGGTGGCCAAGCACGGCAACCGCGCCGTCAGCAGCCAGTGCGGCTCGGCCGACGTCCTGGCGGCCCTGGGAGTGAACATCGAGGCGCCCCCGGAGGTCGTCGAGGAGTGTCTGCGCTCGGTCGGGATAGGCTTCCTCTTCGCCCCAAAACTGCACCCGGCGATGAAGCACGCCGGCGGCGTGCGCCGCGAGCTCGGCGTGCGCACGATCTTCAACTTGCTGGGGCCCCTCACCAACCCGGCCGGGGCCAGGGGCCAGATTCTCGGGGTCTTCGACCCGGCGCTGACCGAGCCCTTTGCGCGGGTCCTGATGGCCCTGGGCAGCCGCCGGGCGTTCGTAGTCCACGGCCGCGACGGCCTCGACGAGATCACGGTGACGACCACCACGCGGATCACGGAGCTGAACGCCGGCCGCATTCGCACCTACGAGTTCGATCCCCTCGAGCTGATCGGAGAATACCATGACCTCCAGGAGCTGGCCGGCGGCGCGCCCGAGTTCAACGCTGGCATCATCCGGAGCGTCCTCGCGGGCGAGCCGGGCGCCCGCCGCGACGTGGTCCTGCTCAACGCCGCCGCCGGCATCGTCGCCGGCGGCCGGGCCGATGACCTGCGGACGGGCCTGGAGCTGGCGAAAGCCTCCATTGACGGCGGCGCCGCCGCCGCTAAGTTGAACGCGTGGGTCGAGCAGTGCCACTGAGGGCCTTGAGTATATTTTCATTTTGATTCGCCAAAGGTGGAGCGCGTCGTCCATGACGCGCTTACGGGGGGAAGTAGCGTCTTATGGATAAGCCGCTCCACCACGAAACCCAGAACAATTTGCGCACGTGCAGCGTGGTCGAACCGCTTTTTCTAGGTTTAGCTCTGTAAGGAGCGTTGCGTAAGTATGATCGACGTTAACAAGGGCATATTCCGAAATAAGATCCTGTTCATTTACTGCGTCGCAGTGGGCGTGTCCCTGCTCCTCTACCTGGCGCTCTGGGTTGGAGCCATGCTGATGATTATAATGCAAACGCACGTAATGTCTTTCTGGAAGGTGCTTGGGTTCTTCTATAACCTTCTTCTACCACTCATATCTATCGTCGCCGTAGCGTCGGTCCCCGTTCTCCCTGTCGCCCTGCTGGGACTGGTCAGGGCTTTTCGTCTGCGTTCCGTCGTATTGGGATGTCAGTATTTTCTATTGAGTTTGTCTGCCTGCTTCTTATTGTGGATCGGATTGATCGTCGTTGCGGATTATTTTCGGTAAAACATATCGACAGAGGATCTGGTTTGGGCAATTTTTTACAGTCGGTCATGGACGAACGGCGGCGGGACGCCCGCGCGGCCCAGGAGCGCCGGCCGTGGGCGGAGCTGGAGCGCGCGGCGCGCGCTCCCCGCCCGCGGCGCTCGCTCGCGGACCGGCTGCGGGCCGGCCCCGCGCCCGGCATCATCGCGGAGCTGAAAAAGGCCAGCCCGTCCGCCGGCTGCCTGCGCCCGGACTACCGCCCGGCGGATATCGCCGCGGCCTACGAGCGGGCCGGCGCGGCGGCAATCTCGGTGTTGACCGAGCCACGCCATTTCCTGGGCAGCGACGACGATTTGCGCGCGGTGCGGCGGGCGGTGGGGCTCCCGATCCTACGCAAGGATTTCCTCAGCGAGCCGTACCAGCTGGCGGAGTCCGCGGTCCTGGGGGCGGACGTGGTCCTGCTGATCGCCGCGGGCCTGGAGCCCGACCGCCTGCGGCTCCTCTGCGCCTTGGCCGCGGAGTTCGGCCTGGAGCCGCTGGTCGAGGTGCATGGCCGGGCGGAGCTGGAGCAGGCCCTGGCCCTGGACGGCCCGATCCTTGGGGTCAACAGCCGGGACCTGGCGACGCTCAAGACCGACCTGGCCGTGGCGCGCGGGCTGGCCCCGCATTTGCCGGCGGGCCGGCCGTGCATCGCCGAGAGCGGGATCCGCAGCCGGCGGGACATCGCGGATCTGCAGGCCCTGGGCTATCAGGGGTTCCTGGTCGGCGAGACGCTCCTGCGCGCGCCCGACCCCGGCGTTGCCCTGCGCGCGCTGCTGGCGCCGACGCCATGAGCCGCGGAGCTATTGCCCACGGAATACACCGAAATAGCATCTGTGAAATAAAGATAGCTGCTTAAACCCAAGCAAGAGGTAACTACGAAATACACGAACAACACGAAACGGAAGAAAGCCACACTCATTATATTACCGCAAACAATACAAGAATATTGACCGCGGATAACGCGGATTTCGCGGATGATAGATAGGATCGAGAAAATAAAGTTGAACATCACATTGTAACGGATAGAGAGACGGAATCATTCTGACTACTAGATCTCCCTTTTGATATCAGCGATATCCGCGCCATCCGCGGTAAATATCCGGTCAGAAAAGCAAGATAGTGACGCATCGTCGTCCGGAAACATCGTCATCGTATCATTCGTGGAGGCCATAATAGGTCTATGCCGTATTCCGTGGACATCAAGATTTGCGGGCTGACGAACCTGGCGGACGCGAAGGCGGCCTGGGAGGCCGGCGCCGATTTCCTAGGCTTCGTGCTCTACGCCGGCTCCCCGCGGGGAATTTCCGCCCGGACGCTCAGCCGGATCATAGAACGGTTGCCGGGCAAAGTACGGTGCGTCGGCGTGTTCGTTAACGAGTCCCGGGACGAGGTCCTGCATGTGGCCCGGGATTGCGGCCTCTACGCGGCGCAGTTGCACGGCGACGAAGCGGCGCGGGATTTCGCGCGGTGTCCCCTCCGCCTCTGGCGGGCCGTGCGCCTGGAGCGGGGCGGGCCGCGCCCGGTCCCGGGACGCTGGCCGGCGGAACGCTACGTGCTGGACGCGGCCGTGCCGGGCGTGTATGGTGGCACCGGTCAGAAGACCGATTGGGCACGGGCGGCGCAACTGGCCCGTCACTATTCGATCCTGCTGGCCGGCGGGCTGACGCCGGCCAACGTGGCCGAGGCCATCCGGCAGGTGCGCCCCGCCGGCGTGGACGTCGCCAGCGGGGTGGAGAAGGCGCCCGGAAAGAAGGACGTCCGCAAGCTGGTCTCCTTTATGGCCGCGGCCAGGGCGGCATGAGCGGCAAAAAATCAAAAGGGTGGCTCGCGTTTTCCGTCACGCGCGCTTGGGCCGATCAGGTGCTATCTGAGGAAGAAGTGTCTTGAGGTGGAGCGCGTTATCCCTAACGCGCTTCTTCCCTTGGATCGGGGAGAACAGCGTCTTGAGGACAAGCCGCTCCGCCTGAGGAACAAATTCAGCGTTTTGGGAACCAGCCGCTCCAAGGGTGGCATCTAAAGGTGGAGCGCGTTATCCCTAACGCGCTATCATCCTGATAACTGATCCAGCGATGTCTGGTTTTCCACAACGACTGCATCACACGATGCCGTCCTGGGTTCAGACCGGCGCCGTGTTTCATGTCCGGATCCGGGCTGCCGACTCAACCCCACACCCTTTAACCGATCCTGGGGTGGCCACCCGTCTCCTGGAATCTGTTCGTTTGTATACCGAGCGCGGATGCTGGCATCACCACCTCTGCATTCTTATGCCGGATCATATCCACATGCTGCTTTCTTTTCCCCCCGGCAATGGAATGAGCGCGACGATTCGTAATTGGAAACGCTATCATACCAAGCATGGCGGCATTGTATGGCAGCCGAACTATTTTGACCATCGTCTCCGAAGCGCCCAAGAACAGGACGAAAAATACGAATATATTTTGCGCAATCCTGTGATGAAAGGTCTGATATCAGGAAAAGATAATTGGCCTTGGGTATTGCAGGCGAATGAGGTAAGGATTAGAACGTCCAGAGGGAGCAAAGAAGCGTCTTATGGATAAGCCGTTCCACCGGTGGAGTAAAGAAGCGTCTTATGGATAAGCCGCTCCACCGGCGGAAGAAATAGCGCCAGGAATCTCGGCATCATGCAGCACGGTCCGGACAACGGCGGGCATTTCGGGGCTTTCGGCGGACGCTACGTCGCCGAGACCCTCATGCCGGCCCTGATCGCCCTCGAGCAAGCCTACCGCGAAGCGGCTGCCGACCCCGAGTTCCAGCGGCAGTTCCAGGCGCTCCTGCGCGACTACGTGGGGAGGCCTTCGCCGCTCTACCTGGCCTCCCGCCTGACCGCAGCCTGCGGCGGCGCGCGCATTTTCCTCAAGCGCGAGGACCTCAACCACACCGGGGCGCACAAGATCAACAACACCATCGGCCAGGCGCTCCTGGCCCGGCGCATGGGCAAGCGGCGGCTGATGGCCGAAACCGGCGCCGGCCAGCACGGGGTGGCCACGGCCACCGCCGCCGCCCTTTTCGGCATGGAGTGTGAAATCTTCATGGGCGAGGAGGATATCCGCCGCCAGGCGCCCAATGTCCGGCGCATGGAATTCCTGGGCGCGACAGTCCGCCCGGTCGCCAGCGGCACCGCCACGCTGAAGGATGCCATGAGCGAGGCCCTGCGGGCCTGGGTGGCCCGGGTGGACGATACGTTCTACGTCATCGGGTCGGTCGCCGGCCCGCACCCCTACCCGATCATGGTGCGCGATTTTCAGAGCGTCATCGGCGCGGAAGCGCGCCGGCAATGCCTGGACCAGATCGGGCGCCTGCCGGAGATGATCATCGCCTGCGTGGGCGGGGGCAGCAATGCCGCCGGAATCTTTTCGGCTTTCCTGGACGACGCCGGCGTGCGCCTGGTCGGGGTGGAGGCGGCCGGGTTCGGGATGGAGACCGGCAAGCACGCCGCCAGTATCGGCGCCGGGCGGGTGGGCATTCTGCACGGCGCCAAGAGCTATCTTTTGCAGAACCCCGACGGCCAGGTGCTCGAGGCCCATTCCGTCAGCGCCGGCCTGGATTATCCCGGCGTGGGACCCGAGCATGCCCACTGGGCCGAGACCGGGCGGGTGGAGTATTGCCACATTACGGACGCCGAGGCCCTGGCGGCGTTCGACCAGCTGACGCGGTTGGAGGGCATTTTGCCGGCCCTCGAGTCCAGCCACGCGGTCGCCGAGGCTGGGAAGCGCGCCCGCCTCCTGGGCGCGCAAGCGGATATCGTGGTCAACCTCTCCGGCCGGGGCGACAAGGACCTGGATCATATTCTGGCATGGAAACGGAAGCACGGGGCAGGCAAATAGGCACTAGGCGGTTAGGCTAAACCACCGACACACTCCATGAACCGCATCATCGCAACTCTCGAGGCCCTGAAGCGCCAGGGGCGCAAGGCGCTGATCGGCTACCTGACGGCGGGCGATCCGGACATGGCGACGTCCGAGCGCGACATCCGGACCGCCATTGCCGGCGGCGTGGACATCCTGGAGCTGGGCGTGCCGTTCTCGGATCCCACGGCGGACGGCCCGACGATCCAGGCGGCCGGCCAGCGGGCGCTCCGCGCGGGCGCCACGCTGCCAAGCGTGCTGGACCTGGCGAAGCGCCTGCGGGCGGATTGCCCCACCCCGCTGGTGCTCTTCAGCTACGCCAACCCGCTTTTCAATTACGGCTACGAGCGGCTATGCGCGGACGCGGCCGCCGCCGGGATTGACGGCCTCCTGGTCGTGGACCTGCCCTACGAGGAATCGGGCGAGCTGCGCGCGCACATCCGGCGGCATGGCCTGCTGCTGATCCAGCTCATCGCCCCCACCACGCCGCTGGAGCGGGCGGAACGCATCCTGGCCCAGGCGGACGGGTTCGTTTACTACATCCTGGTGAAGGGGGTCACCGGCGCGCGGGAGGAGCTGGACGCGACCGTCGGCACGCACGTGGCCGAACTGCGCCGGCGCGTGAGCCTGCCGATTGCCGTCGGCTTCGGGATCAGCAACGGCCGGCAGGCCCGCGAGGCCGCGGCCTACGCCGACGCCGTCGTGGTGGGGAGCGCCCTGGTGCAGGCGGCGCGGGCGGGAACGCTGGCGGAGCTGGTCCGCGAGCTGGCGGCCGCCGTGCACGGTCCGGCGCCGCGGGGGTAGACCCGCGTTTCCGACAGGGTCGCGCGATGCTTCCACCCTGGCCCTCGGCCCGGATCCTCTCCTGTCCCCGACCCCGTTCCAACACGGAGACCACCGCAGAATTCCTGTCTCCCGCAGGGACGCCGAGGGCGTCGCCCTCCCCCGCGAACGCAGGCAGTCCGCGGGAACGCGGATTCTCCCAACAGAGCGTCAGAGGAAACCCACCTGCTCCCGGCGTAGGCGGTCCTCGGGGATCTCCACCAGGAAGCGCGAGGGCGAGAGGAAATTCACGCCGCCGTCGGGCATGCGGCGGACCTCCGGCACGCAGAGGATCAGCTCGTCCCGGGCGCGGGTGACGGCGACGTAAAACAGGCGCCGCTCCTCGTCCTCGCCGTTGGCCTCGTTCAGGGAACGGCTGGAGGGGAACATCCCGTCGGCCGCCCAGAGGACGACGACCACCTTCCACTCCAGGCCCTTGGCCTGGTGGACCGTGCTCAGGCGCAGGGCGTCGCCGGCGCCGCCGTCGCGCGGACCGGGCTCGGCGTCCAGGTTGGTCACGAGGGCCACCTCGTTGAGGAAAGCCTCGTTGGACTCGAAGCCGGACATGTAGGCAATCATTTCCTGGAGGTCGTCCCGCCGCCGCTCGTAATCGTCGAAGGTATCCAGGAGCACCTGGTCGTAAAACGCCTTCAGGAACTGGAAAACCGCTTCGCCGGGGTCCTCCTTGAGATTCTCGGCCTCATAGGCCGCCATGACCGGGTCGAGGGCCTGCCAGGCCGCGCGGGCCGAGGCCGGCAGGCGCCCGGCGATGTCCCGGCGCCCGGCGGCCTCCTTGACGTCCGCGCGTTTTCCAAGGGCGGCCCACAACTTGGCCGCCGTCCGCGGTCCGACGCCCGGCAGCAGCCCCAGCAGGCGGGTGAAGGCCAGCTCGTCCCCGGGATTGTGCAGGAGGCGCAGGAGCGCGCAGGCGTCCTTGACATGGGCCTGCTCGAAAAAGCGGACGCCGGAGGTGACGATGTAATTCACGCGCTCGGTGGCCAGGGCAAGCTGGAGGTCCATGGCGTGGTGGTGGGCGCGGTAGAGCACGGCGATCTCGCGCAGGGCGTAGCCTTCCCGGCGCAGGCGGCGCACCTGCTCGACGACGTAGCGGGCCTGGTGTCCGCCGTCCCGGAGCTGCGCCACGACCGGTTTCAGGTGCGGCGGACGGGTGGCCCGCAGCTCCTTCTGGAACTGGCGGGGGTTGTTGGCGATGCAGATGTTGGCGACCTCCAGGATGTCCGGCGTGCTCCGGTAATTGGTCACGAGCTTGAAGTGGCGGGCGTCGGGGTAGCGTTTCGGGAAGGTCATGATGTTGCGGTAATCGGCGCCGCGCCAGGCATAGATGCTCTGGAAGTCGTCGCCGACGACCAGCAGGTTGCGGCGCGGCGCGGCCACCAGGTCCACCCAGTCCGCCTGGATCGGGTTGGTGTCCTGGTACTCGTCCACGAGCACGTACTGGAACTGCTCCTGGTAGCCGGCCAGGGCATCGGGATGCTCCTGGAAGAGTTTCAGGCCGTTGATCAACAGGTCGTCAAAGTCCATGGCGTTCTGTTCGCGTTTTTTCTTTTCATAGGCCTGGTGCACGCGCAGGACGTCTTCGGGATCCACGACCGGCGCGCGGCCGCCGCGGACGTAATCGTCGGCCTGCCCGAAGCGGATTTCCGCGGCCTCGCGCAGGGGCTGGCGGCGGTTGACGGCCCCGCTGAAGACGGCCTGGAGGACATCGGGCTTGGGGAACTCCTTGCCCTTCAGGCCGAGGGCTTCCACGCAGGCGCGGACCAGGCTCTTGGAGTCGTCCTGGTCGAGGATGGTGAAGTCGAGGCCATAGCCCAGGCGGTGGGCCTGGCGGCGGAGGATCCGGTTGGCCATGTGGTGAAAGGTGCCGCCCCACAGCCCGCCCACGCCCCGGCCCACCAGCGCCTCGGCCCGCTCGAGCATCTCGCGGGCCGCGCGGTTGGTGAAGGTCAGGAGGAGAATCCGCCGCGGATCGGTTCCCTTTTCAACCAGGTGCGCCACCCGGTACACAAGGGTGCGGGTCTTGCCGGTGCCGGCGGCGGCGAGGACGAAAAGCGGCCCGTCCGGCGCCAGCACGGCGGCGAGCTGTTCCGGGTTGAGGGCTTTTTCGTAATCAATGGCGCCCGGCGCGGCTTCGGAATGGATGGGGTCAGGCATGGAAAGGGGGAAAGGGTTTCCCGTCGCCCGCTGCGGGCAAGGGACCGCGTGCTCCAGGCGCACCAGCGCCTGGAAGCGACGTGGCAGGGTTTTTCCCGCGCTTCGCGGGCTTCAGGGTTTATTCTATCGTTTTTGATTCCAAGTGGAAGCGGCGCCCCCGCCGCTTTGAACGTGTGACGGTTTTGCTCTGACATCGGGAAAGCGACGGGGGCGTCGCTTCCACCGGCCGGCGGCAAGAGTAATGGACCGATGGCGGCAAAGCAAGAAAACCGGCACAAGAAGGTGGTCCGGCCTTCACAGCCATAGACTTTGCCATGGCGGCGTAGGCCCTGAGGCCTCGTCCCACCCTTTTCGAAAACATCAGCTCAGGCCGGCGGCGGGCCGGCCTCCGGGGCCGAGAGCCGGGA
>CAZVVD010000129.1:0-9733 GCA_964630555.1 uncultured Verrucomicrobiota bacterium | reverse complement strand
GGCGTGCACCTGATCGCCGAGCGCTGCGTTTCCAAGGAGGTGCGCGACCGCCTCCCTTCGTGGATCGAACCAGAATCCCTCATAAAGGAAATTTTCAACGAGTCCGTGGGGCTAGGCCCCCTGGAAGACTTGCTCGAGGATCCGATGGTAACCGAGATAATGGTCAACAAGAGCGATCAGGTATACGTGGAAAGAAACGGCCGGTTGGAACCCAGCGGCCGGGTTTTCATGGACGACAGCTCGGTCATGGCCATCATCGAGCGCATCGTGGCCCCCATCGGGCGGCGTATTGATGAAAGCCAGCCCTACGTGGACGCGCGCCTCAAGGACGGCTCGCGGGTCAACGCGATCATCCCGCCCCTGGCCCTCAGCGGTCCCTGCCTGACCATCCGCAAGTTCGCGAAGGACCCCCTGACCATGCGTCACCTGGTCGAATTCGGGTCCATCGACCCGCGCATGGCCGACTTCCTGCGCCTGTGCGTGCTGCTGCGCAAGAACTTGATCATCGCCGGGGGGACGGGTTCGGGCAAAACCACCTTTCTCAACGTCATGAGCGCCTACCTGCCCCCCAGCGACCGGATCGTCACCATCGAGGATTCCGCCGAACTGCGGCTCTCCCAGCCCCACGTCGTGCGCCTGGAATCCCGCCCGCCCAATATCGAGGGGCGCGGGGCGGTGACGATCCGCGACCTGCTGCGCAACGCCCTGCGCATGCGCCCGGACCGCCTGGTCATCGGCGAGTGCCGCGGCGGCGAAACGCTCGACATGCTCCAGGCCATGAACACCGGCCACGACGGCTCCATGACCACCATCCACGCCAACTCGCCCCGGGACGTCATCTCACGCCTGGAAACCTTGACCCTCATGTCGGGGGTCGAACTGCCGAGCCGCGCCATCCGCGAGCAGATCGGGGCCGCCATCCACATGATCGTCCAGACCGCCCGGATGAGCGACGGCAGCCGCAAGGTCACCAGCATCACCGAGATCTCCGGCATGGAGGGCGACCGCATCACGATGCAGGACCTGTTCACCTTCACCCAGACCGGCATCGACCAGCGGGGGAAGGTCAAGGGGAACATGATGGCCACCGGCTCGGTCCCGACCTTCCTGGAGGAATTCAAGACCCGCGGCCTGGAGCTGGATATGGACATGTTCGACCAGCGCGCCTGGAAACACTGAAATGGAAGGCCCACTGCTACTCTGGACGGTCCCGGCCCTCTACCTGGTCAGCGTGGCCGGGCTGGCCTACGCCCTGCTCCAGGCCGTGCGGGCGGGCGCCGAGAACTACTCCCGGCTCACTACCGAACAGACCGCGCGCCAGTTCGCCGACCTGTTCCTGTTCATCCCCCCGCGCCGCATCCTGGAAATCACCTGGATCGCGGCGGGGTCCGTGTTCGTCGTCCTATTTCTCCTGGTGGGGAGCTTCTGGTCCCCATCCGGCGTGCTGCGCGGGCTGACCCTCGGCGCCGCCGGGGCCCTGCTGGTCCTGGCCCTGCCCAAGCGCCTGCTGGTCTTCGTCAAGGCCCGGCGGCTGCGGCGGTTCAACGAGCAGCTGGTGGATGCCCTGATGACCATGAGCAACGCCCTGCGCTCGGGGTCCAGCATCCTCCAGGCCTTCGAGCACATCGTCAAGGAGGGCCAAAACCCCATCGCCCAGGAGTTTTCCTTCTTCCTCCAGCAGACCCGGATCGGCGTGAAATTCGAGGAGGCCCTGGGCAACCTCGAAGCGCGCGTCCGCAGCGAGGACCTGACCCTGATGATCCGGGCCATCGAGATCGCCCGCCAGACCGGGGGCAACCTGACCGAGGTCTTCGAGAAGATCGCCGCCACCATCCGCGAGCGCCTGCGCATCCAGGAGCGGGTGCGGACCCTGACCGCCCAGGGGCGCATGCAGGGCATCGTGGTGGGGGTGATGCCCATCGGGCTGGGCGCCGTGATGTTCATCCTGGACCCCGGGATGATGGTCTCCTTTTTCACCGCCCCGGTCGGCATCCTGGTCGGCGTGCTGGTGGTGGCCCTGGAAATTATCGGCGCGCTCTTGATCCGGAAAATCGTCAACATCGACATTTGATTTTCGTGCTCATGGCTGTCCATTCGCGGGTGATTTCGTGGGGGGTGGGCCTGGTCCGCATTGGGAAGGATTGACGAGATGGCAATGGCTGATTTCCTGCTGGGACTGCTGTGGGCCGTGTTCGCCGCCGGGCTGACCTGGCACATCGCGGAGACCGCCCGCGCGATCACCTATGTCACCCTGGCGGACGGGCGCCGCCAGGAGCGGCGCCTGCCGCTGCTGCTGGGCACGCTCCTGCCCTGGACGCCCTATTTCACCCGCTGGTTCACCGGGCCGCGCTTCAAGGCGGTGCGCCGGCACGTCGGCGCCCGCCTGACCTCCGCCGGCTACGACGACATCCTGGCGCCCGAGGAATACCTGGCCCTGCGGGTGCTCTGCCCGCTGGTCATCGGCCCGCTGCTGGCCCTGATGCTGATCGGGGTGTTCGCCCTGTCCCACGCGCCGATCGAGGGCGCGACCCGCAGCCGCCTGATCGGCATGGCCCTGCTCATCCTCGGCTACATGGTTCTCTATCCCCAGCTCTGGCTCGCGCAGGCCATCGCCCTGCGCCACAAGCTGATCCTGCGCGCCCTGCCCTTCGTCATGGACCTGCTGACCCTCTCGGTCGAGGCCGGGCTGGATTTCATGACCGCGATCAAGAACATCGTCATCCGCCGCGCCCCCGATCCCCTGGGCGAGGAACTCTCCCGGGTGCTGTTCGAAATCCAGCTGGGTAAGACCCGGCGCGAGGCGCTGAAAACCATGTCCGAACGCGTTCAGCAAGCGGACATCCGCTCGCTGGTGGCCGCCCTGGTCCAGGCCGACGAAATGGGCGTCAGCATCGGCGCCATTCTGCGGGTGCAGGCGGACCAGATCCGCACCCGGCGCTTCATGCGGGCCGAGAAGCTCGCCAACGAAGCGCCGGTAAAAATGCTCTTTCCCCTGGTGGCCTGCATTTTCCCGGCCGTGTTCCTAGTCCTGCTGGGCCCGGTCGTGCTCCAGATGGTCCGGCAGTCGTTCTGATAGGTGGAAGCGGCGCCTCCGCCGCTTCAGCGTCTAAACCATTATTAACCGCGACAAAACAAGAATATATCCGCAATGTTGTTACCGCAGATAACGCGGATGGGCACGGATGTAGGACGGCAGACAATGCTTGTTTATCCGTGAAATCAGCGGAATCCGCGGTTAAATTTCCTGGGTTGTGGACATCAGTCCGCCTTTGATCATTCCGTTACAATATCAGACAATTTTTCGAACCGAATTCGAACCACGTAGAATGCGGGCATCGGCCTGACTTGGGAAATCGACATGGTAGCCCCCGGCAAACCCCTGAAAAGCGCCCTGGACCTCGCCCTGGAACGCCTGGCCCAGCGCGACGGCACCCCGGCCAAGCTGACCGACGCCCAGAAGGCCGCCCTGGCCGAGATCGACCGCAAGACCCAGGCCAAGCTGGCGGAAATGGAAATCCTCGGCCGCCAAAGCCTGGCCAAGGCGGGGGAAGACCCCGAACAGGTCGAGAAAATCAAGGCCGAACAGCGCGCCGCCAGGGACAAGGTAAAAGCCCGCGCGGAGGAGGAAAAGGAGCGCGTCCGCAAGAGCGCTTGAAGGAGCCACCGATGACTATCCCCCGCCCCGAGCACCCTCGACCCGACCGGTTCCGGCCGGACTGGCTGAACCTGAACGGCCTCTGGCAGTTCAAAATGGATCCCGGCGCCAGCGGCGCCGAGCAGAACTGGCAGGGCCGGGACGCGGCTTTCGACCGGGAAATCCTGGTCCCCTTCTGCATGGAAAGCGCGCTCTCCGGGATCGGCCACAAGGATTTCATGGCGGCAGCCTGGTACCGGCGCGCGTTCGAGATCCCGCCCGGCTGGGCCGGCAAGCGCGTCCTCCTCCACGTCGGCGCCTGCGATTTCTTGACCCGGGTCTACGTCAACGAAAAGCCGGTGGGCAGCCATGCCGGCGGCTACACGCCCGTCGAGCTGGACATCACCGCGGCCCTGCAGGCGGGGAAAAACCTGCTGGTCGTCGAGGCGCGGGATGACCTGCGCGGCGGGCTCCAGCCCGGCGGGAAGCAGTGCCAGCAGCTCCGCTCCTGCGCCTGCTCCTACACCCGCACCACCGGCATCTGGCAGACCGTCTGGCTGGAGGCCGTGCCGGATTCCTATATCGGCAGGTTCGCCGTCCAGGCCGATCTTGACAACGCCCGCGTCCACGTGACCCTTTTTGCGGCCGGCACACCGCGCCCGGCCGACGCGGAAGTCCTCGTGAAGCAGAACGACCGGGTCATTGCCTCGGCCAAGGCCCGCCTCCGCGGGGCGCCCGTCACGCTCAGCCTGGACATCCCCGATCCCGTCCCCTGGCAGCCGGGCAATCCCCATCTCTACGGGCTGGAACTCAAGCTGACCTCGTCCGGGGGACAGGACGTCGTGCAGGGCTATTTCGGCCTGCGGAAAATCCATGCCGAGGGGCGCCGGCTGTATCTCAACAACCAGCCGCTCACCCTGCGGACCGTGCTCGACCAGGGCTTCTACCCGGACGGCATCTACACGGCGCCGTCGGACGACGCCCTGCGGCGCGACATCGAACTCTCGATGGCGGCGGGCTTCAACGGCGCGCGCCTGCACCAGAAGATCTTCGAGCCCCGCTTTCTCCACTGGGCCGACCGGCTGGGTTACCTCGTCTGGGGCGAGGCCGGAAACTGGAACTGCGATCTCAACCAGCCGCTCGGCGCGGCCAACTTCATCGATGAATGGGTCCAGGCCCTCGAGCGGGACATCAACCACCCGTCCATCATCGGCTGGTGCCCGCTGAACGAAACCGGGGCGACGCAGGGTCCGTTGCCGCGCTGGCTGCACCAGCACCTCTACCGGCTAAATAAGGCGCTCGACCCGTCCCGCCTGGCGATCGACACCTCCGGCTACATCCACTACCCGGGCGCGCCCTCCGACCTCTACGACGTCCATGCCTATGAGGCGCCGGACGCGCTGGCCAAGGAAATGGCCCCGCTCCTGCGGGGCGAGTGGGCCATGGCGTTCAAGAACTTTGCCCACGACGTCCCTTACGACGGGAGCGTGCCCTATTTCGTCAGCGAGTTCGGCGGGATCGGCTGGAGCCCGGCGGACAGGGATAAGGGCTGGAGCGTGGACCAGTGGGGGTACGGCCAGCGTCCGAAAACTGAGGCCGAGTTCCTCGAGCGCTACGGCCGCACCCTCCGGGCCCTGCTGGACAATCCCGCGATCTGCGGCTGGTGCTACACCCAGCTTTACGACATCGAGCAGGAAATCAACGGCCTCTACTTCTACGACCGCCGCCCGAAGTTCGGCCCGGACACGATGCGTGCCCTGCGCGCCGTCAATTCCGCTCCGGCGAAATACGAATCCCAATGAATTTTTCGCTAGGCGAAAAATTCATAGCGCCCCGCCGCGGGGTGACGGATCTCCAATCTGGGGTTTTATAGTACCTGAATATTGCACGATCATCGTGCAATATTCACTTTCGCTTAAGCGGGCATTGCCCGCTGGCGAAAGACGTGAAGTTTTGCAGATAACCCATCTGGTTATCTGCAAAACTAACGTGGTTTCCGCTGCCTGCGGATCCGCTTATGGCGGAAACCCCGTTTGGCCGCGTTTTACGCGGCCATCATCACGTGACCACGTTGGCACGTGGAACGTGACTCACGTGGCGGCCCTTCGGGTGGATTTTGCACGCTGGCGTGCAAAATCCAGGTAGTAGAAGCGGCGCCCTCGCCGCTTTTCGTTTTGTTGAAGGGAAAGCATCCAATGCGGGCATGTGCCCGCCGCGGACAACGGCACGCTGTCCCTCCCGAAAAACATCCACGCCATGGTGTGCATGTTCATGGAAAAGCAACACTGGCGTCGCTTTTGCTTCTTTCCTTGCAAATGCCCCGCGCCTTGGTCCGGCTGTTTCCGGGAGGGCGGGCATGTTGCCCGCCGATCCTGACGATCCGGCAGCTCCGGGTCCTTCCGGCAGTATAAATCTTGAACATCCGGGCGAACAGGTCTACCCTGCCCGGCTTCATAGAACAACAGGTTTTCTCCCGCGACAGCGTGGCAAATGCGGATCGAATTCGGTTTCCCGCGAATGCGGGATTCGCAAAAGCAAGGCCAGTCTGGCCCAGATATTCCGGCGTCGCGCGATGCGCTGTACTCGCGTACGCGCGAGCGTGAGAACGGAATAGATGGGTCAGAATCGCCGACGCATTTTGCGAACCGAATTCGAACCGCTGGGCTGGCGGACGCCAACCTGTATCGCGAAAGACACCATGAACCACCAAGCCAAAGACTGGACCCATCCGCCGGCCGCCTGCCGGCCGCTCCAGATCATCCACGGATTCGACAAGTTCCCCGCCGGCGGCCGGCCGGCCGCCGACGCCCTGCGGGCCGGCCTGGCCGACCTCCAGCGGCGCGGGCTCGGCGGCGTGGTCTGCAACGTGAGCTTCTCCGACTACCTGCGCTCTGAGCCGCAGTGGCAGCTCTTCCTGCAAGGCCTGGACCTCTGCGCCGAGCTGGGACTGCGCGTCTGGATCTACGACGAGGAAGGCTACCCCAGCGGCGCCGCCGGCGGACGGGTCCTCGAAACGGATCCCTCCGTCGAGGCCGAGGCGCTGGTCCACGACCCGGCTCACTCCCCGCCCATCTACGTCCGGCGCGCGTTCGAGCATACCCTCGCGGCCCAGAGCTGGTACGCCTGCCGCCGGAGCCCGGGCCTGATCAACGCGCGGGCGGTCGCCCTGTTCATCGAGCTGACCCACGAAGCCTACCGGAAGCGGTGCGGCGCGCGGTTCGGCAAGCTGGTCGAGGCGTTCTTCACGGATGAGCCGGCGCTGATGACGGTCCAACTGGGCGAACCGCCGGCCTCGATCCCGAAGATCCCCGTCCTCGACCGGCCGGACCCTGCGGTGAAGCCCCTCCCCGGCGTGCCCTGGGTGGCCGAGCTGCCGGACCTGTACCGGAAGAAATACGGCGAGGACCTGGCGGCGCGCCTGCCCAGCCTGTTCGGGGGCGACGCCGCCGAGGACCGTCGGACCCGGCGGCGCTTCTGGTCCCTGGTGGCGGACCTGATGGCGGAGCGGTATTTCGGCCGGCTCCAGCAGTGGTGCGAGTCGTACGGCCTGGCGTCGTCGGGCCATGCGCTCTGCGAGGAAACCCCGGCCCTGCACGCGCCCCTCATGGGCAACGCCTTGGAGTGCCTCCGCCGGATGACGATTCCCGGGTTGGATTTGCTCACCTCCGACCCCGTGGACGTCCGCGGCCTGGGCTGGCTGTGCGCGGTCATGCCCGGCTCCGCCGCCGTCCAGCGCGGCTCGCGCCGCGTGATGACCGAGGTCTGCGATCACATCCAGCGCTCGTGGGGCAAGCGCCCGCGGGTCGAGCCCGACGAGATGTGCGCCACCGCGGCCTGGCAGGCCGCCTTCGGCGTGACCGAGTTCACGCTCTACTACCAGCCTGCCCTCTGGACGCCGGAGGAATACCGCCGTTACTGCGACACCGTCGGCCGGCTGAACGCGGTTTTGCGTGACGCGACGATCTGTCCGCGCGCCCTGCTCTACTACCCGATCGAGGACATCCAGGCGGGCTTCATTCCGACGGCCGGCCGGTTCACGATGGAATCCCAGCCCGAGCGGCTGCAGCGCACCGTTGCCAGTTTCATCCGGCTGGGCCAGATGCTCACCCTGAGCCAGGTCCCGTTCATCGTGGCCGACGCCCGGTATCTGTCCGCCGCCAAGCGGGCAGGCGGCACGCTCAAGCTCGGCGACCGGGCCTACGACGGCCTGCTGCTGCCGGAAGGGGTCGAACTGCCGGGGACCGAGGTTTTGCGCGCGTGGGACGAGCAGGATCGCGCTGTCTTCCGCGACCGGCGGGATGCGCCCCTGGCGTTCCGGGACCTGCGCGCGCGCATCGCGCCGGCGGTCGAGCTTGATCCGCCCACGGACTGGCTTGTGGCGGGATCGTTCGAGCGCGCCGGCCGGCGGATCGTGCTCCTGGCCAACGTCGGGCCGGCCGCCTACGCGGGCGTCGTGAAAACGGGCCTCAGCCGGAAGTGGTCAAAATGGTTCCCCGACACCGGCGCCATCGAGCCGGCCGGCGCCCTCTCTGATACCGTCCCCCTCGCCCTGCCGCCCCGCTCCGCGGTGTTGTTGATTGGGGAATAACGGACGGGGAGGCAGGCTCCTCGTCGCGTGAGCCGATCCTTTTTCCGGCCGACCCACCTCATTTCCACTTCTGTATTTTCGAGGTTCCTGCAAAACTCCCGCGGCGCGACGGAGCGTGTCCCTCTGAGGCCCTCCTCCAATTCCGAAACATGCCTCCTATGTCCGCCCCCCCAGTCAGCGTGGACATCTGGATTTACGGCTGATCTGCAGCGCTTGCACCAGTTCGCCGCCCTCGAGATAAAGCCCGTGCCCATTAGGGCATTCGTCGACCCAGAGCGCATAAGGTTTTAAATAACGGCGCGCCCGCATCCGCGCGGCACACACCGGGCACCTATATTTCGAGCGCCTCGGCCGGGTATCGCGATCGGGTATATCTTCAGATTGATCTGCTACGCGCGCGAGTTCCCCCCTATCAAACCACGTACTATAACACACATTGCAGAAATCCACTTCCACATGGGACATCTGGGCGCGATAGAAATGATTGTGACACCCAGGGCACTGACGGTCGGATTCAGGAAGAAGGGTTTCAAAGGATGGGGATTGCCGGGCTGGCTTCGGTAATGCCCGGGATCTTGCTATGCGCTTCCGGTATGCGCGGGATTGATCGAGTTGTTCGCGTCTCTGGGATCTCCGTTCCAGAATCCGTTCCTGCGCCTGCATCATTCGGCGCGCCACATCCATGGCAGTCCCGCAGCCAAGACCGATCATTAGTGCAGCCTCCATGACCAACGCTGCCCTTGTGGCGCGAGCTTTAGGGAGTCGCCTCCGAGGGCTTGTTGGGGCTTCCCCTGATGACATCCTCCAATTCTTTGATCCGTGACTCGCTTGTCACCATCGGGAATACCCGATTGTCCTGATCAATCAACTGCATGGATTGTGCTGCAAGAATCATCGGTTCCTTCTGACCGAGGACGATGATCTTATCTTGTTCGTGTCTGCATGGATATGTGACGGCGGTTCTGTCGTCCAGGACGACAACCGTGACGTTGTCGCCTTCTATCTTGAGATGACAACGTTTCGTGATCCCGGCGGGATAACTGAAATACTTGCTGGTAGCCAAAGGATGGATGTCGCCTTCGGTATATGGTTGGGCGCTTCCTTGCTTTTTCTTCCAGTCGGCAATCGAGACTTTCACCAGTGCGCTTCTGGGCAACCAGCCCACCACGATGTTTCCTTTCAGGATGGCATGTGCCCACTTGTCGCTTTTCGGAACAGCTTCCTTGTCGCACATGACCTCGATTCGGTCCGGCTTCTCCTTCAACAGGGTCAACGGGGTTCCGGCCAAGATGGGGCAATTGGTGACAGTCAAGCCATCGTCCTTGAAAAGCCATTCGACCTGCTGGATGGGCGATCCGTTTGTTTCGGTTCCAACCGTCCAGATGTACTCGCTTGTGGCGGCTATGGTGGCGACGGGTAGTACCGCCAATATCGCCAGGGCAATCATTATCCTTTTCCACTACTGTCCGGTTAAGAAACAGGCGACATGCGTTTGAGGCCTGTTATATCTA
>CAZVVD010000128.1:0-9975 GCA_964630555.1 uncultured Verrucomicrobiota bacterium | reverse complement strand
AAGGGGACATTTCTAATGAGTCGAGAATGGGGACATTTCTAATAAGCTTTGACAGCGGCGGGGGATGCCATGACCGCAGTGGACGTCTTCTCGAGCGAAGTGAGATCCTGGACATTCAGCAACCCGGCGCCGGCGTGGATCCGCTTGACCAGGCCGGAGAGCACCCGGCCGGGCCCGCACTCGACATAGCGCTGCACACCCTGCTGCTGCAGCCACAGCACCGAGTCCGACCACCGAACGGACGACGTCACCTGTTGCACCATGGCGCGCTTGATGTCGTCCGGGCCGCCATGGGGCCGGGCCGTGACGTTGGAGACCACGGGGATCCGCGGCGTGCGAAAAACCACCGGCCGGAGGAAGTCCTCCAGCTTGCGGGCGGCGCTGGCCATGAGGGACGAGTGATAGGCGCCGGCGACGTTGAGCCTGATGGCGCGCTTGGCCCCGGCGGAAGCCGCCATTTGCTCGGCCGCGCCGATGGCGTCCTGCGGTCCGGAAAGCACGGTCTGGTCGGGCGAGTTGAGGTTGGCGACTTCCACGCCGGCGGCGGCCGCCACCTTCGCGACCGCCTGCGCGTCCAGCCCGATGACGCTCAGCATGCCGCCCGGCCGCTCTTCGCACGCCTCCTGCATGAAACGGCCGCGGGCCGCCAGGACGCGCAACCCGTCCTCGAACGACACCACCCCCGCCAGGCACAGGGCCGACCATTCCCCCAGGCTCAACCCGGCGGCGAACCCCGGCGCCAGGTCCGGAACTCGCAGGGCCAGGGCCCGCTGGCAGGCCAGGCTGACGGTGAAAATCGCGGGCTGGCAATGCCGGGACTTGACCAGCTCACCCTCGGGCCCCTCGAAGCAGAGCTTTGCCAGGTCATAGCCCAGGACCTCGTTGGCCCGGTCAAACAGGGCGCGGCACTCCGGAACGGCCTCGGCCAAGTCGCGCCCCATGCCGACGGTCTGGGCGCCCTGCCCCGCGAACAGAAAGCCTGTGGTGGAGTTCATGCAGACCCCTGCGCATCACATGGATCTTGGCCCGGCGAAAAGCCATTACCATTCCAGCACACTGGCCGCCCAGGTAAAGCCCCCGCCGAACGCCACTAGGAGCACGATATCGCCCCGGCGGAAGACACCGGCCCGCGCGGCCTCGTCGAGCGCCACCGGGATGGAGGCCGCCGACATGTTGCCCGTGCGCGCGAGATTGATGTAATACTTGCTGACCGGCCCGCCCAGCCGCTCGCCGACGGCATGGATGATGCGTTCGTTGGCCTGGTGGGTGATGACGCAGTGCACCTGGTCCATGGACAACCCGGCGCGCTTCAACGCCTCGTGGGCGGCATCCAGCATGGCGTTGACCGCAAACTTGAAAACCTCCTTGCCGGCCATTTTGAGGTAATGCAGGCGGGCCTTGATCATCTCCTCCGAAATCGGGTTGCGGCTGCCCCCGCCGGGCATGTTGAGCAGATGGGCCAGGTTGCCGTCGGATCCCATGACGGAAGCGAGAATGCCCCGCGATCCCGGCCGGCTCCGGAGCACGGCGGCGCCGGCGCCGTCGCCGAACAGGACGCAGGTGGAGCGATCCTCCCAGTCCGTGATGCAGCTCAACTTCTCGGAGCCGATGATCAGGATGGTCTCGGCCGAACCCGAGGCGATGAACTGGCGGCCGATCTCGAGGCCGAACAGGAAGCCGGAGCAGGCGGCCTGCAGGTCGAAGCAGGCGGCATTGGCGGCGCCGAGGGCCTTCTGGACAAAACAGGCGGTGCTGGGGAAAAACATATCGGGGGTGATCGTGGCCACCAGGATCATGTCGATATCCTGGGGAGCGACCTTGGCCTGGGCCAGGGCGCGGCGGGCGGCCTCGATCGCCAGGTCGGAAGAGGCCTGCTCTTTGGCCGCGATATGGCGCTCCCGGATCCCGGTGCGCGTCACGATCCACTCGTCGGAAGTATCCACCATTTTCGCCAGGTCGGCGTTGGTCAGAATCCGCTCCGGCAGGTAGGAACCGGTGCCGACGATCGACACCGGGCGCAATTCAGCCTTCTGGTCCCTGACCACCGGATGCACAGCTTTCCTGATCATGACACGCCTCCCACCGCGCTGACGATTCGGTCGTTGATCTGACACTTCACCGCATCCCGGGCCGCCCGGATGGCATGCAGGATCGCCCGGGCCGACGACGAGCCGTGGCAGATGATGCACACCCCGTTGACGCCCAGCAAGGGCGCGCCGCCGTAGGTTTCCGAGTTCACCTGACGTTTCATGGCCCGCACGGCGCCCATGAGGAAGACGGCGCCCAGCAGGCGAATCGGGTTGCGGGTGACTTCCTTCTTGATCCACTCGCCGATGGCGTGAGCCAGCCCCTCGCTGGTCTTGAGAATCACGTTGCCGACGAACCCATCGCAAACCACGACGTCGATCTCGCCCTTGAACAGGTCGTGGCCCTCGATATTGCCTTTGAAATTGAGCTTGGATTCGCTCAGCGCCCGGAAAGCTTCCTTGGTGGCCTCGTTGCCCTTGGTATCCTCGGCGCCGACGCTCATCAAGCCGATGAGGGGACGCTCCTGTTTAAGAATCCGCTGGGAATACACGTGCCCCATGGCCGCGAACTGGAACAGCAGGCTGGGCGGACAATCCGTGTTGGCGCCGGCGTCGATCAGCACGAACGGCTTGGCCGGGCTGGGCATGACCGTCGCGATGGCCGGGCGGTCCACGCCCTGCAAGGTCCTCAGCTTGAGGGTGGCGGCCACGACGACCGCCCCGGTGTTTCCCGCCGAAATCATGGCCTCGGCCCGGCCCTCCTTGACCAGGTCCATGGACCGGCTGATGGAGGAGTCCTTTTTGCGCCGGATGGCGAGGGCCGGGGGCTCGTCCATGTCGATGGTTTGCGAGGCATGGAAGACTTCCACCTTGGCAGGCACCCGCCGCGCCTTGGCCAGTTCCCGCCGAATGGCGGTCTCATCGCCCACCAGCACCAGGCCGTCGATCCCCGGAAGCGATTCGGCCGCCAGGACGGCCCCGGCCACGACCTGTTCCGGCGCAAAATCGCCTCCCATGGCATCAATGGCAATGCGCATAAAGGCCCTATTTTGCCGTCACGCTGACGACCTGGCGCCCGCGGTAATATCCGCAGGCCGGGCACACCCGGTGGGGCAACTGCGGCTGGCCGCAATTGGGACACGGCTTCAGGGCAGGCCAGGCGATCCGGTGAGAGCGCTGGCGCCTCCGGACCCGGCTTTTCGACTGTTTTCGTTTCGGTACGGCCATCAGGGCTCTCCTTGTCACGCAGTCCGCGGGCACACCGGGCCGGCGGCGCTTCACTCGATTTTCAGACGGTCCAGAACACTCCAGGTGGAGCGGCCTTCGTCCGCCCGGCACGAACAGGCCGTCCGATTGCGATTGGCGCCGCACACCGGACACAACCCGCGGCAGTGGTCCGAACAGACCTGGTTGATGGGCAGGGCGAGAAGAATATCCTCGCGGATGTCCGGGGTCAAGTCTATTGATTCGTTTTCCGAGGACAGCGGGATGGAGCGGACGAAGTCCGGCACCCGCAGGGTTTTCCGGAACCACTGCGCGCAGCGGGCGCAGAGGAACTCCAGGGGCGCTTCTAGGCTGCCGCGCACCAGCAGGTCGCCCTCCAGGCGGCGGGCGGAGAGCGCATAGCGGACCGGCTCCCGGGCGCGGACCATGGGGTCGCCGTCGAGTTCCAGGATCGAGGGCGGCTCCTCGCCCGTGTAGGCTTGGTCGCGCAGGCGCAGTTCGCCGGTGGGAATGATCATGGCCTGCCCGCGTCCCCGGCGCCGGGCGCGGCGGCCATCTTGCGGCGCAGGGCCGCCCGGACGCAATCCGGAACAAACACGCCGGCGTCGCCGCCCAGGGCCGCGATTTCCCTGACCATGCTGGAGCTCACGTAGCTGTAGTTCTCGTTGGGCATCAGAAAGAGGGTTTCGAGGTCCGGCATCATCTTGCGATTGGTGAGGGCCATTTGGAACTCATACTCGAAATCCGAAAACGCCCGCAGGCCGCGCAGCACCACCCGGGCCCCCTTGCGCCGCGCGTAATCCACCAGCAGGCCGTCAAACGCATCCACCTCGACCTTCGGATCCCGGGCGGTCAGCACCCGGGCCATCTCCAGCCGCTCCTCCAGGGTGAACAGCGGAGCCTTGCGGGCGCTGGCGGAGACCGCCAGGATCAGACGGTCAAACAGGCGCACCGCCCGCTGGATGAGGTCCATGTGCCCCAGGGTGATGGGATCGAACGTGCCCGGATAGATGGCCAGTGTGCTCATAAGCCAGGGTTCCCGGTCCGCGCCAGGGTGCAGACCCGCGTACCGCCGTAATCGCGGGCTTTCAATAGCGTCCACCCCGCCAGGGGAACGTCGGCGCCCTGCGCCGCCAACTCCACGATCAGCAAACCGGAAGCTGATAAAATAGGGTTTTCGGCCAGGGCGCACAAGATTTTTTTGAACCAGGCCCCGTCCCGGTCGTAGGGCGGATCCGCGAACACGAGGTCGAAGGCGGGGCCTTCCGGCGCTCGGCGCAGGAAAGCCAGGACATCGGACGGGACGACCCGTGCTTCCGGGACCGTTCCCGGCCCCTCCCCCCCGCACAGGCTCCGGACATTCTCCCGCAGCACGGCCAAGACCCGGCGATGACACTCCACCCACCACACCGCGGCGGCGCCGCGGCTCCAAGCCTCCAGGCCCAGCGCCCCGGACCCCGCGAACAAATCCAAAACCCGCGCGCCCAGCACCCGTTCCCCTAGCGACGAGAACACGGCGGCCCGCACGCGGTCCTGGGTCGGCCGGACCTCCGCCCCGGGAACCCGCACCCGGCGCCGGCCCAGGCGGCCCCCTGTAATGCGAACGCTCATGCCCCATCCCTCCTGCCCCGCCTCGGCGGCGGGGCGCGTTCATTCCAATCCCCGGTCGAAATTCGCCACCTGCGTTCCGGGAATCGGGCGGCCCGCGCGCAGGTTCCGCCAGAGGTCGCGGACCTCCTCCGCCCCGTAAGTCCGAAACAGAAAATCGGCCCGCAGGCGGACGGCGCCGGCCTGCCGGAGTTCCGGGAGCCGGGCGGCCAGGCAGAAGGGCCGGCGGTTGATCACCACGGTCCGGCAGCGCCGGTTGATCGCCAGCACCCGGTCGCCGAACGACGACTTCAGCTCCAAGCTTTCAGGACAGGGCTGGCCGGCCTCTCCGCATCCCGGCCGGGCGCCGGCGCAGGTCTCGGAAATGAACAGGGGGGTGTCCTGGTACACCGGCACCACGGCCCTGGCGCCCAGCCCGGCCAGGAGGGAGCGCCAGTTATCCAACCCGTCCTCGGGCGAAAGCGTCAGGGAATCGGCCCCCAGGTCAAGAAGCTGCCTGGCGGCCTCGCGATTGAGAACATACAGCGGCCAGTCGGCCGAGATGTTCAAGGCGCCGCCGGTGAATTTCGGCGCCTGATTCAACCACATCCAGCCCGACAGATTGGCGATCTGCCATCGGGTCCAGCCGGCGCCGACCAAGCTTGCCACCCGGTCTTCCAACGCCCGGCCTTCCCATGCCCGGGCGATCGGCGGCAGGGCCAGGCGCAGGCGTTCGCGGCCGACCCGGGCCGCCAGGGTCCGCAAGCCTTCGGCCAGGCCCCCGCCCGGCTCCGGGCCGAGTTGCAGAATCACCTCGTCCACCCCGTCCCAATCGCCGGGTTCGAAAAGATCCAAGGCCCCCCAGCGATCCGTCTTAAGCGACCACCGGACCGGCGGCGGCCGGTCCGCACCGTGTGGCGCCGGGTTGACAGGCCAGGCGATGGCCCGTTTCACCGGCTGCAGCCTGTTCCCGATGGCTTCCTGCCATTGCCGTTCCAGGGCCTCCAGCAACCGGCGCCGGAGCGGATTCAGGCGGGACAGCGGCACGAAGCGGCCCTGCGGATTGACGACGGTCACGGCGCCGGCGGCGAACGGGGTGGCGCCCAACTTGCCGAAAGTCTCCTGGAAGCACTGCGCCATCCGCTCCGGCTTGTCGGTGGCCGGAAAATCGCCGTCCAGCGAGACCGTGGCAACCACGCCCGGCTGATTCCGGCGGGTCAGAGAGGCCGTGACCCGCAGGCGCTGCGGAGCCAGCTCCACCTTGAAGTCCGTCTCGGGGCGCACCCGGAACTGCCCCGGCCTGGGCCGCACCAGGCGGAAGCGGCGCTTGATGGCCTGGGAGGAAGCGCAGTAGACCGCGGCCCCGCGGGGAATGGCCGGATGATCCGGCGGCAGGTCCACCTCCAGTCGCGCGCCGGACGGCGCGCGGTAGCGGCAGCCGGCGTCCTTCCCGCCCCTGCTCCCCGGCCGGTCCAGGATCCGAAACCGGGTGACGGCGAAACCGTAGGGGCGCGGCAGGCCGGGCACATCCACTTGCAGACCGTCGTGCAATTCGAGATCGCGACCGGTCCGGAAGCGCAGGCGTCCTTCCCCGCCCCGCGTGTGTGCGAGGGCCTCCACCCGGCCGAGCGGCGCGCCGCGGTGCCCCACCCACTCGCGGTCGACGACCTCGCGGTTCCAGCGCGAAAAAACGAACAGAGGGGTCCAGGGCCGGCTGAAGATCGTGCGAATCTCGTCGGCCAGCTCCCGCGCCTCCTGGGCCCCGAGCGTGCCGTCCAGCAGCTGGCGGTAAAAATGCGTCGTGGCGGCCACGTAGAGCGGGCTCTTTTTCCGACCCTCGATCTTCAGGGCGGCCACCCCGGCCCGGCGCAGGGCCGCCACGGCCTCGGGCAAGGCCAGGTCCTTCATGGAGAACACGAACCCGCCCGACGCGCCGGGGGCGTCGCCAGCCGGCGTGAAACGGTCGCGGCAAAGGTAGGCGCAGCGTCCGCGGTTGCCGCTCCGCCCGAGGGCCTGGGAGGAAAACAGGCACAACCCGCTGTAGGCGTAGCACAGGGCGCCGTGGACAAAAGCCTCGGTCTCGATCCCCGGCGCCGCGGAGGCTTCCGCGATCTCCGCCAGCGTCAACTCGCGCGCCAGGGTGGCGCGGGCGAACCCGAGCTCGCGGGCGGCTTCCACCCCGCGCCGGTCGTGGATCGCCAGCTGGGTGCTGGCGTGCAGGCGCAGCTCGGGGAAGTGGCGCCGGGCCATACGGGCCACGCCCAGGTCCTGCACGATCAGGGCGTCCGCGGCAGCCTCGGACACCGCCTCCAGGCAGTCGACGACCTCGTCCAGTTCCCGTTCGAGGACCAGGGTGTTCAGGGCCACGTAGACCCGGCGGCGGGGCGAGAGCGCGTGGGCGTAGGCCGTCAGCTCCGAAAGCTGGGTCGGGCCAAAATTCTCGGCATCGGCGCGGGCCGAGAACTTCGCCAGTCCCAGGTAGACGGCGTCGGCGCCATATTGCAGGGCCGCGTAGCCCGCATCCAGGCCGCCGGCCGGGGCCAGCAGTTCCACGGAAGGCCTGCCCTGTGGCGCAAGTTGGTGTATCTGTTTCGCCATGGAAGCATAATCAGGACAGGAGGGGCATTCTGCCCGCCACGGACAGCGACACGCTGTCCCTCCCCGAATCCCGCCGGCGCCACGGCACCCCCTGGCTAGGGCAGGCTGTCGCTGGTGACCAGCGCGTAGGCGTTGTGGTTATGGATGCTTTCCTGGTTCTCGCTGGCCACCTGGAACCAGGTGATGCGCCGATCCCGCCGCAGGCGGCGGGCCACGGCGCGGGCCACGTCCTCGGCGAAGCGCGGCCGGGCGTAGGCGTCCTCGGTCACGCGTTTTTCGTCCTCGCGCTTGAGCAGGGCGAACAGGCCGGTGCTGGCCTCGGCTTCCGCGATCGCGATCAGTTCTTCGATCCAGACCAGGGCGCGGCTGCGGACCTGGATGGTGATCCAGGAGCGCTGGTTGTGGGCGCCGCGGGCGCTGATGGCCTTGGAACAGGGACAGAGGGTGGCCACCGGCGCGACGACCTCGACCACTAGGTCCAGCTTGGGCCGGCGGCGCCGGCGGCTGTAGGTCGCCAGGAAGGCGCACTGGTAATCCATCAGCGACCGGGCCCGGGAGACCGGGGCGGTCTTCTCGATGAAATACGGGAAGCGGATCTCGAGGTGCGCGGTCCGGCAGTCGAAGCGCTCGGTGATGGCCTGGAGAATGTCGTCGAGATGGCGCGGGGAAATGCGGCCGCGCTGCTCGTTGAGCAGCTCCACGAAGCGGGACATGTGGGTCCCCTTGAAGTGGTGCGGCAGGTCCACAAACATGCTGACGCTGGCCACGGTATGCTGGACCTTGTTCTCGCGGTCCAGCACGGCCACGGGATAGCGCAGGCTCCTGATGCCCGCCTTGCGGATCGGGATCTGGCGGGTGTCGCGGGTGTTCTGGATGTCTTTCATGACGGAGCGCCGCGCCGGCGGCTGAGGACGGCAAGCGCCACGGGCGGATAGTGTACCCGCCCCCTGGAAAATAACAATCCCAATAGTCCAAGCCAGGATTCGATCCAGCGCGGCATGATTAAGCTTCTCAAAATGATTCAGACAGTGGCCGCGGATTGCCCGCGCGCCGGCCTGCCCGCCTAGCCCGCCTAGCCCGCCTAGCCCGAGCCCGGCCAGGGAGCCCGGCCAGGGAGCCCGGCCAGGGAGCATCGGCCAGGGAGCGCGCGAGCCACCTTTTTTCATCCTGATGATAATGAGCGCGTTCATTTTCGTGGAAAAACCAATGGCATCGCTCTTTGGAAAGCGCCGGCCGGGGCGCGGTCACGGCCAGGTCACCAGGGTGCCGCAAGTGCGGGTCTTGAAGTGGGTGGGCACGATGACGTAATGCGAGGTGATGAAACGGCCGTTGACATAGAGCGGGCTGGCGTAGCCGGCATAGGCGTCCGGGTAGCGATACTCGCAGCCGTAGAAAAAGAAGGACGGACGCCGGGGGACGGCGGCAGCCGGGGAATAGCTGAAGGCGGCGGAGGGAACCGCGGAGGGAGCCGCGGCAGCCGCCGCCCGGCCCGCCTCCTCCTGGCGGCGCTGCGCGGCCAGCTCCTGCTGCTGCTGTTCCCGGCGCCGGCGGTCGGCCCAGAGCCGGTCCAGGGCCTCGCGCTCGCCTTCGGCGATGCGCGGGATAAAGACCGGATTCCCGCGGCCGTCGCTGAGCATGACCCCCTCCTCGTCTATCTCTTCCACGCAGACCGGGTTGCGTTCCGGGGCGAGGAAGAAAACATCCAACTCCTGGATGGGCCACCAAACCCCGCTGTCCAGGTCAGCCAGCCAAGCCGCCCGGCCGGGGCGCGGCAGAGGCTGATCCTGTTCGAGGACCACCCGTTCGCCGCCCGGCCCGACGAGGGTCACGCTCCCGGCGGGTTCATCGAGGGTTGCGTTGAGGGAGGGCTTATGGACCCGACGGGTTTTAGCCTCGTAGGACGCCACCCGGAAATCGCCCAAGCTGTCGCCGGGCGCGACGAACCAGGTCCGGCCGTTGCGGTGGTTGAAGGCCAGCAGGACCTGACCGTCGGCGGCGGTGGTTGCGCCGGTGAAAACCCACTCAAAGCGGGCCGGGGCGGTGGCCAGCAGGCGCAAATCGTCCAGGGGCGAAGCCGGCTCGCCGGCGACGCCGGGAACGGCCGCCCCCGGACCCAGGGCCAGGAGCGCCGCCAGGAACAAGTCCATGAGCCTGGCATTCATGGAAAGATTATCCCACGCGGACCCGGCAGATGTCGAGGGGATTCGCGGCGGGGGCTCAATCCAGTTGGGGGATTTCGGTTTCCCGGCCGGCGTCCTGGGCGGACACGTAGGCGGCGTAGAGGGTGGCGACGGTATCGGCGGCCAGGGCCGCGCCGCTCTGGGGCTCGCGCCCGTCGCGCAGGCATTCCATGAAATCCTGCAGCTCCTGGGGGTAGCCAGTCATCCAGTTCTCGTCGGGCGAGGGAAAGCTCCAGCCCTGCTTGGTGCCCAGCTTCTCGGTGAGGTAGACGTCCTTGAGCTGGGCCTCGACGGGGTTGTAGAGCGTATTGGCGTCGGTGGGGTTGATATTGCAGCGCATGCGGTGGTTGTTGGCGTAG
>CAZVVD010000127.1:7744-10096 GCA_964630555.1 uncultured Verrucomicrobiota bacterium | reverse complement strand
GGAAGCCGGAAGACATGGTGACCGGTCTCGAGGCCGGCGCCAACGATTACCTGGTCAAGCTGCCCGACCGCATCGAGCTGGTGGCCCGCATCCGCTATCATTCCCAGGCCTTCATCACCCTGCTCCAGAGAAACGAGGCCTACGGGGCGCTCCTCAAGAGCCAGCAGGCCCTGGCCCTCCAACTCCAGCAGGCCGCCGATTACGTGGTTTCGCTCCTGCCGACGCCCCTGCGGGAGGGGCCGATCAGGACCGAGTGGAAATACGTGCCGTCCACGGAGCTGGGCGGGGATTCCTTCGGCTACCACTGGGTGGACGGCGACCACTTTGCCATGTACCTGCTGGACGTCTGCGACCACGGGGTGGGGCCGGCCCTGCTCTCGGTCTCGGCCCTCAACATCCTGCGCTCACAGACCCTGCCCAACGTGGACTTTCGCGTGCCGGAACAGGTGCTGGCCTCCCTGAACGAGATGTTCCAGATGGAACACCACAACAACCTCTACTTCACCATCTGGTACGGGGTGTACAATAAAACCTCGGGCCAGTTGCGGTATTCCAGCGCGGGCCACCCGCCGGCGCTGCTCTTCGGTCCTGCCGGGACGGTCGGGGAGCTGATGACGCCCAACATGGTCATCGGGGGCATGCCGGGCAGCAAGTACCAGCACGCGGCGGCGGAAGTCCGGCGCCCGGCCAAACTGTACGTCCTTTCCGACGGGGCCTACGAAATCAAGCGGACCGACGGGACCATGTGGAACCTGGAGGGGCTGAAGGAATTCCTGTTCCATCCGCCGGTGGAGGCATCCTCCGAGATCGAGAAGCTCTACCAGTATGTTCAGGAAATGAGGGGGAGCCAGGTCCTCGACGACGACTTTTCGATCGTCAAGGTGATGTTCCCCTGAGGAACTCCCGGTCCAGCCGGGTGAAGGTGATAAACCGGTAGTCCCCCCGCTCCCAGAGCACGCCCGCGCTGCCGTCTGCCAGGATCGCCAGGTCGGAGTAGGCCGCCGGGCCGGCCGCGATCAGGCGCTCGCAAGAAAATGTCCGGCCCTCGTCATAGCTGATCCGGGCGACGAGGTTTTTCCGGCCGTCGTCCCATTTCGGGGGAAGGTTGGAGCCCACATTTTTTGGCCCGGTCCAAAGGATCCGGTCGCGGTCGCCGCCGGCGGCCTGGAGCGCGCAGCGTTCGATGGCGCAGGCCACGGGCGCGGCCGGAATTCCCCGGCGGAACTCGCCCCAGGTCCGGCCGCCGTCGCGACTTTCTGCGACCAGGCGCCAGGGAATGCGCTCGTCGCGGCAGTCCAGGAGCAGGCGGCCGTCGGAAAGTTCCACCAGCTGGTCTTCGCTCAGGGCGTGGGGGCCTGGTACGCCGGCAAAATGTGAGGCGATCTCGCCCCGCTGCCAGGTGCGGCCGTGGTCCTCGCTGAAGATCGCGAAGACCCCCGGCGGATCCACCCGCCAGGCCGGGGCCACCAGCCGATCCCGGCGGTCCTGGATCATCCCGCCGGGTCCGATCACCGTGGCCCGCCAATGCGGGTCATTCATGTCGCGTCCGATGGCGGTCAGGTCGGTTGGGTCGGACCAGCTTTTCCCACAGTCGTCGCTGAAGCGCGCCAGGGTCTGGAAATCGTCGGTGCCGGCCCGGGCGCGGGAGGTGCCGCGGCCGGGCTTGCAGCGCAGGTAGAGGAGCCAGATCCGACCAGTCCGGCGGTCTGCCGCGGCGGCGGGGTTGGCGGACGACCAGCCCGGCCCGGCGTGCTCGATGAGCTGCAGAGCCGACCAGGTGCGGCCGTTGTCGGCGCTGCGCTTGCAGACCAGGTCGACAGCGCTCTCGCCCTCGCCGGGATCGCCGGCGCTGCGGGCCTCGGCGAGGGCCAAAATCGTGCCGTCCGGGGCCACCGCGATGGCCGGGATGCGGTAATTGTTGTAGCCGTCCTGGCCTGAAATAAAGACGTCCACGTGAGCGGGCTCGGAGAGGGAACCGGGCGAGGTTGCGGTCATGACGGCTTCTCCTGGCACGGCACGGAGTGCCGTGGCTACAGATCATCATTCCATGCCATCGGCCTAAGGCGGGCTGCAGCCTGCAACCCCTACGGTTGTTTATCACGGCTTACCGATTTTACCGATCCGACCACAGACTCCCCATAGATGCATTTGCCCGTCGCGTGTCATCCGCGGTAACCGTTTTATTCTTCGTCGATGTTTCTGATTGATCAGGCGCCGGTCACGGCGCCAGCGGCCGCACGAGCTGCGCGGTCCCCGAGTAAAAATACTGGCCGAGCCCGATCGTGAAAATCCAGCAGCCGTAGAGGGAATGTTCGAGGGAGGAGGCCAGCAGCGAGCGGGTTTGTTGGTAGG
>CAZVVD010000127.1:0-7734 GCA_964630555.1 uncultured Verrucomicrobiota bacterium | reverse complement strand
TTTGGTGCTTTTGGGGGGAGACTATGCCCAGGACAGCGCCGGGGCCATCCAGTTGTGAAACACGCTGTGCACCAGGGCGAAGGCCACGGCGCTGGCGATGGCGATCGGCCATTCCCCCGGGAACAGGCGGCGGTAACGGTGCAGCAGGAAGCTTCGGTAGACGATCCCCTGGGGATACACCGAGAGCAGGGGGTAGGCCAGGATGATAAGAAGCCAGAGCCGGGGATGCCGCAGGACCAGGGGGGAGCGCCAGCAATCCGGGAGCGCCAGCCAGGCGACCACCAGCAGGAGCGGTCCGCCAACGGCGAAACGCAGCGCGACCGCGCGCAGGTGTCGCCGGAAATCCGCAGGGTTCCAGAGCTGCCGGCGGTCGAACGCCGGCTCCCGCCGCAGGCCCAGCAGGCAAAGCAGGGCCAGCACCCAGAGGTTGAGCAGCACGGGCAGGCCCGGGTTAAAGGCGGCAACCAGGCCGGGCAGGAGCAGGAACAGCAGGCCATACTCGATGACGCGGAGCGTGTTCCCCGCCGGGACCGAATCCGATGGCATCATGGACATCATTCCTTACAGCGTAGTTTTTTAGTCAACCGTCAGACGCTGTGAGAAGATCATCGGCCGGCGACACGCCAGCCCTCCCGTGACCTATCCGTGTTTTCGGGACATTGGGCGGGTCCGTATGCCGCGGAGATAATCATTATCCGCCGAACAGGCGCCGCCAGAAGCCCGTTTTCACCGGGGCGGCCGGCGGGGTGTTCGTCGCTGCCGGCGGCGGCAGGGCTTCCTTGGCCGGCGCCTTCAGGAATCCCGCGGCCAGCAATTCCGCCGCCTTGCCGTCGCGCGTTTTCTTGTCCACGCTGCCGAGCACGATGGCGACCAGGCGGGTGTCGCCGCGCCGGGCGGTGGCGGCAATGGAGTAGCCCGCGGCCCGGAAGTACCCCGTTTTGAGGCCGTCGCAGCCCTCGACGGTGTGCAGGAGCCCGTTGTGGTTGCGCATCACGAAGGCCCCCTCGCGGAACCCGCGCTCCCGGGTGGAAGTATAGCGCAGGGCGTCGGGATGCTTCAGGAGTTCCCGGCACAGGCGGGCGAGATCGCGGGCGCTGGTGACATCGGGCTGCTGGTTCTCGCCCGGCGGCAGGCCGTGGATGGAGTGGAACTCGGTGGCTTTCATCCCGAGCGATTGCGCGCGCTCGTTCATCAGGGCCACGAACCCCTCCGTGCTCCCGGCGACGTGGATCGCCAGGGCCGCGGCGGCGTCATTGGCCGACTGGACCATGAGGGCATAGAGCAGCTCGTCAACCGTGAACACCTCGTGCTCCTTGAGGTAGACCTGGGAGCCGCCCATGCGCGCGGCCGTGGCGGTCACCTTGACCGGCTCCTGCAGGGACAGTTTGTGGGCCGCGACGCGATCGAGAATGATCAGCAGGTCCATCAGTTTGAGGACGCTGGCGGGATAGCCCTTGGCGTCGGCGCCGTCGGCGAACAGAACCTGGCCGGTGTCGGCGTCGATGACGATGGCGCCCAGGCAGGGGGTGGCGCTGCGGGTCTCGATCGCGGCCCGGGTCGCCCCCGAGGCAAGGTGGCAGGCGCCCCCCACCAGGATGGTCAGGGACACGGCGGCTAGCAGGCGCAGGCGCAAGTGCAGGTACATGACAGGCTCCTTCCAATCAAGGCGCGCGGCCCGGCGTCCGGGCGGCGCACAGGGCGAAACTCTACCGGATTCGCCGGCCGCGTGCACTTCCTTTTTGCGCCCGCCCCGGGACGGCGCGGCCTCAGGGGCGCGGCAGCACCAGGTCGCCCTTGCGCCCGCAGCGGGCGCAGGCGTCTCCGCGCAGCCCGGCAAGGCGCACGCTGTACTCGTGGCGTTCGACCAGGGCGGCTCCGCAGCGCGGGCACAGCGTGGCCTGGCCTTGCGCGCTCGGCAAGTTGCCGATGTAGACGTAGTCGAGGTCCTCGCGGCAGCGGGCATGAGCACGCTCCAGCACGTCGGGTGGCGTCGGGGGCAGGGTCATGCGGTATTCCGGCCGGTAGGCGCTCAGGTGGAGGGGGGTGGCTCGGCCCAAATGATCGCGGATCCAGCGGGACAGTTCGCCGATCTGCCGGGGATCGTCATTCAAACCGGGAATGACCAGGTTGGTGATTTCGACGTGGCGTCCGGCGGCCGCCGCTTGGCGGGCGAAGCGCAGGACCGGCGCCAGGGTGCCGCGGCAATGCCGCCGGTAAAAAGCCTCGTCCATGCTCTTGATGTCGATGTTGAGCGCGTCGATGAGCGGCAGCAGCCAGGCGGCCGGGGCTTCCTCGATAAAACCGTTGGTCACCAGCACGTTGGCCAGGCCGGCCCGGCCGGCCAGCTCGGCGCAGTCGCGGACGAACTCGATGTTGATGAGCGGTTCGTTGTAGGTATAGGCGATGCCGATCGACCCCGCCTGCCGGGCCGCCTTGACCACGTCGGCCGGGGCGGTGCTGCCCGCGCGAAGGTCCGCCTGCTGGGAGATGGTCCAGTTCTGGCAGAACACGCAGGCCAGGTTGCAGCCCCAGCCCCCGATGCTGAAAATCACGCTTCCCGGGAGATAGTGGTAAAGGGGCTTTTTCTCGATCGGGTCCAGGTGGGCGCCCGAGAGCCGGCCGTAGCCGCGCGCCTCGAATGCGCCGCCGGCCGCCGCGCGGATCCCGCAGCGGCCGCTTTTGCCGTCCGCCACCCGGCAATGATGCGGGCACAGCTCGCACTCGATCCCGCCGCCGGGCGTCCGATGCCAGAACAAGGCTGGTTTCATATCCTCAGGGCAGCAGGTAAGGTCCGCTCCGGTCATAGCCGGCGCTGGAATTCCAGCTGAACAGCGCCGCGTCAGACGGCCGAACCACGGCGGGATCGGCCAGGCCGTCGCCGTCGAAATCCTCCGCGAACGGGAGGTCGGTGCTCCCGACCATGAAATCGTAGGGACCGCCGTCGGTGTAAAACGACGCCGAACACCAGGCGTCCCATTGTCCGTCCGCATGCTCGGCGGGATCGGCCAGGCCGTCGCCGTCGAAGTCGGCGGCCAGGGGGGTGCCGGCCGGATCGCGCTGGAAGGCGTGCGGCCCGCTGCGCGCGTAAGCGCCGCGCGAGAGCCAGGCGTAAAGCGACCCGCCCGCGCGCACGGCGGGGTCGGCCAGGCCGTCGCCGTCGAAATCGGCGGGAACGGGCGCGCCGGCCACCGGCGAGGCCAAGGTGTGCGGGCCGCTCTTGGCGTAGCCGTTGCCGGACATCCAGATGCTCCAGGCGCTGCCGGCGAACACGGCGGGGTCGGCCAGGCCGTCGCCGTCGAAATCGGCGGGCGCCGGCAGGCCGTCCACCGGCGAGCCCAGGGCATAGGGGCCGCTGCGCGCATAGCCATCGGCGGCGAACCACACATGCCAGGCCCGGTTCGTGTACACGGCGGGGTCGGCCAGGCCGTCGCCGTCGAAGTCGGCGCAGGCGTTGGGCAGCAAGGCGGCGACGGGGGGCGCGCCAGTTCCGGTGGGCGCCAGCGACCCGGTGTTGCGGGCGTCAAACCGGAACTTGGGCCAGGGGGTGGCGCCCAGGGCTTCCCCGCGGCCCTGCAGGGCGTAAAACTTGTGGTCGAGGCTCCCGACATAAATCGTGCCGTCGGACGCGATCGCCGGGGAGGCGTAAATCGCCCCGCCCAGGAGCCAGGCGACGTTGGTGGTGCCATTGGGGTGAAACGAGAAAAACTTTCCGTTGCTGGACCCGAGGAAGATATTGCCGTTGGCCCCGATGGTCGGCGAGCACTGGATATAACCGCCCAAGTTCCAGACCCGGCTGGTGGTGCCGTTGGGGTTGAAGGCGTAGAGCTTGCCGTCGTTGGACCCGAGGTAGATCAGCCCGTTGGTGCCGATGGCCGGCGACGACTGCACCTGGCCGTTCAGCCACCAGACCTTGCCGGTGGTCCCGTTGGGGTTGAAGGCGTAGAGCTTGCCGTCGTTGGCGCCGCAGTAGATCGTGCCGTTGCCGGCAATGACCGGCGAGCCGCCGATCACCCCGCCGGTGTGCCAGGTCTTGGCGACCCCGCCGGTCGGGTGCAGGGCGCGCAGGTTGCCGTCGGCGCAGCCGACATAAATCAACCCGTTGGTGGCGATCGCCGGCGACGAATTCACCTCGCCGCCGAGCTGCCAGAGCCGCTGGGTGGTGCCGTCGGGGTTGAAGGCGTAGACGTTGCTATCGCAGGATCCCACGTAGATCGTGCCGTTGCTCCCGATGGCGGGCGAGGAAATGATCCACCCGCCGGTTCGCCACGCGCGCAACGGACTGCCCGCCGCGCTGAAGGCATAGAGCTTGCCGTCAAGGGAGGGCGCGTAGATGGTGCCGTCGGCGGCGATGGCGGGGGAGGCCTGGAAGTCGCCCCCGGCCGTGAATACCGCGGTGGCCGATCCGCCGGGGGTGATCTTGTAGAACTTGCCGTCGTTGCAGCCGACCCAGACCGTCCCGTTCGAGGCGATGGCGGCGGATGAAAAGATCACGTTGCCCAACGCCCAGGAGTTTTTGATCGTGCCGATTTCCACCGCCCCGGCGGGCGGCTGGCCGAGCAACCCGGCCGACAGCAGGGCGAACCAGGCTGCCCGGAAGGTAAGGCGCCGGCGGTCAGGGAAACATCCGGCAGTCTGCATGGCGCACCCCCTTTTCACAATCCGATGGAAACCAACAAAAAATACTATACACCCTTTAGGTCCCGGCGTCCAGCCGAAACCGCACCGGATGCGGGCCCACGGCCTTGCGGCGGGCTGGCACTTGGGGTTGCAATTCGATCCCCGGCTGCTAGTCTCTTACCGGACGGGAGGCATGCCATGAAGATCAGCTCGCACTGCCGGGACGCCAGTCCTGCGTCCGCCCGGAGGGCCGCGCTGTCGGTCGCCATCCTGCTGGCGGCCTGGCCGGCGACCTGCGGCCAGGCCCCGGCGCCCGGTCCGTCCGTTTCCACCGCGCCGCCGCCTGCGGCCGCGGTCGCGTCGCCATCCGCGGCGGCATCCCCGGAAACGATCGCCCAGTTCCTGGAGCGCCGGCAGTCCCGCTACCGGGCGGCGGTCGCCAAGGTCCGGGTGTGGATGGACGGGCTGACGGTGGACCCGATCGAGCTTCGCCGCCACAACGTCAAGGGCAAAAAAAAGCTGGCGGAATGCCTGGATGTGTATGCCCGGCTGCTCGACATCGCCTCCCCCGGGGAGAAGGAGGCGCTCAAGACGGCCATCCGGGACCGGGCGTCCATCACCGGCGAGGCCCGTTACCACGACCTGGCCGGCGTCAGCGACCGCCAGTTCAAGGAGGATTCCACCTCCTACCTGCGGGTGGCCTTCCTCATGGACCGGATCGGCCTGGACACCTCTTTCTACCGCGGGGAGATCCGGAAAATCCTGCCCCGTCTCAACGCCCACATGCCCACCCGCGGCACGGACCAGCGCATGGCCTTTCACCTCTATTACCGCCATTTCGGGCTGGACGAGCCCTTCCCGCTGGAGTCCGCGTTCCAGGCCGGTATCATTGTCTCCCGGCGTCCCGCGTCAGGATTCGCAAACCGGATGGATGTCTACAGCCTGACCCACGAAGTCTTCGTGCCCTACCAGTTCGGGGACAAGCTGGATGCCGAGTTTTTCAGCGCGGAAGACAAGGCCTATTTGCGCGGCGTCCTGGCGGCGCTCACCGCCGCCTACATCGAGAGCAACGATCCGGACGTGGCGGCCGAGCTTTCCTCCTGCCTGAGTTACCTGCGTTTCACTGACCTGCCGGTGTACCGGCGGGTCCTGGATTACCTGCTGGACTGTCAGCGCGCGGACGGCGCGTGGGGGGATTATGAGCGCTATCGTCCTTTCTACGGCGATTATGTCAACCAGGGGTTTTACCTGCACACGACCCTGGTGGCGCTGGACGCGCTGACCGCGGCCTTCGCGAAGATGGGAGTTGACGCCTCCCGCCCGGCGCCGTAGGATCCGTGCGCGTCTTCGTAGCATGCCCAGCGGGAGGGGCGCAAGGGAGGCGGTTCCATGCATGTCAACAACAACCTGGTCCTACTGCTGATTCCGCCTGCCATTCTTTGCGCCATTTTCCTCGTTCACCGCCTGACCCGGTCCCGCTGACTGGCGGCCCGCCGTTCCCGGGGTTCCCGCCGGCGGTGTGATCAGGATCCAGACCGGGGTTCGGCAATGCAATACAGGAATTTCTGGCCGCGCAAGTAGAGGTCGCCTTCCGCGACGGCGGCCGAGGCCGAGAAGCTTTCCTCCAGCGCATTGGTGGCCAGCACGCGGAACTCCGGGCCGGGCGCCAGGACCACGGTCACCCCGTTGCGGCCGGTGACATAGATCCGTCCGCCGGCTGCCACCGGCGAGGCATAGACCTGCTTCAGCCCTTCCAGGGTCCGGGCTTCGTAACACGGGCGGCCGCCCGCGGTCTCCACGCAGGTGAGGACGGCTTCGTTGACCTTGAGAAAATAGAGCAGGCCGTCGTGCAGGAGCGGGGAGGGCACGTAGGGGGTGTCCCGGTTGCGCCGCCAGGCAATGGCGCCCGGCGTGTCGCTGAGGTCTCCGGCGGCGGCATCCAGCCGGATGGCCAGCAGGGCGCTCCCGCGGAATCCGCTCATGCAAATGACGTGCGTGCCGTCATAGACGGGGCAGGGGATGACATTGCCGGTCATCCCGGCGCATTCCCAAATCACCTTGCCGTCGGCGGGATCGTAGGCGCGGATTCGGCCGGTGGCGCTGACCACGACCTGGGTTCGGCCGCCGTGCGTGACAACCAGGGGGGTGGACCAGGAGGTTTTTTCATCCCGCGGGGTCCGCCAGAGCTCGGTCCCGGTATGCTTGTCGAGGGCCGTGATGAAGGAATCGCCCTCGTGGTCCCAGTTGAGAACGAGCACTGCGCCGCAGAGGACCGGCGAACTGCCCTCGCCGAAGCTGGCCTTGATCTTCATGGTCCCGAAGCGCCGTTCCCATTTCAAGTGGCCTTCCAGGTCCAGGCAATAGAGGCCGTGGGAGCCGAAGAAGGCGTAGACGCGCTGGCCGTCGGTCAGCGGAGATCCCGACGCCCAGCTCCCGTCGCCGTGCGTGCCCGTAGCAGGGGCCTCGGTGCAAACGCGCCGCTTCCAGAGCAGGCGGCCGTCGGTCCGGCGCAGGGCCAGGACGGTGAATTCGAGCTCGCGGTCGGGCAGGCGGGCGTTGCGCCTGGAAAAATCCGGGATGTCCTTCGACGCGGCCTGCACCTTGTCGGGCGTCACGGGGGTGGCGGAAGGCACGGCGGTCGTGACAAACAGGCGGTCGCCCCAGACCACGGGGGTCGCATGCCCCTTTCCGGGAATCTCCGCTTTCCAGCGCAGGTTATTGGTTTCGCTCCAGCGCAGCGGCGGCCGCGCGCTTGGCCCCGTGCCGTTGGCGGCCGGCCCCCTCCAGGCCGGCCAAAAAACTTCCGCCGGCCCGGCCGCGCCCTGGGCGTTTGCCAGGGCAGAGGCCACCAGCGTGGCTGCCCAAAAGGTTGTCCAAAGGGTCATGGTATGGGTCCCGTTGTCCCGCTCCCTTCCGTCGCCGGCGGGCCGATGCCGGAGCCCCCGGCCTGCGCACGGTTCGCCGGAGACTAGCGGTTATGCCTTCCACCGGCCGGGTGCCGTCCCGGCCGGCTGGTTGCCGCCTGCGGGGAGGGGACGGGGCAGGAAAGGCGCTGCCGGGAATGGGCGATAGAGGGCTCGAACCTCCGACCCCTACCATGTCAAGGTAGTGCTCTAG
>CAZVVD010000126.1:0-10141 GCA_964630555.1 uncultured Verrucomicrobiota bacterium | reverse complement strand
GGAACATGGGGTCCGAGTGCGGGCGCATATCCTGGCCCACCACGACCTTGCGGCACTTGAGGAAGGTGGCGAAGGCGCGCCCGATCCGGCAGGCGGTTTCCTCGGTCAGGTCCCGGCCAACCACCCCGCGGATATCATAAGCTTTGAAGATGCCGGACATAGATGGGAAGGGGGGGGCACGGTTCAGGGTTCAGGGTTCAGGGTTCAGGGCCTGTCCTCCAGAGCGGCGCGAATGAGGATTCAGGGCCTGCCGCGCCGTAGTCCCGACTCTCCAAGAGGTCGGGACGAAGGCGGGTGGCAGGGCTTGCCTAACGAAATGCCGGATTCCGGGAAGACGGCCTGATGACTGTCAAAACCGTGCTTCTTTTTCAGCTGGCTGCCGGGGCGCAGGCGCCCTTGGCCTGGGCCACGAGTTTGGCGAAGCCCTCCGGGTCATGGATGGCGATTTCGGACAACATTTTGCGGTTCAAGGTCACGTGGGCCTTGGTCAGCCCTTCGATGAACCGGCTGTAGGTCATCCCCTGCTGCCGGCAGGCGGCCGACAGGCGCACGATCCAGAGGCTGCGGTAGTCGCGCTTCCTCTGCTTGCGATGGATCGTGGCCAGCCGCATCGCCCGGTCCACGGCCTCGGTGGCCTTGCGGTACTGCTTGCTCCGCCCGCCGTAAAACCCGCGGGCCTGTCTGAGAATCCTTTTCCTCCGCCGGCGCGAAGCCGGGGCATTGGTGGCTCTGGGCATGACACGTCTTCCTTTTGCACTTTTCGCCCCCAAGAGGGGGCGGACCTACATCCGGACTGTAGGGCGGGAACGCCCCTTGGGCTTCCCGCCGGTTTCCGGAATAGACCCCCGGCGGGCAATCCGTCTTCGCTCCAGGAGCTACGCCGGACGTGCCCGCCCTACAAATAACCCATTCCTATTCAATCAGATTAGAACAAGTGGACGAGGCGCTTCTCTTCCGCCTTCACCAGCAGACTGCCTCGCCGCGCGTGGCGCTTGCGCTTGCGGGACTTGGTGGTGAAGATGTGGCCGCGCCCGGCGCCGGTATGCTTCATGTGGCCGGAGGCCGTCTTCCGGAAACGCTTGGCAATCGCCTTCTTGGTTTTCATCTTGGGCATGGGCATTTCCTCCGTCAGGACCGGCCCCGCGGGTCCGGGCCAAACCGGCGAGCATTATTAGCGGATCGGCCCCGCCGCGTCCAGTGTTTTCTTTGGACCCAAAATCCGCGCCGCGCATCCGCGCGAACCCCCACTGCGGCACGATGGAAGCTGCGCGGCGATGCTGGCAACGATTCGAGCCCGGACCGAGGCAACTTGCCAGGCGGTAAGGCGGCCGACCCGCCTCGAACGGGACACCCCGTCAACTGTTACGGACGCGTTCGCCCGCCGATGCTTGTCATGATCGGAACGGGGGTGGCGCGCTGGGCAAAACACATCCGCTCCCGGCCATCCGTCACGTCATCGTCGGGGCGAGCTTGCTGGTCGCCGGCCAGGCTGGGCAGTAAGCGCATCCAGCATATATAAAACATGGTGCCGGGCATTAGACGCCGTGTGCTGGCGCAAAAATCATATCCGTCATCCGAGCCGTTCACGCAGGCACAGGGAAACTGCCCTTGTCCTCTGCCGGACACGGATTCATATCCGTGCCCAACTCCCGTTGTGTAGACGTTGGTTATAGCATCTGCCATCACCGGCGGAGCGCCGATCAGCCAAGCCAGCGCTGCCAACGCCATCCCTGCCGCGCCGCGCGCCATACATACCGTGCAAAGCGGGAAAACCCATGATATTATCCGCATCCTATTTTCCCCCTCATTCCAACCGCCCAGCATCCTTCCATTCTCCGCCAGATTCTTTGCGCAATAGAACCGCGCCTCCCGGCTCATTCCCTGGCTGTCACGCGCCAGCCGCAGCGTGATGCGCACTTTCGGAGTATCCGCCGCGCTACGAGCGGCAGACTCCCTGCGCCGGAAGCGCCACTTCTGGTGTGCCTGCCGCGCTACGAGCGGCAGGATTGTTCTCTTCCGAATGCGCCGCTCGTAGCGCGGCGCATACTACAGATTCTCCGGACTCACGATTTCTTCAAACATCTGACACAAGGGTTTCATCCCAAAAAATCAACTCCGGCAGGGGGCCTAGCCCCTCTCCGAGCCGGAGGCCTGCGCCCACAAGTGCTCAAGGCCCCACCCCGGACGGGCACGAGCGCGCGGCACGCCAACCGTCGCTGAAGTTCCGACTCGCATATGCGTTGGCGCCGCTGCTACGGTGCGATACGCGCGCCCACGCGCCCCCATACCAAAAATGTCCGCCGCGAGCCCCGGCACCGATGGCGTTCGTCCCAGGCCAGTCCGGCACGTTCGCATCGCCCAATGATACCGTCAGGGTGCCGTTCCCATGCTGCCCCATGAACGCCCGCCCCGTGTTGGTCCCCACCGTCACCGTGCGTTCATTCACGTTCCCCGATAGTTCCATGACCCCGTAATAACCCGCACCTGTCTCCAGCCGCATACCCAATCCGATCCCCAGACACCCCGCGCGCATCGGCCCTTGGACGCCCGCGGCATTATCATACACGCAGTTGGCCACAGCGCCTCCGGCGCCTTGCGCCGCCTCGCTGGCTTGGCCCGCGTTGACGATATTCGTCGCCTGCGTGATGTTCATGTTCCCCCACGCATACTCGTTCGCCACGGGCGTATTGGTCCCCCGGCACACTTTCTCGAACTCCAATTCCGTCAGCGGGCGCAATCCCGCCCAGTCCGCATATGCCGCCCCATCCGCCCACGACAGCCAGTTGCACGCCACGTAGGGATTGGTCGAACTATACACGCCCCCGATATTCGTAATCGCATAGCGGAAGGGGGGACTAGCCACGGTCGTTGTGCACCACCGATTGCCCGCCTGGGTCAACGTCAGCGTGTTGAGAAAATCCGCATACTGCCCCTGGCTGATCTCGTATTTCATGCAGTAGAACGCCCCATACCCCTTGGGGAACGCATTGGAAAGCGTGCCGGTCTGGTCGCCGCCATACGTGTACGCGTCGTAATACAGGTTCCCGCTCGTCGTGCCCACCGTGATGGCGTTGGTTTCCGAAGAAACCCAGTAGGGCTGGGTGGTCTGGCCGGCCACGGTGTATTGGTAAAAATGGCTGACTTCCCCGCCGCCGCTCCCGAGATAGAACGCGCCTTCCGGCACATACACCATCTCGATCGCGCACACCTTCATCTCGATCTGGCCCCCGCCGGGCGCGCCGTCGGCCGCATAATTCCAGGCCAAGCGCACATGATTCGAAAAGGCGCCCCCGCCGGGCGCCGCCCGGTAAAGAAACGCTCCCACGCCGGTGGTCCCCCACGCGCCCGGCCGGCCATCCAGACCCACGGCAAGCACACAGCCGGTCGGCGCGAAGTGCGCCACGGAATTTGTGCTCAGCGTGCCGTGCTTCCATTCGCTCGCGCTGCTTCCCGAAACGGCCCGCCATTTGAGAAAAACCCAGGCCGCATCGTGGTTATTCGGCGCCTGCGGCGGATTGGTGTCACAGCGCCAGGAGTTCTCCCAGGAAATATCGAAACGCACCTGCCAGATGGCATAGTTCGTCTGCCCGGCCATGACCACGTTGGTCACCGCGATGTTGTTCGCCGCCGCGTTCCCAGTCAGCAGCAGCGCCAGCCCCGCCGCCACCAGCCAATTCATTATTCCATGTCTCATCTTGTACCTCTGGCCTCTTTTCTTCCTGCCAACCGAATGCGCCGCTCGTGATGTACCTGCCGCGCTACGAGCGGCAGGGTTGTTCTCTTCCGAATGCGCCGCTCGTGGCGCGGCGCATACTTCCGGTGTGCCTGCCGCTAGGCCTGCCCACGTCGGCCAGGGAGCGGCAGGATTTCTTGTCCAAAGTGAATCGCCCGATTCTCGCGCAACATTTTAGCTTCAGAATATGCCTATAAAGTAGTTGTTATGTTTTTTGCGTCAAGGCAAAACCAAGCAAGCTGGGGTGGTGGATAACTCGTTGATGTCTAATGAATTAGTCTGAAGAATCTGGAATAGCCAACTTCCGTCTGTCCGCCAGCCGGGCAGACGCAACGGCCAGCAGGCTGGCCCCTTTCAGGACCACCAGCAGGAGGCAGGCCGTTTCCACGCCCCAGAGCGGGAGCAGCAGGACCCCCACGGCCAAGCCGCCGAGCGCGGCGCCGAACAGGTCCGCCGCGTTGGCCTGCGCGGCGGCCGCGCCCCGGCTGACGCCGGCCGCGCCCAGCAGGCGGACGACGACGACAAACTGCGCGCCCACAACCCACCCCACCGCGAGGACCGCCGCATCGATCGCGGCCTCGATCCAGGCGGCCGCGCCGGCCAGCGCGGCCCAATGCAAACAGGAGCCGGCCAGGACGGGAACCGCGGCCGCCAGACCCAGCAGAACCAGATCGAGCGCCAGCAACTGCCGCCAGGCCCCGCCCGCCGGCGTTTGCCGGCGCGCCGCTGCCAGCGACCCCAGCATCAGGCCCAGCATGAACACGGCCACGATCAGGCCGATCCGCGCATAGACATAGCCCAGCAGGCTCTGGAACACGTAGACCAGGATCAGCTCCAGGGCCATCCCGCAGCAGCCGGTGGAGGCCAGCACCAGCGCCAGCATGCCCCGCGACCAGTTCCGGCCTGGCGATCTGCCTGCCGGCGTTACCTCCGGTTCTAACATAGATTCTCCTGTCTGCGGGGTGGAACGGCTTGTCCCCAAGACGTTCTCCGGATCATCCGAACGCGTTAGGGATAATCGCGCGGGGGGCGGGACAGGTGCGTTCCACCTGCGCCGCCAAGCGCCCAACCCTATCCCGACCACGAGAACCCCCAGCCCCGCCATTCCAATACCCGCCGCCACCCGCCGGAACTGCAGGCGGCCCACGGCCTCGAAAAATCCTTCCAGCCGCGACCCGCTGAACCGGCTCCACAACCTCAACTGGTAATAGGTGGACATCGGCCGGAGCGCGGTGTTGACCGGGGCGGACAGGCCGGCCAGCCGCCTCTCGACGAACTCCGTTTTATCCAAGCTGATCTCGTCGGCATTGAGAAAATACTCGGGCCGGAAATAGCGGCAGCGCAGTCCCGCCCCGGCGCTGCGCTCGAACAGGGTTTGGCGGTCGAAGGTCAGCGGGCTGTCCTCCCCCCCCGCGAAATACCGGTTGCGCGTGCCGCCGGTCGCCAGGACTTTCGGGAAGACCCGCCTGAGCGACTGCCGGACCGAGGCGGTCAGGGCGGAGGCCTCCGCCTGGAGGTCCTCGGAGGCCTCCACGGACGTGGACAGGAATCCGCCGGGCGCCAGGCGTTGCCGGACCGCCTGGTAGAAATCCAGGGTGTAGAACCGGTTCAGGGCGATCGTGGTCGGCTCGGGGGCGTCCACGAGGATCGCGTCGAACGTCTCGGCCGAGGTCTTCACGAAGCGGGGGCCGTCGGACGCGGCCCGGAAAAACCGCGGATCGCGGACCGCCTCCCGGTAGGCGCGTCCGCCGGCCAGGTCCAGCAGGCGGCCGATCTCGCCGTCCAGCTCCACGTGGACCAGCCGCCGGAGGGGATACTTGAGCAATTCGGGAAGGTCGGTCACCGGGTTGCCCCCGACGAGCAGGACGGATTTTGCCGCCGGATTCTGGGCCATGATGAAGTGGATCTTGTGCTCGCCGGCGACCAGGTCGGGAAACACCCCCAGCACCAGCCCGTTGCCGTAAAGGGTTGTCTGCCCGTGGGCCTCGATCAACGCCAGGTTCTGGTAGCGCGAATCGACGGACGCCACCAGCCGGGCCGGAGCCGATCCGGCGTCCGCCGCCGCGGGCAGCACACCGAACGCCCGCCAGCGGGCTTCCAGGCTCCTCATCTCCACGCCGGCCAGGACGGACGGAACGACGGCCGCCGCGGCCAGGCCCAGCAGCGGAACAACCAGCAGCCGGCGGACCGGCCGGCTGGGGACTGCCAGCGCCGCCCCGGACACCGCGGCCAGCGCGGCCACCGCCAGGATCGCGAACGGCGTCAGGCAGTGCGCGAAAACAAACGTGAACAGGGCGCCGCCCGCCAGGCTCCCCAACGAATCCAGCGCGTAGAGCCGGCCGACGGCCCGTTCGTCCCCGGCCCCGCCCTGCCCGCCGGGCGCCGCGGCGCCGGGCGGACGGGACAAGTGGCAGGCGCAGGGGAAGATGGCGCCAATGCTCAGGCCGGTGGGCAACAGCGCCAGGGCCGTTCCCGCCAGCATGGCGGGCAGGGGCGCATACTCGCCATACGGCACTTGCAGGCAAAGCCGGATGACCCGGATCAGCCAGACCTGCGCCGGCAGGGCCGCCGCCGGCAGCAACAGCAGCGCCGCCAGTCCCCACCACAACCGGGCGGCGGCCAGTCGGCGCAGGAGCGGCTGGACCGCCAGCGAGCCGGCGCCGATGAGCACCAGCCAGGCGCTCAGCATGGCGCCCAGGGTCAGCTCGTTGCCGTAAAACGCTACCAGCAGTTCCCGCAGGAGCAGGATCTGCGCCAGCATGGCGAAAAGACCGGCGCAGAACATCACTCCCGCCAGCCGCCGCGCGGGGAAGGTCCACTCTCTGGTTTCGTCGGGCATGAGGTCTATTTCGACGGGCAGCCTTCAAGGTTGCGGCATTCGATGCTATCGTATAACCATTAAATGAGTCCGCCCGGAGCGGCAACTCTCTCCATCAAACACCTGTGGAAGAGCGTAGAAGCGGCGCCCCCGCCGCTTTTTGTTCCGGACCGTCGTGCCTTAGTACACCGTTTCATAAGTTCACTAGCGTATTCGATGGTGTCAGAGATCCCTCGCTACGCTCGGGATGACAAGCCCTGCCATTCCGAAGAGCGAAGCGACGAGGAATCTCGATCTAATCACATACGTTATCGTATTTATGCCGATGGGCACTTAGGCAGATTCGCCTACTGGCGGAAAGCGACGAGGGCGTCGCTTCCACTATTGCCTCGGCGCCGAGCCAAGCGCGAACGGCTGCACATGCTGTAAAATAACGGTATACCCAGGCCGGAAAAAAGGAAAGAAGGAAGAATGGGTTCAGGCGGGCTGTGCCCGCCATGGATGGGAGGGCGGGTCCCGACTCTCAGGAGGTTGGGATGCCGGCCGCGGATCCCGCCTGCGGGACCCTCCCCAAAACATACACAAAACGACGTGTATCTTTAAGGGAAAGCGTCTACAGCACACCGGCGCCGACCCGCGCCACCCCGGAGGTGGCGGGAGCGGTCAGCAGGGAGAGGACGTAGGGCGCGAGGTGAGCGGCTTTCTGCGCTTCACCTTCCGGGTTCAGGTGGCAATGGTCCGTCCAGTGCTCATCCGAAATCACACTGGCCGGAAAGGGGGCATACCCCACCCCGTATTTCGCGGCAAACGCCCGGAACAGCTGCTCGTGCCGCAGGATCTGGCTCAGCTCGAAATGATCGCCGCGCGCCTCGTAGACCCCGGGCGCCGCCCGGAACGGCACCAGCAGCACCCGGGCCTTGTCGGCCAGGACGTTCCGGATCAGGGTTTCCATGTTGTGGGCGAACGAGAGCTTGTCGTCGGGGATTTCCACGGGCTGACTCACCAGCTCCCCATCCAGCTTGAACCAGGGCGCCGGCGGCACGGCCCCGCCCTTGACGTAAAACTCGCCGCCGGTGAGCTGGTCCACATAAAATGTGTTGAGCATGACGTAACTGAGAAACCGGGATCGGGCCAGCCAGCGCAGCCGCTGCGGCAGCGGCCGGAGGTTGAGCAGGGGTTGGCGCCAGTTGCTGTTGTCGGGGTGATAATACTTCTGGAGGTAGCCCTGGGCATCGTTGCCGCCCTCGTTGATGACCACGAGATCGGGGCGGTAGTAGTGGTACTTGAAATGGTAATGCGTCAGGATTTCCGCCGAGGTCGCATAGGGCAAGCCGCCGTTCAACACCTCGACGTCGGTGTAGCCCGCGGGCAGATTGGCCCGCAGCAGGTCCTCAAGCACGGCGGGATAGGTCTGGTTGGGATAGGACACGGTCCAGCCGTAGGTCGTGGACCCGCCCAGGCAGAGCACCCGCAGCACGCCGGGCCGGCGTTCGAGCGGCACGGCCTTGCCGCGATAGCCGTCGGCGTTGTGCTGCGGTCCGTTCCGGGGATGCGCGTAGTTCGGGGCGCAGATGTAAAGGAGATAGGGCTGACCGATCGTGTTCTGCACCCGGACGAGCTGGACATTCTCCTGGCCCCTCAGGATGCGGCGGCCCAGCCGGCAGGCGGGGGTCATCGCGACCCAGCTCAGCCACTCGACCAGGGCCGCGAGCAGCGCGACGAGGATGGCGCCGAAGATCCCCCGTTTCCAATATGACATGCCATCCTCTCTTACTTCACGGGAGACACTGGTTTCTACCCTCTTCCCTGAACCCTGTCACGTCGCTCTGCTGCAGAGCAAGTGACCCCTTGGCCCCGATACGAATCGGGGCCGACGGGGAACCCCGAACCCTGACTCCTTATCTCATGCTTTAGACAGGGCGGCAGGCTATCGGATGACGGCGGGAGGGTCAACGACTATCGCCGAAAAAATCCCTGGCCCTGGCCTGGGGATGGCGGTAGCGCTTCCGGGCCTTCGTGGCCTTGCCGTACTGGATCGCCTCGGCCGGGCACCACTGCAGGCAGGCCATGCACTGCTCGCAGCGGCCCAGCCAGGTCGGCTTCTTGTCCACCAGCTGGATGTTGTCCACCGGGCAGACCTTCGCGCACAGGCCGCATTGCCGGCAGGTGGACTCGACCCGGAAGTTCCGGTCGGACTTGCGGAACCGGGCGATGATCCAGGGGTTGGCCAGGCGCGCCAGCTGGCGCAGGGGCGCGCGGGAATCCTCGCGCGGACCCGGCCGGCCCGCGCCGATCGCTTCGGCCAGCTCCGGCAGGCGCGCCTTCATTTTGTTGAAGCAGGCTTGCTGTTTGTCCGGCGGCAGCGGATCGGTCATGACGGGATAGTTGGTCGGCATGAAGAGGGTCCAGCCCGCGGCCAGGCGGCCGCCGCCGGCCCGCAGGATGTGTTCCGCCTGCCGGTGCGGCGCGCCGGCGCTCCCGGCGCAGTCCGCCACGGTGAAATAATAGGCGGCAGGATCGACCGGCAGCCGGCGCAGGAACTCCCGCACGATCCCCGGCAGACCGAAGGCGTAGACCGGGAACACGAAGCCGATCTTCCCGGCGGAGGGGCGCGGACCGGCGCCGCTCCGGGCCATGGGAATCAGCTCGGCGTCGCCGAGCGCGGCCGCCAGGTCACGCGCGATGGCCAGCGAGTTGCCGGTGCCGGAGAACCAGTAGATGATCGTTTTCATGGAAAACTCCCGCGGTTAATAGAAGCAGTCTGAGTCTGAATGTGACATGTAATGCTTTATTATTACACGCCCGCATCAGTCCCGTCACGCGGCCACGAAGCCCCCTGAGAGTGTACCTGACACATCAGAAACCACTATGAAAAACAAGAAGATGGATAGTCCAATGATTTCACCACAAAGAACGCATAGAACACAAAGGTAAAAAAACGATCCTATTTTCTATGCGATCTATGCGATCTTTGCGGTTAATCCTTTTGGGTTGCCACGTCTGAAGCAAAGTGGCCACTTAGCCCCGCAGGCGGGGCTGACGTGGCGGGCTCGATCCGCTTGAGACATGGTGGGGCGAAGCCTCCGGCTGAGCCGTGGCCATAAAGACGGCTCGGTCCAGCCTTCGTAGCCATTGGCCTTACTACGGCGGAGTAGGCCAGAGACGCCTCGCCCCACCTACGAACACACGATACGGGTGCCTCCTTCGACGGTTGGGTATCCTTCATTCTTAACAATTCTGTTTCGCTAAAAATTCCAGCCAGGCCCGGCGGACGTCCTCAACCGCGCGCCGGCGCTCCCGCAGGCAGGTTTCCAGGAATCCCCGAATCGCCCGGCCGCGAGGTGAGAGCGGCGCGGCGGCGGCAAGCCGCTCGGCGCCCCCGCCCTGCAGGGAATACACCTCCCGGACCCGGCGCGTCAAGCCCGCCGGCGTCCGTTCGAGCACAACGGGAATGAACAGGCCCAGGGCTCCGAAATGATCGACCGGCACCCGGTTTTCGACGACCACCTGGTCCCGCGCTTCCTCCAGCGTATCCGCGTGCAGGTTGGTCACCAGCCGGCAGCCATTCCGCCCGAGAGCCAGGTAGGCGC
>CAZVVD010000125.1:0-10244 GCA_964630555.1 uncultured Verrucomicrobiota bacterium | reverse complement strand
GTCCCCGGCGTCGATGCAGGGGCTCAGGCGCGCGTCGGCCTCCCACGCTCCGCCGTGCCAGGACCCAGCCGGGCTTTGGAGGTGGTAATCCCCGGCGGCGGGACTGACGAAGAGCGGGTCGGCGGAGAAATTGCCGGGGCCCGCCAGCGTCCCATCCTGAGAATCGGTGTAGGCGATCTCACCGGTGGCGGGATTCAGGATGCCGCCCAGGGTGTTGCCCCAGACAATGGAATTCTTCACGGTCAGCCCATAGGAAGTCAGCCGGGCAAGCCCCCACCCGCCGTTGTCGGCGACGGTGCAGTTGAGCAAGGCGCCCGTGCCGCCCGCTACCAGCACCCCGTTGCCGGCGTTCTTCACGACCAGGCAGTTGGTCATCGCCAGCGTGCCGCTGGTCAACTGGAAGCCGTGTTGGGTGTTGCTGAAGACCTTGCCGCCGACAACCGTGCAGACGGTCCCGGCGTTGACCACGACGATACCGCTGCCGTTGTTGCTGGATACCCGGATGTCCTGGATCAGGGCGGACCCGGCCGCGATGCAGGTGTCGCCCACGTAATCCCCGCTCGTGCCCACGTCCTGGATCAGGCAGTCGTCGACCACGGCGTTGGAGACCGCCAGGTAGAGTGCGCCGCCCAGCTCCGTTCCGGCATTCGCCTCCGCATAGCCCCGTCTGAGCGTACAGGCCCGCAGGGCCAGGGACGTCAGCCCGCCAGCGTAGATCGAGCCGCCATAGGCGCTGCCGTACCCCATCGCGTAATTGTTGGTGAACCCGCAGTTCTCGATCGTCGCACCGCCCCCGGTAAGATACAGGGCGCCGCCTTCCCCTGATCCCCCGCCGCTGGTGCGCATCGTGATGTTATAATTCCCGACGAACGCGCAATTCGAGACGCTCACGACGGCGCCGGTGCTGTAAACCGCCCCGCCCCGCTTGCTAGCGCCGGAAACGCTCACGTTCAGGATCCGGTTGGTGATAAACGCCGTGTCGTTGATCGTGAGGGCCGGCCCCGACACGTAGACGCCGCCGCCGTAGCCGTTGCCGGTCGAGCCATGGTTGGAGACATTATTCGAGACCACGCAGTTCAGCAGCGCCAGGCTTCCCCCCATGACGCAGATCCCGGCCCCGTAGCACGAGTCGTTCGCGCTGCTGACCTGGTTGTTGCGCACCGCGCAGTTGGACATCGCCACCGAGCAGCTCACCGCGTAAAGGCCGCCGCCGCGCCCGTTGGTCTGACTGCCGCCCAGCAGCGTCAGCCCCCGGAGCTCCAGGGATTCCATCCCGAGCGCCTGGAGAACCCCCGGCCCGTTGGTGCCCGCGTTGTCCAGCACCGTCAGGCCCGGGTTGGAATTCGAGGCCGCCAACGTGAGGTTGGCCATCTGCACGGTGAGGGGGAACTGCTCGCCCGTGGCGGCGCTGTACGTACCCGTGGCCAGGTTGATCGTGGCGTTCGCCGCCACATTGCTCAGAGCATACGTGAGGGTCTGCCAGGCCGACGTCCAGCTTGATCCGTCATAGGTATTGCTCCCGTTCACCGCGTCCACGTAGCAGTTGGTCGTGACCAGGATGTTGGACGTGCCGCCCGCGTAGTGGTAGCCCATGTCCACGTCGCCCGCGTCGTTGGTGCCGTCCGTCCGCGTCGTCCGGTTCGTCAGCCCCCAGAACGCCGCCGTGTTGCTGCCGGCGTCGAGGCAGGGGCTGCTCGACGCCTGACCCGTCAGCCCGCTCACGGACAGGTAGTAGCACCCCGGCACGCTGGCGAAAAGCGGATCACTGTAGAGATTGCTCTCGCCCCCGAACCCCGCGTCCTGCAGGCAGGAATACAGCGCGCCCATGCTCTCGTTGCTGTAGACGCCCCCGGAGCTGTTGCCCCAGGCGATGCCGTTGACCACCGTGCCCGTTCCGCCCGACCCTCTGAACCCCCAGCCGCCGTTGTGCGCGAGGGTGCAGTTGACGGCGGTCACCGCGCCCGAGGCGCCAAGGTCCAGCCCGTCCTGCATGTTCCTCGCCGCCAAGCAGTTGAACAGCGTGGCGTTGCCGACCAACATGGCCAGGCCGTCGCCGTTATTGTCCACGATCAGGCAGTTGGTCATCGCCAGCGTGGAATTAGAAGCCCCGCCGAAATACAGGCCCCGGCCGACGTAATTGTCCTGCAGGCTCGAATCCAGAAACACCGTGCTCCCGCCCCCGTTGACGTAGACCAGCTCCGGGGCTGTGCCCACGAGCAGGCCGCTGCCGTCCAGCGTGCAGCCGTCCAGCACCGCCCGGGTGCAGGCGCTGAGGTAAAGCGTTCCCCCAGACTTCGAACCGCCGGTCAGCCAATGCCCGTAAAAAGCGCTCGTGCTCACCTGCAGGGATTGCAGGCCGCTTGCGTAGAGGGCGCCGCCCCGCGCCGCGCCGGGCGAACCGAAGGCGAAGTTGTTCGAGAAGATGCAGCCCGTGATCACCCCGGTGGAGCAGGACAGGTGGAGCGCGCCCCCCTCGCCCAGGCCGAGGGAATTGCCGGACGTTTTCCAGGCCCCGTTGGCCAGGAACCGGCAGCCGGTGATCGTCGCCTGCTTCCCACTGCCGGTGTGATACAGGGCTCCGCCGTAGACGGAGGAATCCTGGCCGGGTTTGGTCTGGTTCGTGATGAACAGCGCATTGTCGAGCGTCAGGTCCGCCCCGGAGGCATATATGGCTGCGCCGTAGATGTTCGCGCGCCCCACGCCGTTGCCAACGTTGTTGCTGAACACGCAGCCGCTGCCCTGCACGACCAGCGGACAGTTCACGGCGGCAATGGCGCCGCCCATCCCGCTGGAATAAATCAGGCAGCGCAAGGTGTTGTTGTAGAAGGCGGTGTCCAGGACCGACAGCGAACCGCCGACCGCGTAGAGCCCGCCCCCGTAAACCGAGGAGCTGGAGGCGTTTGTGTTGTCCCGCACGATGCAGTTGGTCAGCGTGACCTGGCACCCCAGGAACGACAGGCCGCCGCCGTAGTTTTCCCCGCTGGTGAAAGACCCGCCCCGGAAGGTCAGGCCCCGTAAGGCCACCGTTTCCATGCCCAGGGCCAGGAACACGCGCTGCCCGTTGGTCCCCGCGTTGTCCAGCACCGTCAGGGCCGGGTTCGAATTCGACGCCGCCAGCGTCAGCCCCGGCATCTGCACCGTCAGCGGAAACAGCTCGCCGCTGGCGGCGTTGTACGTGCCCGTGGCCAGGTTGACCGTCGCGTTCGCCGCCACGTTGGAAAGCGCCTGGGTCAAGGTTTTCCACGCCGAGGCCCACGCCAGGCCGTTGGAGGCGTCGTTCCCGTTCACCGCGTCCACGTAGCAGTTGGTCACCTGGCAGATGACGGACGTCGCGACCCCGGCGGCATAGTGGTAGCCTATGTCCACGTCGCCCGCGTCGTTGGTGCCGTCCGTCCGCGTGGTCCGGTTCGTCAGCCCCCAGAACGCCGCCGTGTTGCTGCCGGCGTCGAGGCACGGGCTGCTCACCGCCTGGCCCGTCAGCCCGCTCACGGAAAGGTAATACCACCCCGCGACGTTGGCAAAGAGGGGGTTGCCATAGATGTTGCTGGTCCCCCCGACCCCCGCGTCCTGCAGGCAGGAATTCTGAGCGCTCATGCCGGCGTTGCTGAACATGCCGCCGAAACCGTTGCCCCAGGCGATGGTGTTGACCAGCGTTCCCGTCCCGCCCGATCCCCTGAACCCCCAACCCCCGTTGTGGGCCAGGGTACAGTTGACCGCGCTGACCGTTCCGGAGACCATCCCCACCCCGTCCTGGACATTCCTCGTCAGCAGGCAGTTCACGAACGTCCCGGTGCCGAGCTGGAACGTCAGGCCGTTCCCGTTATTGCCCGTGAACAGGCAGTTGGTCATCCTTAGAGTGGAATAGGCGGCGCCGGCAAAGCAAACCCCCCGCCCGGCGTTGTTGTTCTGCAGGGTCGTGTCCAGGAACACCGTGCTCCCGCCCCCGTTGACGTACGCCAGTTCCGGCGACAGGCCGGCGGTCAGGGTGCTGCCGTCGAGCGTGCAGTGATCGATGACCGCGCTGGTGCAGGCGGTGAGGTAAAGCGCGCCCCCGTATTTGCTGCCTCCCGTCAGCGTCTGGCCATGAAATACGTTGGAAACCACCTGGAGGGATTTCAGCCCGCCGGCATAGATTGCGCCGCCGCGCGCCGCGCCGGGCGAGCCGTAGCAAAAATTATTCGAGAACGTGCAGCTTGTCACAATGGCAGTGGAACACGTCAGGTGAAGCGCCCCGCCCTCGCCCAGCCCAATGGAATTACCTGACGTTTTCCAGACCCTGTTGGCCACAAACCGGCAGCCGCTGATCGTCGCCTGCCCCCCGCTGCCCGTGTGATAGACGGCTCCGCCGTAATCAGAGGAGTCGCCTCCGGGCGCCGTCTGGTTTGTGACGAACGTCGCACCCACCAGCGTCAGGTCCGCCCCGGAGGCATAGATGGCCGCGCCGTAGATGTTCGCGCGCCCCACGCCGTTGCCAACGTTGTTGCTGAACACGCAGCCGCTGCCCTGCACGACCAGCGGACAGTTCACGGCGGCAATGGCGCCGCCCATCCCGCTGGAATAAATCAGGCAGCGCAAGGTGTTGTTGTAAAAGGCGGTGTCTAGAACCGTCAGCGAACCGCCGGCCGCGTAGAGCCCGCCCCCGTAGGCTGAACTGCTACTGGCGTTCGTGTTGTCCCGCACCACGCAGTTGGTCAGAGTCACCGCGCAGTTGGTCAGGTACAGCCCGGCCCCGAAGTTCGTGCCCGTGTCGAAATACCCGCCGCTGACCGTCACCCAGGCCATCGTCACTGTGGAGGCCTGGGCATAGATGATCCGCATATCCCCGCCGGCCCGGGTCAGCGTGCTGTTGGTGCCGGAGTAGGCGTTGGAGGAAAGTCCCTCGCCGATGCAGCCGCCGTAGATCGTCACGCTCGCGGCGTTGGAAATCACGATCGGGCTGGCGTTAGAATAGACGCCCCACTGAAGGTAGATCGCGTCGCCAGCGTTCGTGGCCAACGCCGTCGCGTTCGTGACCGTGCCGAAGGCATTATCCCAGTTCGACCCGTTGGTCAGGCCCGCGCCGGTCGGCGTAACGTAGTATTCGGCGGCCCCGGTGCCAAGGGGGACCGCGCACAGGAGCGCGCCCAGGCAGGCCGCCAGCGGGAAAAGCCGGCTGGATTTACAGGCAAGACTCATATTTTGGCGCTTCCAAACGCATGGCCTGTTGGCAAGCCAGCTCGCCAAGATTTTATGCAGCCGCAGCATTCCGCCGCCACGCGAATTGCGCCCCCGGCGTCCTGAGGCTCCGCTACCCCCTTGTGATGGTTCGCCCTCGCGAACCAAATTAATATTTTCACGTTCATTCGCGTGATGAGCGGGCAACTTCTTCGGGCTGCGGGATCGGTCCGCCTCAGATCGCACACCGTTCAGAACGCGGCGATGCCCGCCAGGATTTGCTCGTCGGTGAAGCCCCGCAGGGTGATCGCGCCGCCCCGGCAGCTGGCGCTGCAGGCACCGCAGCCCTTGCAGAGGGCCGGATTGATCTTCGCCAGCAGGCGGTCGCTCCGGCCGATGCGCTGCATCTCCAGGGTCACGGCCCCGAACGGACAGATCTTCTCGCACAGCCCGCAGGCGGAACACAGCTCGGGGTTGACGTCCCCGATCGTGCCGTGCGCCTCCAGCTCCTTGCGGGAAAGCAGCACGCAGGCGCGCGAGGCCGCCGCCAGGGCCTGGGCCACGGACTCCTCCGCCGCCTTCGGACCGTGCGCCAGGCCGGCCACGTAGACGCCCTCGGTGGCGAACTCGACCGGCCGCAGCTTGACGTGGGCCTCGAGGAAAAAGCCATCCTGGTTGAGCGGCACCTTGAGCTGCTTGGCCAGGGCGTCGTTAGCTTCCGGGTCCGCCGCCATCCCGGTGCTGAGCACCAGCAGGTCGGCCGCCAGCTCCGTGACCGCGCCCAGGACCGGGTCTTTCACGGAAACCATGGCGCCCTTGCCGTTCCAGGCCACCGCCGGCCGCGCGTTCAGCTCGAAGCGCGTGAAGAGGACCCCCTTGTCGCGGGCCGCGGCGTAGAATGGCTCGCGCAGGCCGTAGGTCCGCAGGTCGCGGTAAAGGATATGCACGTTGGCGGCAGGATAAAGCTCCTTCAGCCGGATGGCGTTCTGGATCGCTTTGGAACAGCAAACCCGGCTGCAGTATTGCCGCGGCTCCTCCCGCGAGCCCACGCACTGGATCATGACGACGTTCTCCGGCGGGCGCGACAGGCCTTCCTCCAGGCAGCGGCTGAGCTCGAGCTGGGTGATGACGTTCGCCCGTTTCCCGAACTCATATTCCGTCGGCCGGTATTCCACGGCGCCGGTGGCCACCACCACGGCGCCATGCTTGAAGAGCGTCGCGTCGGAAAGCGCGGTTTCGAAATTCCCCACAAACCCCTCAATCTCCATCGCCGTCGTATGCCGGTGAACCCGGATGCGGGGATGCTGTTCCACGCGGCTGACCATTGACTTGAGCAAGGCCTGCAGGTCCTGGCCGGCGAGGGTCCGCTGGAGCTTCCGCAGGTTGCCGCCCAGCTCCTTCTCCTTTTCCACCAGGCAGACCTCGTAGCCCTGGTCGGCGATCGCCAGGGCCGCGGTCATCCCGCTCAGTCCCCCGCCGAGTACCAGGGCCGCCGGCGTCACCGGGAGGCTGACCGACTTCAGCGGTTCCGCCAGCCGGGCCATGGCCACCGCCATGCGCACGAGGTCTTTCGCCTTCCCGGTCGCCCGCTCCGGCTCAAGCTGGTGCACCCAGGAGCACTGGTCGCGGATGTTGGCCATGACGAAAAGGTAGGGATTCAGACCCGACTCCCGCATCGTCTCCTGGAAGAGCGCCTCGTGGGTGCGGGGCGAGCAGGAGGCCACCACGACCCGGTTGAGGCGGTGCTCCGCGATCCGCTGCTTGATGAGCTTCTGTGTGTCCTGGGAACAGGTGTACAGGTTGTCCGCGGCGTAGGCCACCCCCGGCAGGGTCGCCGCGTAGTCCTTCACCGACGGCACGTCCACCACCCCGCCGATGTTGATCCCGCAGTGGCAGACGAACACCCCGATCCGCGCGGGCTCGCCCGCGATGTCCCGCTCCGGCGGGTACTTGCGCTCCGCGACCAGCGTGTTCCGCGCCGGCGCCAGCAGACGGGCGGCCTCGCAGGCCGCCGCGCTGGCCTGGATGACGGTCTCGGGGATGTCCCGCGGCCCGGTCGCGGCCCCCGCCGCGAACAGGCCGGCGCGCGAGGTGGCCAGGGGCCGCAGGGGCTCGGTCCAGAGGAACCCGAACTCGTTCAGTCGCGCGCCCAGCGCCCGCGCCAGCTTGCGGGTGTTCTCCGAGGGCTGGAGTCCCACCGACAGCACCACGAGATCGAACCGCTCCCGCTGGAGCTGGCCGGATTCGTCCGTGAAGACCAGCTCGTTCTCCCCGGTGGCCGCGTCCCGCACGACATCCGAGACGCGTGCGTACCTGAAAGTGATCCCGTATTCCGACTTGGCCCGCTCGACGAACTTGTCGAAATCCTTGCCGTGCGCCCGGACGTCCATGAAAAAGATCGTCGGCTCCACCGAGCGCTCGTGCTCCCTGGCGATGATGGCTTCCTTGACCGCATACATGCAGCAGACGGACGAGCAGTAGCCGCTGTGGCAGGAGACGTCGCGCGAGCCGACGCACTGCAGGAACGCGATCCGCCGCGGCGCGCGGCCATCGGAGGGGCGCACCACGTGCCCGCCGTAGGGCCCGGAGGCGGAGAGGATCCGCTCGAACTCCATGCTGGTGACGACGTCGGGGTTGGACGTGTAGCCCAGGCCGTAATCGTGGGCCGGCACGAAGGGATCCATCCCCGGGGCAGCCACGATGGCCCCGACCGACACCGTGCGGGTCCTGTCCTCGTCCTGGTAGCAGATGGCCTTGGCCTCGCAGACCTGCTCACAGATCCCGCAGGCCTCGCGGTTCAGCTTGAGACAGGCCGCCCGGTTGATGGCCGGCACATTGGGCACGGCCTGGGGGAACGGCCGCGCGATCGCGGCCGCGCGAACCATCTCGGCGTCGAACCGCGAAAGCAGCTCCCGGGGCTCCTCCCCCGCGATCTTCGCCAGGTTCAGCAGCCGGGAGCCGGTGGGGCACACGAAGACGCAGGCGCCGCAGAGGATGCAGCGCGGGCTGACCTCGCCGAACGGAGTGGTCACCTTGCGCTCGACCCCGCGCTGGCCGAAGGAGATGGCCTCGGCCTTGCTGATCTCGCGGCAGGCGCGGATGCACTGTCCGCAGAGGATGCAATCGCTGGCCGCGTTCGGCTCCAGCCGCCCGGGCTTGACCCCCAGCTTCTCCGCCAGCTCCAGGATCGGCTTGCTCTGCGGGCACCCGGCCAGGATGAGCTCCATCACCGTCCGGCGCAGGCGCGCCAGGCGCTCAGACTCGGTGACGACCTCGAGCCCGTCGGCCGCCGGCAGGGTGCAGGAAGTGGTCACCTTCCGGCGCCCGCCCCGACCGACGGTCTCGACCAGGCACAGCCGGCAGGCCCCGTAGTCCGTCAGGCTGTCGTGGTGGCAGAGCGAGGGGATCCAGACCCCGTTGGCCCGGGCGATGCCGAGGACGGAGGCCCCCGCCTCCGCCTGGATCTTCACGCCGTTGATTGTCAAGGTAATCATGAGGATACAGGGTTCAGGGTTCAGGGTTCAGGGTTCAGGGGTGGAGGTTCAGGAAAGCCGGGAGGACAAGCGTCATACTCGCCGGAAGCTTCCCGCACGGCCGAGGCGGGCCAGCGGCGATCAGACTCCGGCAAACGCTTTTCCAAGGTGCGTTCCATGCCGTTGAGCATCCGGATGCATTCCTGGTATCGGGCGCAATAATCCTCGTAAGTGGCCTGGGATTCATAGCCCTTGAGATGTCCCATATAAAGATGGTGTGCGGTCTCCGCGGCTTCTCCGCGGCTCCGGTTGACGCCCTCGATCTTGTTGCGGACATGCCTGTCATCGTATTTTTCGGCCAACTGCGCGGGGGCGCTGTTCGACGAACGCCGGGCCTGCGCTCCCAGCTCGAACTTCTCCTCGGCCGGCCACCGGTGGGTCAGTTCGCAGATCTCGATATGCAACCGGCAGAGCTTCTGATAGACAACCAAATCCTCCAGCCGGCGATACGTATCCATCCATCTCTCCTCTTCCTGTCTCGCCTGACCCCCGAACCCTGGTTCCTTCCCAGCCCCCCCCTGAACCCCGAACCCTGAACCCTTTATTCCACTCTTACGGCCCCGAACTTGCACGCCTCGACACACTGGCCGCACTTGACGCACTTGGCGGCGTCGATGACGTGCGCCTGCTTCTTCTCGCCGGCGATCGCCCCGACCGGGCAGGCCCGCCGGCAGGCGCCGCAGCCGACGCATTTTTCGGCCACAATAGTGTAGCGGACCAGGGCCGGGCACACGCCCGCCGGGCACTTCTTGCGGAGAATATGCGCCTCGTATTCCTCCCGGAAATACTGGAGGGTGGACAGCACCGGGTTCGGCGCGGAGGTGCCCAGCCCGCACAGGGAGGCGTTGGCGATCACGCTGCAAAGATCTTCCAGCAGCTCGATATCCCCTGCCCGCCCCTGGCCGGCGCAGATCCGGTTGAGCACCAGGCTCATCTGCCGGAGGCCCTCGCGGCAGGAAGTGCACTTGCCGCAGGACTCGTCCGCCAGGAACTCGGTGAAGTAGCGGGCGACGTCCACCATGCAGGCGGAGTTGTCCATGACGATCATGCCGCCGGAGCCCATGATCGAGCCCACCTTGGCCAGGGAGTCGAAGTCCACCGGCAGGTCCATCAGGCGCGCGGGGATGCAGCCGCCGCTCGGCCCGCCGGTCTGCACGGCCTTCAACTGCCTGCCCTTGGGCACGCCGCCGCCGATCCCGTTGACGATGTCCCCGAGCTTGATGCCCATGGGCACCTCGACCAGACCGGAAATCTTCACGTTGCCGACCAGCGAGAACACTTTCGTCCCCGTGTTCCTGGGCGCGCCGAGGGCGGCGAACCAGTCGGCCCCGCGCAGGATGATCGTCGACACGTTCGCCCAGGTCTCGACGTTGTTGAGGACCGTCGGCTTCTCCCACAACCCGCTCTCGGCCATATGGATGTGCTTGGCCCGCGGCTCGCCGGGGTTCCCCTCGATCGAGGCGATCAGGGCGCTGGACTCGCCGCAGACGAACGCGCCGCTGCCCCGGGCGATGCGCTTGCGCCAGCAGATGTGGCACATGGCGATATAACTGTCGT
>CAZVVD010000124.1:0-10378 GCA_964630555.1 uncultured Verrucomicrobiota bacterium | reverse complement strand
CCGCAACCGTCAAAACAGCTGTATTTACAGGGGTTTTTAACCGGACAGTAGTGATGTTCTGACTATTCTAAGGGCAAGGCTATGGGGGAGGAATGGCGCATGAAAACCATCACCCCTTGGGCGTGGCTGGGTCTGATATGCATTCTGACAGTCCCTGCCGTGCTTGCTGGCATGGTCGGTAGCCTCTGTTTGACAGCTATCCTATACCTGAGTGAGACTATGTCTGCGGAAAACCTGGCCGGGTAACCGAACGTGATGGCGATCATTGACAGATTCATCTCTACGCGGTCTGCGCCGCGTTATCTCATTATTATTTCTGGACTGTATATGTTCTTTCAGGCAGGTAGTATTGGTCTGTCCGACAATATCGAATCCGTCGACAACATTGGGCTCGGGTATCTGACTGCGCCATCCATGTCTCCCGGCCACATCCTTCGGTTTTCATCGCTTTTCGTTCTCCCCGCGGGTGGTCCCGAGGGGTCGCGAAGGATTGACTTTGACGTTCACTGGGCAAATATCTGGAACTATGAAGCTGATGAATACATGATTGATGGCGAGTGGATCCGCAGCAACATCCGGTTCTCGTATGCTCTAGAAGACACATTATCATTTGGTCTCGCCGTACCGATCATTGGTCGAACCGGCGGGTTCGCGGACCCGCTCATCGAACAGTTTCACAACACCTTCCATTTCGGCAATGCCAACCGGGATGAATTCCCTCAGAACCGGTCCTTGATCAGCGGTTACACCAACGGCGGGAGTCACATCGTTACTGAAGGGGATTCATGGGGGATTGGCGATGTTTCCCTTTTTATGGTATCCCGCATTTCGAATGGCAACGGCATCCTCCCTGCCGTCCTCGTGCAGGGGCAGATTTCTTTGCCCTCGGGTGATGAGAATGAACTGCGGGGGCTTGGAGCCCCCTCGATTGCCCTGAGCGCCGTGGCGTCGAAGCGTCTGGGCGGGAGTCCGTTCATCCTATTCGGTGGGCTCGGCTTCCAATATTGTCCGGCGGATGACATAGCAGATCTTGAGCTTCACCATGAGGAATGGGCGGGACTTGCTGGTCTTGAATACCAGTGCACCTCTGCGTTGTCTCTGGTTGCCCAGTACCTCGGCAGTTCGGCCGTTGCCAAGGACTACTTCGCGTTTTCGGACCCAACGCATGAAGTCAGCGTGGGATTCAAGTGGCGCATTATGCGCGATACAACCATGGAGTTTGCGATGGTCGAAAATATTTTGATATTCGATAACAGCGCGGATATTGGCGTCCATCTTTGCTTTGGGAGAAACTTGTGAGATTTAAAGTAAGAACCGATTGCTTACATATTGGGCTGGCCGTTGCCGGTTGCACTTGATCACAGGGAGTCCGTTTGATCAAATAGTTCATGACCTTTCGCCGTACCTTTGTCGCGCTCTGTTGCCTGCCCGTATCTTCTTGCGCACATAAAATCTGCGAAAAGAGAAACGAAACATGCTACCTGCAACCCTGCAAGCCGTCCGGTCTATCCTGAAGGGGATTCGGTGGCGGAAAATCGAGGAAAAAAGAGAGGCGGGAAGCAGGACCAATCGCTGAAGTATCTAGAGGTGATGGACTAAAAGAAGAAAACAATCGGCGGAGAGGGAGAAAAACGTGTCAACCAGACAGACCATGGCGGCAACTACAGCTGCGGGTCTGGACATGCGGGGCGCTTTGGCTACAATACGCGCCTGCGTGGCCTCTCCCGGGTCGCGCTGAGGAGGATGATCCATCATGCAGGCAAACAGGCTGTCGCCCGCCGTGCTCCGCGAGGGTCCGATTTTCGGATTTGGCTACCGTTCGCCCTGGCTGCTGGGGAACATGGTCCAGGCCCGGGTGGCCCGGAAATACAGGTTGAACGTGATGCTGGCCCAGCAGTCGGCCCGGGAGATTGAGCGCACCCGGCGGACCTTCCAGCAGGTCGTGGACAGCGCCACCCTCAGCGCCCGCTCCGCCGGCCTGGACCGCTGGGGCGCCGATGGCGATCATCTCAAGACCGACGCCGACATCGCCGCGGCCGCCCGGGCGGGCTGCACCCATTTCACCTACGACGTCTCCCGCGAACTGCTCCAGGGACTGGAGTCCGTGGCGGACCGGCTGGAGGCCATGTTCCGGCTGACCCGGAAACTGAGAGGCCGCCGGCCGTTCACGACCGAGATCTCGATGGACGAAACCGAGCACACCACCCGGCTGGAGGACGCGCTCCGCCTGCTGCAGATGCTGAGAAAGCGCGGGGTCGCGGTCACTGAGATCGCGCCCCGTTTCCCCGGCTTCTTCGAGAAAGCCATTGATTACTACCTCCGGATCGACCACGGGCAGCGGGTCGGCGACACGGCCGAGTTCGAGCGCTACCTGGGCGCCCTGGCGGAGGTGACCCGGGCCTTCGGCGTCCGGATCTGCGTCCATTCCGGCAGCGACAAGTTCTCGATTTATCCCGTCCTGGCCCGGGTCCTGGGCCGCGACGTTCACCTGAAGACTGCCGGCACCTATTACCTCGAGGAGTTGAAGATCGTCGCCCGCCACGATCCGGAATTGTTCCGCGGCATCTTCCGGTTCGCGCTGGCCCGGTTCCAGCAGGACCGCGCCAGCTACGAGCTGAGCGCCGACCTCGCGCAGTTGCCCGACGTGGAAAAGCCGGACGGCCCGGCCCTGGCCGGGCTGTTGCGCTCGGGTTCCGGCAACGACCACCTGCGCCAGGTGCTGCACGTGACCTACGGCTCGGTGCTGACGGAGCGGGATGCCGGCGGCCGGCCGCTGTTCGCCGGCGCGATCGAGGCGGTGCTGAAGCAGAACCAGGCCGATTACGCCCGGGAAATGGAGGAGCATCTCCTGCGTCATATCCGGCCGTTCGGATGCGTGTGCGCGGCTTGAGGGGTCGGGCGGCAGAGAGAGCCTGATCGGCCGCCGACCCGGCGGCGAAAGGAGCGAGATGGCAACCCGCGAGCGGTTATTGATGGACCCCCAGTGGCGCTTTTTCAAGGGCGACTTCGCGGCGCCCCGGGACAGCATGCACTGGGCCAAGGGGGGCAGTTTCGCGTGGGGACCGCTCGATCCGGCGTTCGACGATTCCAAGTGGCGGCGCGTGGACCTGCCGCACGATTTCGTGGTGGAAGGCAATGTCATCCGCGAGCCGGAGCCTTCGGTCCAACCGCTCGGCACCGAGGCCCACCTGCACATGATGCACGGCTTCCTGCGCGGCGGGGTGGGGTGGTACCGCAAAACCTTCTTTGTCCCCCGCGAGGATCTCGGCCGCCGGCTGGCCCTTGAGTTTGACGGCGTGTTCCGCAACGCGACGGTCTGGCTGAACAAGCATTTTGTCGGCCAGCGCCTGAGCGGCTATTCCGGCTTCCACTACGATGTCACCGAGCTGATCGCCTACGGGGACATGAACACCCTGGTCGTGCGCGCCGACGCCACCGAGTACGAGGGCTGGTTCTACGAGGGCGGCGGCATCTACCGCCACGTCTGGCTGGAGAAAACCGATCCCTTGCGGATCGCGCCCCAGGGGGTCTTTGTGCAGTGCGACCTGACCTTGGACGGACAGGCGCCCCGTGCCGCGGCCAGCGTCAGCACCGTCGTGCGCAACGACGGCGCCGCGCCGCGAACCTGCCTGCTCCGGTCCGCCGTGGAGGACGCGTCCGGCAGAGTCGTGGCCCGGGCCGAGAGCGAGGTCAGCGCCGGGAGCCTGGAGGAAACGGAAGTCATCCAGTCCTTCGACATCCCCGCCCCCGCGCTCTGGTCGCCGGACACCCCGGTCCTCTACACCCTGGTCAGCACCCTGGTCTGCGGTGGGCAGCCGGGCGACGGCTGCCGGACCCCGTTCGGCATCCGCAAAATCCAGTTCGACCCGGACCGCGGGTTCCTCCTCAACGACCAGCCGCTGAAGCTCAAGGGCGTCTGCTGCCACCAGGACCACGCCGGGGTGGGGGCGGCCCTGCCGGACCGGCTCCAGGCCTTCCGGATCGAGCGGCTCAAGGAGATGGGCTGCAACGCCTACCGCACGGCCCACCACCCTCCGACCCCGGAACTGCTTGACGCCTGCGACCGGCTCGGCCTGCTAGTCATGGACGAGCACCGCATCCTGGGGACCGCGCCGGACATTCTCGAGCAGCTCGCCGGGCTGGTCCGCCGCGACCGCAACCATCCCTGCGTGATTCTCTGGTCCGTGGGCAACGAGGAATCGGGGCTGCACGGCACGGCGGCGGGCGCGCGGATCGTGGCCCGGATGAAGGCCGCGGTCCGCCGGCTGGATCCCACGCGCCCGGTCACCCTGGCCATGAACGGCGGGTGGGGGCAGGGCGCCTCGGACGTCATTGACGTCCTGGGCTGCAATTATCTGTCCTGTGGCGATGTGGATGTGTTTCACCGGGATCACCCGGCCCAGCCGGTCGTGTTCAGCGAGTCCGCCAGCGCCCTGGGCACGCGGGGGGAATATGCCGACGATCCCGCCCGGGGATACGTGGCGGCCTACGACCGCAATGCGCCCGCCTGGGGCAGCACCCACGAGGCGAACTGGAAGCACTGCGCCCGGCGTCCGTTCGTCGCCGGCACGTTCATCTGGACCGGGTTCGACTACCGCGGCGAGCCGACGCCCTATTATGACTGGCCCTGCATCAGCTCGCATTTCGGCATCCTCGACACCTGCGGATTTCCCAAGGACGCATTCTATTACTATCAGGCGTGGTGGACGGACCGGCCGGTCCTGCACCTCCTGCCGCACTGGAACTGGCCGGGCCGCGAGGGCGAGGAGATCGAGGTCTGGGCCTACAGCAACTGCGAGGCCGTGGAGCTGTTCCTCAACGGGCGCAGCCTGGGCCGCCAGGACGTGCCGCGGAACGGCCACGTGGAGTGGAAAGTGGCTTACGAGCCCGGCGCGCTCTCCGCGACCGGGTTCCGAGGAGCGCAGACCGCTGCCGTGGCCCGGGTGGAGACGACCGGCCCGGCCCATGCCCTGCGCCTGCGCCCCGACCGGACCCACCTGCGGGCGGACGGCGAAGACGTGGCCGTGGTCCGGGTGGAGGTGCTGGATGCCCGCGGCCGGCTGGTGCCGGACGCGGGCCAGCGGATCGGGTTTACGGTCGAAGGGCCGGGCCGGATCATTGGGGTCGGCAACGGCGATCCCTCCTGCCACGAGGACGACCGGGGGACCGTCCGCAGTGTGTTCAACGGGCTGGCCCAGACGCTGGTGCAGGCGGGGCGCGAGGCTGGGGTCATCCGGCTCAAGGCCGCAGCCCCGGGCCTGGTCGAAGCGGCCCTGGAACTCCCGGCTGCGGCCTGCGCGCCCCGGCCCTGGATTCCGTCGGAAAACACGCCCTGTTCCCCGGCGTTCGAATGCAGCCGGCTTCAGCCGGCGCCCGCGGGGATCATGGCGGCGGCCTATCCCGGCGCCGGCGTGGTCTTCGCGCCGGCCGCGCTGTCGCCTGGCGATCGTTTATGCGATGTGCGTTCCTTCCACGGGGGGAAGGACGGACTCCTCTATCTCCGGGCCCGCGTGGAGTTTATCGCCGGCGGGCCGGGCAATCTCCTCTACGGCGCCGACGGCCCGGTCAAGGTCTGGGTCAACGGAGCAGAGGTCGGTTGCCAGCCCACGGCCACGAACCCCGCCAGGGCGGAGGAATACCGGGCGCGGGTCCAGTGGCGGGAGGGCGTCAACGAGATCGTCTTTGCGCTCCTGACAAACCAGGGGAAAGCCTGGGGCGTGTTCGCCAGGGCGGCGAAGGGAAACTGAAAATTGATGATTTTTGATTGTTGATTGATGATTGCCGATTGATGATGGGAAACTGCTCAAAAGTTGTCACGGAGCACCCCTGCCCGTAGCCGACGGACGGCGACACGCCCGTCTACTGGCTTGGGCGTGGCCGAATCCGCGCCCGGGCAGAGAAATACTGAACCCTGAACCCTTTCTTCCCTACAAGCCATGGATTCCCTGCCGCCCATCCGCCAGATCATCAAGCGTGAGGGCAACCTGGTGCCCTACGACCGGGACCGGATCAGCACGGCGATCTTCCGGGCCATGGCCTCGGTCAAAAGAGGGGACCGGCCCCTGGCGGAGTCCCTGGCCCGGGACGTCGAGACCGCGCTCTTGAAGAACTACGGGGCCGGGGCCACGCCGAGCGTGGAGGAAATCCAGGACATCGTCGAGCAGACCCTGATGGAAAAGGGCCAGGCCCGGACCGCCCGCGCCTACATCATCTACCGCAGCCGGCGCGCCCAGGCCCGCGCCGCCCGGGCCGAGGCGTTCGAGGTCACCGACAACATTCCCTACAAGAAGATCTACGAGGTCCTCTGCTGGAACATCGATCACGCCTGCCACACCCTGGACGACCTCAACGCCTGTCTGGCGCAAGGCCGGTTCCCCGGGCTGGTCCGCGAGTGCGACCGGCGCTACGAGGACGAGATCGGCCAGTGCGCCGCGCAGATTCTCGAACGGCGGGGAGAGGTGCGGATGGTCATCGTGGCCGGACCCTCCTCCTCCGGCAAGACCACCACGACCCTCAAGCTCAGCGAGCGCCTGGAGCGGGCGGGGATCCGCTTCCAGGCCCTGGGCATGGACAACTATTTCTTCGACCTCGAGCGCCACCCCCGCGACGAGTTCGGCGATTACGATTACGAGGCGCCGGCCTCGCTGGACATGGAGCTGATCAACGAGCACCTCGTCCGCCTGCTCGCCGGCGAAACCATCCGGACCCCACACTACGATTTCAAGACCGGCAAGCGCGCGCTCGACGTGCACGAGCTGCGCCTGGAGCCGGGCCAGCTCCTCCTGGTGGACAGCCTCCACGGGCTCTACGACGGCATGACCTGCCGGATCGAGGCCCCGCGCAAGTTCAAGGTTTTCGTGGAGACCCTCGGCCAGCTCCGGTCGGCGGACGGCCAGTTCCTGCGCTGGGCGGACAACCGTCTCATGCGCCGCATGATCCGCGACAGCTGGCACCGCAACTCCCAGCCGGCGGAAACCCTGACGCATTGGCATTACGTCCGCCGCAGCGAGTTGCAAAACATCATCCCCTTCATCAAGGCCACGGACTTCAAGGTCAACACGGCCTTGCCTTACGAAATCCCGATCCTGAAGCGCCGGGTGTTCAAGTTTTTCCCCGAGGCCATGCGGAGGTACCGCGACGACCCCTCCCGGCAGGATGCCTACATCCGGGCCAAGCGGATCCACGACTTTCTCCTGCCGCTGGCGGATTCGGCTGACGAAGCCTGCGTGCCTCCCGGCTCGCTCCTGCGGGAGTTCATCGGCGGCAGCCGCTATGCCTATTGAGCCGCCGGGCTGTCCGCAGCTCCGGCTTGACACGCGCTCCGTCCTGTCCTAGTATTCCACTCAGGTTCCCCCATGCGGGGGGCATCCACGGCAAGTACTGGGTGGCATCATGAAAATCACCGTGAACGGAAAACCGCGCGAATGCGACCGGGACTGCTCGGTGGAGGATCTGCTGCGCAAGGAGGGCGCCGCCCCCGACCGGGTGGCCGTCGTGCTGAACGACGATGTCCTTTCGCCCAAGCGGATTCCCTACGTGGTGCTCAAGGAGGGCGACCGGGTTGAACTCCTGACCCTGGCCGCCGGCGGTTGACCGCGGGCGGTGGGGACAGGCTGAGGCATGGACACCCTTAAACTGGGGACGCATCGGTTCACCTCCCGTCTGCTCCTGGGCACCGGAAAGTATTCGGATCCCCGGACCATGCTGGCCGCCGTCGAAGCCGCCGGCGCCCAGCTGGTGACGGTGGCCCTGCGCCGTTTCAACCGGGAGCTTCCGGAGGACGACCTGGCCGGTCCGCTGCGAAGCATTCCGGGGCTGACGCTGATGCCGAACACCTCCGGCGCCGTCGATGCCCGGGAAGCCATCAAGGCCGCCCACCTGGCCCGCGAGCTCACCGGCAGCCCCTTCGTCAAGGTCGAGATTCATCCCAACCCGCACCACCTCCTGCCGGACCCGATCGAAACCTACGAAGCCGCCCGGGTGCTGGCCGGGGAAGGCTTCGTGGTCATGCCCTACATCCCGGCCGACCCGGTGCTGGCCCGGCGGTTGGAGGACGCCGGCTGCGCGGCCGTCATGCCCCTGGGCGCGCCGATCGGGTCCGGGCGCGGCCTGGCCACTGAGGAGATGCTCAAGCTCGTCATCCGCGACGCCCGCGTGCCGGTGATCGTGGACGCCGGCCTGCGCGCGCCCTCGGAGGCGGCCCGGGCCATGGAAATGGGCTGCGACGCCGTGCTGGTCAACAGCGCCATCGCCGCGGCGGACGATCCCCCGGCCATGGCGGCCGCCTTTGCCAGGGCGGTCGAGGCCGGGCGCGCCGCCCGGCGCGCCGGGCTGATGGCGAAGACCGACGCGGCCGTTCCCACCAGCCCCCTGACCTCGTTCCTGTCCGGCGAGCCGGGGTAGCCCCTTTCCGTAAACCTACACGCTGTGGCGTGCAGGTTTTAGGGAGGGTCCCGCCTGCGGGATCCGCGACGGACATCCCGACCTCCTGAGAGTCGGGACCCGCCCCTCCCTTGGGTTGCGGGCGTCAACCCGTTTTGGAACGATCGTCACAGTGGAAGCGGCGGGGTGCCGCTTGCACTCACATCGCCGGTTTCAGGTCAAGGCCGCCGTCGGCGCCAGCGCGGAAAAAAGCGCCGCGATCAGGGCGTCCAGGCCTTCCCGGTTCCTGGCGGAGATTTCCAGGGGACGCTGCTTCGTGCGCTTAATGAACTCCCGCAGCAGGCCCCCGGCCTCCGGCAGGTCCATCTTGTTGGCCACGAGCAGGGCGGGGCGCCGGGCGAGTTCCGGGTTGTGGCGCTGGAGCTCGTCGAGGAGCACGGCGTAATCGTCGGCGGGGTGGCGGCCGTCGGCCCCGGCCATGTCCAACACCAGGACCAGCAGGCGGGTGCGCTCGACGTGCCGCAGGAAAGCGTGGCCCAGCCCGGCCCCGTGGTGCGCGCCCTGGATCAGCCCGGGGATGTCCACGACCGTGAGGTCCGTGTGCGGCGCGCGGCGCACGGTCCCGACGACGGGATGCAGGGTGGTGAAGGGGTAGGACGCGATTTTTGGCCGGGCGTGGCTGATGACGCTCAGCAAGGTGGATTTCCCGGCGTTGGGAAACCCGACCAGGCCGGCGTCGGCGATGATTTTCAGCACCAGCCTGGCCGCGCGTTCTTCGCCGGGTTCGCCCTCGGTATACTCGGTGGGGGCCTGGTGGGTGGAGGTGGTGAAGTGGCAGTTGCCCAGTCCGCCGCGCCCGCCGCGGGCGATGACCGTTTCCTGCCCGTGGGATACCAGGTCGGCCAGCCGCTCCCCGGTGGCTTCGTCCAGGACTTCGGTGCCGCAGGGCACGGCGATGATGATATCCCGGCCATTGCGGCCCGCCATGCGTTGGCCCCTGCCGGGCACGCCATGCCCGGCGCGCTGGCGGGGATTGTAGTAGAGGGTGATGAGGGAATCGGTGTTGCGGTCGGTGCGCAGGATCACGTGCCCGCCGCGTCCGCCATCGCCGCCATCGGGTCCGCCGCGGGGCACGCCGGCTTCGCGTCGGAAACTGCGGCAGCCGTCGCCGCCCCGGCCGCCGCTGAAGACCGCCCGGGCGGTTTCGACAAACCTGTGGCTTTTCACGGGGTGGCCGGCGCCGCGGCCGGGGCCGGGGTTGGCGCGTCGACCCGGACGTATTTGCCGCGCCGTTCAAAGCGCACGACGCCGGCCTTGAGCGCGAAGAGGCTGTCGTCGCGGGCCCGCTTGACGTTGCGTCCGGGCATCAACCGCGTGCCGCGCTGGCGCACGAGGATATTCCCGGCCGTGACCGTCTCGCCATCATAGCATTTCACGCCCAGCCGTTGGCCGTGGCTGTCGCGCGCGTTGCATCCCGCTCTGCCGCCCTTGGTCGCCATGGTTACTCAATCCCCTCGATTTTGATTTCGGTCAGTTCCTGGCGGTGGCCCTTCTTGCGCGAATAGCCCTTGCGCCGTTTTTGCTTGTAGGAGACCACTTTCGGGCCGCGCAGGTGGCGCAGGACGGTGGCGCTGACCTTGGCGTCGGCCAGGTGGGGGGCGCCGACCTTGAGTTCCGCGCCCTTGCAGAGCGCCAGCACCGGCTTCAGGGTCACGGTTTCGCCGGCGGCGGCCGCCAGCCGTTCCACCCGCAACACGTCGCCCGGCGATACCCGGTACTGCTTGCCGCCCGTCTCGATGGCCGCGTATGCCTTCATGGACAACTCCCCCTTGGCCGGGCGCCGGGCGCCGGGCTTTTTTCCGTCAAAAAGGCAGCCTAGAATACCCGGCCGCGAGGGCGTGTCAAACCTTATTTCTCTGCCCCTGGGCCGCGGGGGACGCCTCGGGAAGGATGGTTCTTGTCAAACCCGTTCCGGCCGTGTTTAATCCTCGCCATT
>CAZVVD010000123.1:0-10463 GCA_964630555.1 uncultured Verrucomicrobiota bacterium | reverse complement strand
TCGATCCCCAGGGCATCGCCTTCGACAAGGACAAGCACCTCTGGGTCTGCGACCGGCGCAACAACCGCATCCAGGTCTTCGACCGCGCCGGCAAATTCCTATGGCAGATCCCGCATGACAATCCCTACGAGGTGCGCGTCAACCGCAAGACGGGCGAGCGTTATGTGCTGGGAATGGCTGGAACGAACTTCGTCGCCAACCCCCATGGCGCGGAAAAAACCATCACCCATCTCAGCGCCGTGACCCTAACGAAGTACACGGCCGGGGACAAGCCCAAGGTCGCGGCCCATACCCTTCTCAAGGGAATCTGGCCGAAGACCCAAGGCAACACGACCCCGGCACCGGGATTCTGGAGCTACTGGTGGACCATGGCCCTGGACGATTCCGGCGCCAAGCCCTGCCTGTGGCTGGTCTGGGCCGGCGACGTGAACATCGCCCACGGCTCCGGCAGCGGCACCGCCCAGTCCCTGGCGCGAGTGATGGACCTGGGCGACAAGTTCGGCGAACCCGAAGTCCTGATCGGCAAGGGCGCCCCGCGTCCGGCTTACCGGATCGCCGCAGGCTGGGAATCCGACATCCTCTGCGCGGGAGGGAATTGCTGGTTCGACGGCAACAGCGGCCGGTTCCTGGGAAACGCCTCCAGCGCGAAGGAAATTGTCGCACGACGAGACGGCTGCTGGGTGACGCGCTACGGGTTTGACCACGAGGGGATCACGGTCTATCCCGAATCCTGGGCCACCAATGCCAAGGCGGCTCCGGTCGCCAAATGGGAGCTGACCCCGCCCTCCATGACCCGGGCCGGCGAGCGCGGGTTCTCCGTGGCGCCCAACGGCGACGTCTACGTGGCCCGTTATTACCAGTGGACCCACTCCGGCGGGGCGCGGGCGGGGATGGAAGGCCCGGACCACCACGTGGCCATTGACCGCTACAGTCCGGACGGCAAGCTGCTCGGCAAGCGGGTGGTCTACGAGCTTTCCGGCGGGGCCTGCTCGCCGGTGGCGGATATCAAGGGCAATATCTACGTCTGCGACAACCTGGGCCGCAAGCTGGGGCAGTTCTACGAGGACGACATCGCCCCGCACATGCCCGCCTGGGCCCCGGACTACAAGATCAGCGACGCCGAATGGGAGATCCTGCGCTCCGGCAAGATGATTTACGCCGGCTACCGCAAGTTCGTGCAGAACCCCCTTATCCGCCAGGTCGGGGCGGTCTACAAGTTCAGCCCCAAGGGCGGCGGCCTGCTGTGGCGGGCAGCCCAGGGCGAATACAAGCAGTTCTGGGCCTCGATCATTACCAACGCGAACGGCACAACCATGGACCTTTACCCGGACTGGGGCTACCCCTTTAAGCCCCAGCCCACAACCCCCGCCACCCACTGGCAGTCCACGGACATCGGTTGCGGAACCGGTCGGGAAGGGGTCTATCCTTTCTGGCTGGACGGGGTGGAATGGGAGTTCCTGGGTGCGGCCCCGGTCGGTGGCCGCTATACCAAAGGGCACGACGGATGCATCTGCTTTAACCTGCGGTTCTGCGCCGACGATTTCGGGCGCACCTACGTGCCCGCCGCCCACCGCAACACGATCCGGATGATCGACACCGCCGGCAACGAGCTCCTGCGCATCGGGCGCTACGGCAACCTGGATTCCGGACCCGGCGGACGGCTGAAGGAGCCGAACATCCCCCTGCGCTTCCCCACCGCCACGGCGCTGTCCAAGCGCTATCTCTACGCGGTGGAACAGGACATCTTCCGCATCCTGCGCATCAAGCTGGGTTATGCGCAGGAACGCGAGGCCGGAATCGCGGTGCGTTGACCCGCCGGCCCCGGGAACGGCCGCCGCGCGAAAAAAACGGGCCGGGCTTGTCCAAGCCCGGCCCGTCGCGCGGCCTGCATCCGTGCGCGCTTATTTCTTCTCAGGCGCCGCCGGCGCGGCAAAGACCGGCATGACGGCCACGGCCAGGATTTCCTCTTCCGTGACCAGCCCGTCCTTGTCCTTGTCGAGGAACTCGAATTCCCTGGCGGTGTAGGCATTCAGCTCCTCCGGGGTCACCTTGCCGCTGCCGCTTGCGTTCATGGCCTTGAACACGCTTTTGCGGAAGGCGACAACCTCCACCCCGGTGATCGCCTGGGCGTCTTTGGAATATAACGTCTCGGACAATGCGGTTTTTTCAGCCTGGGACAGGGCGTCCTTGCCGATGAAGAACACGATGAAATCATCGAGAGTGATCGAGCCGTCCCGGTTGACGTCGGTTTCCGCGAAGCGAATGCCGACATACTCGTCCGGAGTCAGTTTCCCGTCGCCGTTCTTGTCCAGTTCCTTGAGCCATTCCTTCAGGCGAACCTGGTGCTCCTCGGTTGTCACCTTGCCGTCCCGGTTCCGGTCCATTTTCTGGAACACGGACCTGTGAGCCGGCTGGGCCGCCGGTTTCGCTGCGGCCGTCGCCGGCGCCGCGTCTTCGGCGAACGCCAGCGAGGCAAACACGGCGACGACAGCCCCCGTCAAAACATGTGTCCACATGCGGCGCATATCAGAGCCCCCCTTCTCTTTGCGGGCGACGGCACGGACGCGGAATCGCCGCGAATGCCCCAAGGCATCCCGCCTTCCCCGTCTGACCGGCATGCCGGCGCAACAAGTCGCATATAGCCGTCAGCCGACGCTGTGTCAATCTCCGACCAAAGCACAGGTCACGGACGCAACACCCGGCCGCCGCGCCGGCCGGTCAGGCCGGCCGGCGTCAGGGTGACGACCCCGTTGACCATGACCCATTCAATGCCCTTGGCCGCCTGGTGGGGATTTTTAAACGTCGCCCGGTCGGTGACGGTGGCGGGATCGAAGACCACGATATCGGCCGGCCGGCCGGACGCCAACACCCCCCGTTCCCGCAGGCCGAAATGCTCTGCCGCCAGCGAGGTCATCTTGCGCACGGCCTCCGGCAGCGGCACGGTCCGGCCGTCGAGCGCGGCCCGCAGGAAACGGGGGAAAGTGCCGTAGGCCCGCGGATGGGGAAAATCGCGTCCCAGCGGGCCATCGGGCGAACGCAGGGAGGCGTCCGAGCCGAGCATGACCCAGGGTTCTGCCAGGATTCGCCACAGGTTGGGCTCGCTCATACCCAAGAAAAAAGCGCTGGTCGCCAAGGCATCCGATTCCAACAGGAACAGCACGGCGTCTTCCGGCGCCAGGCCCAGGCTGCGGGCGGCCTCCACCAGGGGCCGGCCGCGGAGCTCCTCACGGGCGGTGGTGCCCAGCACGATATCGTCCGGCGAGCGGCCGGCGCGGAAGAGTTCCCTCCGAATGCGCTCGCGGTCCCCGGGGTCGCGCAAGCGCCGCAGGATCGCCTCCCGCCCGCCGTGGGTGGCCCAGTCCGGCAGGACGACGTCCAAGTCGGTGCAGGAAGCAATGTAGGGATAGCGGTCGGCGGCGGCGGCCACGCCCTCCGCCCGCGCCCGGCGCACCCGGTCGAGGGCGGCATCCAGCAGCGGCCAGTGCTCGCGTCCGCTGGTTTTCAGGTGCGAAAGTTGCACGCGCACGCCGGTGGCCCGCCCGACCGCCAGCGTCTCCCCGATGGCTTCCAGCAGGCCGGCGCCCTCGCTGCGCAGATGCGAGGCGTAGAGCCCGCCGTGACGGGCGACAACCCCGGCCAGGGTTTCGATTTCCCCCGGCGCGGCCCATTTCCCCGGCGCATAGATCAATCCGCTGCTCAACCCGATCGCGCCGGCCTCGAGGCTTTCCTCCAGCAGGCGGCCCATGGCCCTCAGTTCGTCCGCGGACGCCGCCCGCGGGGCATAGCCCAGCACCCAGCTGCGCAGCCGGCCGTGTCCAACCAAGGCGGCGACATTCGGCGCCGGCCGGGCCGCTTCCAGCAACCCGAGATACTCGGCCATGCTCCGCCAGGCCGCGGGATAGGTCTGCGCCTGCCAGTCCGCCGGCAGGTGTCCGCGATCGGCCAACGGCGCCGCCGAGGCGCCGCAGTTGCCGATGATCTCGGTTGTCACCCCCTGGCAAATTTTGCTGGGCGCCGCGGGCTCGATCAGCAGGTAGGCGTCAGAGTGGGAATGGACATCGATGAAGCCGGGGCACACGAACCGCCCGGCGCCGGAAAAGGTCAAGACCGACTCGACCCCGGACAGGTCGCCCAGGGTGGCGATGCGGTCCCCGGTCACCCCCACGTCGGCGGCGAAGGCCGGCCGGCCCGTGCCGTCGATGACTTGGCCACCCGTGATTTTCCAGTCCAGCATCACGTCCCCGCCTCTCCGGGACCGGCGTCCGGACACCGCCGGGGTGTGAACCCCCGGTCCCGGCCGTCATCCCCGGGGGGGCTCGTCCGCCCCACCCTCCGGCGCGGTTCCCGCCGCCGGCGGAGTCTCCGGCGCCGGGCCGCCCAGCATGGCGACCACTTCCGCCTGCACCTGGCCCAGCTGGCGAAGGTCGAGGTTGGGATCGGTCACCAGGATCGTTTCCCCTGTCCGGCGGTGCTCGTAGACGCGCACACACGAGCCGTCGTCGCGCGCCTGGACATCGCGTTCCACCAACAGCCGCCGCCGTTCGAGCATCACGGCCAGGATGAAAATCACGTTCTTGTAGCCCGGCGCATCCCGGGCCATGAGATTGCGGAACAGGGATTCCGCCGTTTCCTTCTGCAGGGGTTCCGGGGCCGGCGGCGGTGGGGCATGAAAGACCCCCTGCCAGATGCTGACCGCGGACACGGCGGCCGGGGGCGTGTCCGGCGGCGCCGGGGAAGGCGCTGTTGGCGCGCCGGCAACGGCGGTTTCCTGCTCCCAGCAGGGGCGGCAATAATCCCGGCGCACATAGCCCTCGGCCTCGAGGGTGAGCCGGGAGACATAGTCCTGCTGGTCCGCAAACGCTCCCTGGCAGCGGACGCAGCTCTCGGCGCGCGGCTTGATGTCCCATTCGGGGCTAGCTTGCATGGCGCAATACCCAATCCCGGCAACGCCAGAAATACACGCTTCCTGAAACCACGGTCAGAATGGCCGCCAGCCCGGCAAGGCCCAGGGTGAAATCCCGGAACAACGGCGTATAGGTCTGCGATAGGAAGGCCTCCTGGTCTTGGGCGGCGAGCACGAGGGGCAACACGTCCTCCCGCGCAGCCAAGCCCGCCATGATCGCGGCGATCACCACGATCTGCCAGGCCGTCTTGTGCTTGCCCCAGCGTCCGGCGGCAAGGATTTTGCCCTGGCTGGCCCCCAGCAGGCGCAGACCGGTGACCATGAATTCACGCGCAATGATGATCACGACAATCCAGGCGGGCACGATCTGGTCCAGGGCGACAAAACAGATGAACGCCGAGCCCATCAGGACCTTGTCGGCCAGCGGATCCATGAGCTGGCCGAAAACGGTAACCTGGCCCCGGCTGCGCGCCAGGCGCCCGTCCCAGTAGTCGGTCAAGGCCGCCGCCAGGAACACGACCAGGCCGGCCGTTTTACCGAAGGGCATCGCCCCGGTCAGGCACAGGGGCAGGAGCAATCCCGCCGCCAGGCGGGATACGGTCAGGATGTTGGCGGGATTCATAACGCCTCGCCCCGGCACGTCCGGACCGGGACTCCTTGTCGCAACGAGCCTTCCACAACCGCGCGCAGATCGTAGCCGGCGGCGGACACATAACGGGCCGTCACAAACCTGCCGGGCGCAAGCCCCGGCGGACCGCGCACAAAGACCGACCCGTCCGCCTCGGGCGCCTCCGAGCGGGAACGGCCGCTCCAGGCATTGTGCTGGCTCGCGCCGGGTCTTTCAATCAATATTTCATCGGCGGCTCCGACGCGCGCAGCGGCGCGGCGGAAGGCGATGGCCTGCTGGAGCCGCATCAGGCGGTCGCGCCGGTCGCGCGCCAGGCCGGCCGGCACCTGCCCGGGCAACGCGGCCGCCGGCGTCCCCTCCTCCCGCGAATAGGCGAACACACCCAGGTGCTCAAAACGGGCGGCGGCGGCGAACGCCAGCAAATGCCGGAACTGGGCGCGGGTTTCTCCCGGAAACCCGACCAGGCAGGTCGTGCGCAGCACGACGTCCGGCAGAATCCGGCGGATGCGTTGCAGGAGACGCGCCAGTCCTCCGGGAACCGCCGGGCGGCCCATGGCGGCCAGCACGGCCGGGTGGCTGTGCTGGATCGGGATATCGAGATAACGGCAAACCTGGGGCACCGCGCCCATGGTCTCCAGCAGCTCGGCGGTGACCAGGGCGGGATGCGCGTAGAGCAGGCGGATCCAGAATCGGCCGCCCAGCGCTCCCAGCGCCCGCAGCAAACCCGGCAGGCCGGCGCCGTCCTCCCGGTCGCGGCCGTAGGAGGTCACATCCTGGGCAATCAGGTTGAGCTCCTTCACACCCCGCTCCAGCAGGCCGGCGGCCTCGGCCACGATGCTCCGCGTCGAACGCGAACGGAGGCGCCCGCGGATGCGCGGGATTACGCAGAAACGGCAATGGTGGCGGCAGCCCTCGGCGATCTTGAGATAGGCGAAGGGCGCGCCGGTGAACAGCGGCCGGTCCGGCGGCGGTTCGATGACCCGGCGGGCGGCCGCGCCGATGTTGACCACCGCCTTGCCGCCAGACGTCAGCCGGCGCACGACCGCAGCCACCCGGTCAATGGCGTCCAGCCCGATCCAGGCGTCCACCTCCGGCATCGCCGGGGGCAGTTCAAGCCGGTAGCGCTGGGGCAGGCACCCGGCGACCAGCACGGCCTGGCAGGCGCCCTTCCGCTTCCAGGAACAGGCCTCGAAAATCGCGTCCAGCGATTCCGTTTTTGCGTCGCGGATGAAGGCGCAGGTGTTGACCACCACGATCCCGGCCCGTTCCGGCGCCGGCGCCAGGCGGAACCCGGCCGCCAGCAGGCGGGCGGCCATGATCTCGGAATCCACCCGGTTCTTGGCGCAACCCAGGCTGATGAAGCCGATGGAGGGGGCGGCGGAAAGCGGCCGGGGCGCGTTTCCCGCCAAACGCCGGTCTCGCGGCGCCGCCTTCATTCGGCTGCAACCGCGGATGTTCCGGCAACCCCGGCAGGGGATGCGGACGCCGCGGGCGAAGCGGCCGCCCGTTGGCTGCGTTCCAGGAACCCCAGGGCCATCTCCATCTGGGGCTTCCAGTCGCTCTCGGGGTTGGCGGCGATGAACTCCTCGTAGATGGCGCGGGCCGCGTCGACCCGGCCGGCCAGCAGGAGGCAGCGGGCCTTGCCCATCAGCGCCTGAGGCAGCAGAAAGTGTCCCGGGCGTGCGGCGATGAAGCTCTCGAAGCCCGCCAGGGCCTGGTCGGCCTCGCCGCGGGCCTCGAAACACAGAACCTTGCCCAGCTCCGCCGCCGCCGCCATGGAATGGCGGGGATACTGCTGCAAAAAATGGATGTAGCGAATGGCCGCCTGGTCAAACGCGCCGGCGGCAAATTCACGCGACGCCAAATCCAGCATGGCGATCGGCGCCGCCGAGGACGACGGGTACTGGGCCAGCAGCTCCTCCAATTGTTTGGGGGTATCGGCCACCGCCAGCATCTGGGAGGCGGTTTCCGCGCTGCGCCGCTGCTGCATGAAATAGGCCGCCACCAGCACCGCCGCCAACACCGCCAGCCCGGCGGCAATGGCGACAGCCTGGATATTGCGCCGCACAAACGCCAAGCCCTCGTGTCCGGCCGTCCCCCCCGCTACCGGCGCGGGGCCCTGGCTTCCCTCAGGCGCAATGTCCATGCGTCACTTCCTTTCCCTGAAAAATTCGCAGCTTACCCCGCAGCCCCTGGCCCGGCAAGAAAAAAGTCCAGCAGCATTCCACCCGGCCGCAATCCGCCGCGCCTAGTCTCCAAACGGCGGGGTCCGGCCGTCCGACTCAAGCGCCGCCACCACCTCGAACGGGCATTCGGGGAGCGCGTTCAGGAAGTGACGCCCGTACCCCCGGCTGAGCACCCGCGGGTCGAGGATCACGATCGTGCCCTCGTCGGTGGAGGAGCGGATCAGCCGGCCGACGCCTTGGCGGAAGCGCAGGATGGCCTCCGGGAGCGAATAGTCCCGGAACGGGTCGCCGCCCCGCTCCCGGATGCGATCCATCCGCGCCCGGGCCAGGGGTTCATCCGGCACGCCAAAGGGCAGGCGCACAATGATCACGCTGCTCAAGGCGTCGCCGCGGACGTCCACGCCCATCCAGAAACTGGCCAGCCCGAACAGGACGGCGGCCTTTCTGATTTTTGATTGCGGATTGCCGATTTCGGATTGAGATGGGGCGCTCTCCCGACCTTCCGGCGGGTCCGGCGTTTCGGCCGGCTCGTTGGCCCGGCGGAAATGGTTCAGCAGGGCGTGCCGGGGCAGGCCGGCGCCCTGCACCAGGAGCAGGATGCCCTCGGCCTCAAACCACGGCGCCAGGTCCCGCGCCACCGTCCGCATCAGCTCGCCGCTGGTGAACAGCACGAAGGCCCGACCGCGGGACTTGCGGACGAAAAACGGGATGGCCCTGGCCGCGGCCGCTGCGAACGCGGCCTCCCGGGAGGGATCCGGCATATCGCCGACCACGAACACCCGCATCTGGCGGCTGTAATTGAAAGGCGATCCCAGCACCTGCTCGCGGCAGGACCCCGCCCCCACCCGCTTCCGGAAATAGGCGAGCGGAGAGGCGCCCTGCGAAGACGGAACCATGGAATGCCGGCATGCTGGAATCCCGGGGGATGGCAGGCCGACGCCATCCTGATCAGGCGCGGTAACGCTGCGGGGGTCGGACTGCGCCTGCGATTCCGAAACGCCGGCTCCGGAATCCCCCTCGTTCCATTGGTCCAGCCTTCCAGGATCCCCCGCTTTCCGGCTCCCCCCCACCGCCAGGGTGGCCGAGGTCAGAATGACCGACGCATATTGCCCGAACAAAAGCGACTCGAGCATCGGGCCGACCTCGACCGGGGCCGAGTAGAGCGCCAGCTGCCGCCGCCGCAAGCCTTCCTGTTCGACCCAGTAGACCTGGTTTTCCTCCGTGCGGTGGAGGAAGAGGTCCAGGCTGTCGCGCATGGCCTGGCCGCGGCGCAGGATAGCGGTCAGCTCGGTTTGGAGATCGGCGTCCTCCAGGGCCTTGAGCCGCCGCTCGAGGGCCTGCAGGACCGCCGCCAGGCGCGCGGAGAGCGGCTCGGGGATCGCCAGGGGCGCCTCCACCACGCGCCAGCTGGTCTTGCCTTCCAGCTTCGCCCAGCGGTTGATTTCCGTGAAAAACTGCGCGGCGCTGTCCCAGAGTCCGGCCACGGCCTGCGCCAGTTCGCCTTCCTGCAGCGCCGCCAGCAGGCCCTTGCCGGACTCCGGCGTGTACAGCCGCCGGAGCCAGTGCTCGACGCCGGCCTGCGAAAGGCGCAATCCCAGGTGTTCGCCGGCGGTGTCCTCCAGGCAATGGGCCTCGTCGAGGACCAGGGTATTGAAGTCCGGCAACAGCCCTCCGCCGTCGCGGCGAAGCGCCAGGTCCGAAAAAAACAGGTGGTGGTTCAGGATCAGCAGCTCGGCGTTGAACGCCTGGCGGCGGGCGCGCAGCAGAAAGCAGCGCCCGCCGTGCGGGCACTGACGCCCCAGACAGTTGTCGTGCTCCGAGCAGACCTGCCGCCAGACTTCGGGGGAAGGCACGGGGAATTGCGGATTGCCGATTGCCGCTTGCTGCTTGCTGACCTCTGACCTCTGGCCACTGACCTCTGACCTCTGAGCCTCTTCCCTCCGCCGCTCTTCCCCCTGCGGCTCGGCGGTTCTCTTCTCTGCAGCGCTGCCCCCCTGTCCCCAGTCCGAGAGGCTCCCGTCCTCGGTGGTTTCCGCCCAGCGCCGGATGTGGTCCAGCTCGCGTTCCTGGCCCCTGTAAAACAAATCGCCGCCCATCAGGCGGGCGCGGGCCAGGCGCCGCAGGCAGAGATAATTCTGGCGCCCCTTGCACAGGGCGGCTGTGAAATCCACCCCCAGGCTCCGACGCAGGAAAGGAATATCCCGGCTGACGATCTGCTCCTGGAGATTGATCGTCTGGGTGGAAACCGCCACGGGCCGGGCGCGCGCCTTGGCCAGGAGAATGAGCGGGGCCAGGTAGGCGAAGGTTTTGCCCACGCCGGTCCCGGCTTCCACCGCCAGGTGCGCCGGCGTCAGGATGGCGTCGGCCACAGCCGCCGCCATGGCGGCCTGCTGGGGCCGGAGCTCGAAGGCAAAGGCCTCGCCCGCGGAGGCGCGTTCAAGCCCGCCCCCGGGCCGGAAAAATTCACGCACCCGCCCGGCGATATCCGAGGACGCCGCGACCCCTTCTTCTGGCAGCCCAATCATGGTTGGAAATTTTTCCTTGCGGTCCCGGACCCGTTGTGCAATCCTCAACCTGCTTTCGCAAGCGAGCGTAGCTCAGTGGTAGAGCTCCACCTTGCCAAGGTGGATGTCGAGGGTTCAAATCCCTTCGCTCGCTCCAGCCTGCGCCAGGTCGCTTCGGCTCGGCGCGCCCGCCCCCGGCCGCAAGCGCCATTGCCCGCGCGACGATCCGCGAGGGTTCCCAC
>CAZVVD010000122.1:0-10606 GCA_964630555.1 uncultured Verrucomicrobiota bacterium | reverse complement strand
CAGAAGAACTCCACCGTCGCCCGGGTGATCCAGGCGCTGGAGGACAACGGCGCCATGGAATACACCACCGTCCTGAACGCCGCGGCTTCCGACCCGGCCTCCCTGCAATACATCGCCCCCTACAGCGGCTGCGCCATGGCCGAGGAATTCTGCGACAACGGCAGCCACGTCCTGATCGTCTACGACGATCTCTCCAAGCACGCCGTGGCCTACCGGCAGCTCTCCCTGCTGCTGCGCCGCCCGCCGGGACGCGAGGCCTATCCCGGCGACGTGTTCTACCTGCACTCCCGCCTGCTGGAGCGCGCGGCCAAGTACTCGGACGCCAAGGGCGGCGGCAGCCTGACGGCCCTGCCGATCATCGAAACCCAGGCCGGCGATTTCTCGGCCTACATCCCGACCAACGTGATCTCGATCACCGACGGCCAGATCTACCTGGAAACCGGCCTGTTCTATTCCGGTGTGCGCCCGGCGGTCAACTCGGGGCTCTCGGTCTCCCGCGTCGGCGGCAAGGCCCAGACCAAGGCCATGAAGCAGGTCGCCGGCCGCTTCCGCCTGGACCTGGCCCAATACCGCGAACAGGCAGCCTTTTCCCAGTTCAGCACCGACCTCGACAAGGCCACCCAGGCCCAGCTGGTCCGCGGCGAGCACCTCCTGGAAATCCTCAAGCAGGACCAGTACCACCCGCTGGCCGTCGAAAAGCAGGTCGTCATCCTTTTCGCCGGGATGAACGGCTACCTGGACGACCTGCCCCTGGACCGGGTGCGCCCCTTCGAGGCCGGCCTGTTCCGACACCTGGACGAACACGCCGCGGATACCCTGCGCCGCCTGCGGGAGAAAAAGGCACTCGACAGCGCGTTGGAGCAGGAGATCCGGGATGCCATCCAGGCCTTTAAGGCCCAATTCACGGCCGGCCAGTGATGAACACAGCGCCATGCATCCCGCGGAACATTGCCTGACCAAAGCGCAGGTACACATAGGATTTCTTCGAAAGCGGGGTTCGGAAAACAAAGCGTCTTGAGGACAAGCCGCTCCACCGTCTGAACGGCAAGGTGGAGCGCGTTATCCCTAACGCGCTAAGCGGATCCGCAACGGCGGGATCCCTTCCGGCGGAGGGGAATGAATCTGACTCCCCTCCTTGGAGGGGCCTGTTCGTCTTGACCCCTTGGGCGAAGCAGGGTTGGGGGCGGGTGACTTCAAAGAAATGATAACCGCTGAACCGTGAACCGGATAACTTTGCAGCCGAAGTCCCATGAACCTGCGCGACATCAAGCTCCGCATCCGCAGCGTCCGCAAGACCCAGCAGATCACACGGGCGATGAAGATGGTGGCGGCGGTCAAGTTCCGCCGCGCCCAGGCGCGTTTGCTCAACGCCCGGCCCTACGCCGCCCGCCTCCGCGAGATCACGGCCCGGGCGCTGGGCGGGCAGGAGGCCAACGGCCCGCCGCACCCGCTGCTCGCTCAACGGCCGCTGCGCCGTCAACTGCTGCTGGTCGTGGCCTCCGACAAGGGCCTGTGCGGCAGTTTCAACCATAATGTCACCCGCGCCGTCCAGGGTTTCATCCGTGAGCAGGCAGCGGCCCCGGAGACCGCCCGCGCCGACCTGGGCCTCTGGCTGGTCGGGCGGAAGATCAACGACGCCTTCAAGCATTTTCGTTCGTCCGGACTGAAGTGCGCAGTGGCGCGCACCCTTCCCCAGGCCGAGGCCAGGTCCGCTGATCTCGCCGACCAACTGGGCAACCTGTTCAGGGAAAACCGCTGCGACCGGGTGACCGCGATTTACACCGAGTTCAAGTCCGCGGTGCAGAACCGCGTCGTCCGGGAACCCCTGCTGCCCCTGGACGCCGGGCAGCTCGCCGGGTCATGCGGCCCGCGGACGTGGGACCCGCTGGCCGAGCCGGAACTGCCCGCCCTGCTCGACGACCTGCTGCCGCGGCTATTGGCCAACCGGATCCGCCAGATCCTGATGGAGTCGGAAGCCGCCGAGCAGGGCACCCGCATGAGCATGATGGACCAAGCCACCAAGAACGCCGACGACCTCATCGGCCAGCTCATGCAAGACTACAACAAGGCCCGCCAGTGGAACATCACGCGGGAGCTCACCGACCTCACCACGGGCGTGGAAGCCATGGGCTGAAGCGGGGCTCGCCAACACTGCGACCGCCTCCGGTTTTTACCCCGGATGCTTGGCGTCTTCCTGCCGGATTTTTTCTCGAATGCCGGGCTCGGCCTGCCGGTACATTTCCTGGATGTCGGGATCGCGGAAGGCGAAGACCCGGTCCTCGAACTTCGTGGTGTGGAGCCGGTGGAACAGGCGCTGGTTAGCGCTCTCGATATCCTTGCCGTAGATGTGGAACGAATCGGCCTGCCAGTTCAGGCGGCCCAGCCGCACTTCCCGCCCGGACCGCCGGGCCACCTCGGCGGCGATGATTTCGTTGTTGAAGTGGATGAAGCCAAACATGTTCATGAAGGTCGCGCCCCAGGCATCGTTGCTGCGGAAGCGCATGTTGCAGTTCAGCCAACGGACGCCCTGTTCGTCCTCCAGCAGGCGGTACCAGAGGGATTGCAGGCAGGGCGGATCGTAGCAGTCCAGGTCGAGGTTCGGCATCCAGGTGATCATCTGGGCCTGGCGGGTGAAGGGCTGAGCCACGAGTTTCCTGATCACGCCCTCGATCTGGTCCACTGCGAACGGGCCGGCCGGAACGGATTTTTCCCCCCGCCGTTCGCGCCACTGGCCGTAATTCTGCAGCCGCCCGTGGTAGGTGTATTCCCAGCGGGTGTCCTTGGGATCGTTCATGTTCTTGACCCAGTGGTCCTTGATCCCCTGGACCTCGAGCACGTATTCGCGCAGGTCCTCGATGCCGCCGGGAAAGGCCTTGTGGATCATGGGGTCGGCCAGGGGCTCCCGCACCGTGAGATTCATGGTGCAGTCCAGGCTGGGGGGATCGCCGGGCTTGTCGTACTGGGTCTGGAAGCGGATGCCGTGGTCGCGCAGGGCAATCAGCGCCTTTTCATAAGCCTCCGCCAGGGTGCGCTCGCACACCGCTAACACGGGAATATTCTGCATGAATGCCTCCTCGCCCTCGTTGGACCAACAACGCTTAAGGTATAGCAGGTCCGCATAAAAACAACAGAAGAAAGCACCGAAACTGATCTCAGGAAAAGCCCTGAATCAATCCCCCCTTGGGCTTCGACGGCGGCCTGCAGACAGGCCTGCGCTCAGGGCTGGCCTTGCGCAAGGCGCTTTGAGCCCGCGTCGAAACTTGGTTTTCATGAATACGTCAGGCTAATAACGGATCCAGGCTTGACGTTCACGCGAGCCTGCCGATATAGTTCTTGCCGGCGCAGCGAGACAAGGGGCTTTCTTCATGGGGAATGATTTCATGACCGAAAGCGCGATGACGATACCCCGTCGGGGTTGGGCGGTTATAGCCTCGCTGGGCCACGACATCCTGGAACGTCGCAACCTCCCCCCCGGCCTCCCCGACGGCTACTACAACAGCCGCGAGTATGCCCGGGAGGTGGTTGACCAGTTTCATTGGGGAGAAACCCTGGGGCTGAATACGCTCAACATCCTGCACAGCGAATGCGGCGGACTGGCCGATCCGGGCGGCCGGCTTCTGGAAGAGGAGGCCGTGGCGCATGGCACTGGGTTTTCGCTCGGCGGGCATGTGGGGAGCGCTTTTCCGCATTGGCTGCCGCCGGCGCTCAGCGCCCGACGCCCCGACCTGAGGCGCATCGGTTCCGACGGCAAACCCACGGCCACGGGCAACTTCTGCACGGCCAAGCCTGAAATGCTCGGGCGGGCGGTGGGCGAGCTGACAAAACTGCTCGACCGCCATCCCGGCGCGAGCCTGATCCAGGTGTGGCCCGACGACACCCTGGGCGGCTCGTGGTGCCAATGCCCCCCCTGCAAAAAACGGTCGCCGGCGGACCAGTACGCCACGCTCATTTCGGCGGCCGCCGGCGCCCTGGACGCGCGCTGCCCGGGCGTGGAACTGGGATTCCTGCTGTACCACGACACACTCACCGGGCTCCCCGAACACCCGACGCTTCCCGGCGGACGTCGATTCCTGCCCCCGAATGTCTATGCCCTCTTCGCGCCGCGCGAGCGCTGCTACGCCCATGCCATTGACGACGACCGCTGCCCGCGCAACCGCTTCTACTGGAAATGCCTGCAGCGCGCGCAAAAAGTCTTCGAGGGGCGGGTGGATGTCTTCGAATACTACGGCTGCACGACCCTGTGGTATTATTGCAACGTCGCCATCCCGCGGGTGATTGCCCGCGACCTGCGCGCCTATCGCGCCGCCGGGGTGCGCGAGGTTCAGGCCCTCGTTTTCGGCGCGCATTCGCTCTGGGCCCACGGCCTGAACCTGGCGGTCTTCGCGCGCCTGGCGTCGGGCCAGGCCGCCGATGTCGAAACCGCCATCGCCCGCTTTGCCGAGGAGCGCTTCGGGCGCTCCGCGGCGCCTGCCATGGCGGACTACTATGCCGCCCTGGAAGAGGCGCAGGCAGGTTACCTTGGATTCTGCGATTACGCCGACGACTGGATGTCCGACCTGCGCGGGTTCTGGGTCGGAATGCCGTCGCCCGCCTACGCCGGCCACCGCGCCCGGACCGCCGCCTGCCGCGACAAGTTCAAGGCCTTGGATCTCCTGCTGGAGAAAGTGGCCCGGACCGGCGCGGACCCGGAGCACGCCCCGCATCTGGCCGCCGAGCACGCCCACCTGCGCGCCACGCGCCTGCAGTTGGAGCAACTGGACCTGCATTTGGCCATCGGCAAGCGCTATTCCAAGGGCGGCTCGGCGGACATGACCCCGGAAGAGGAACAGCGCTGGCGGGCTTGCCGCCGGGCGCAGTGGGAACTGGTCCGCTCCGTGCCTGAAAACATCCGCGGACAACGCCACGGCGCGCTGCTCTGCGCCGGCGCCTAACCGGGATCAATCGCGATCCAGCGCGACCTTGAAGTCGCTTCCACTGACCAAGGCGGACCGCCGCCCGCAACCCAGTGAAGACTATCCCCCCACGAATTCAGGACAACCACGAATGAAGCCTGTGGATGATAATGAAAGGCCGCACGGCGGGGGCGGCCTTTCCAAACACGTCTTTCAGAACTTTACTGGGTTTTGGAAAATGTTGTCTCTGTCCCCTTCGTGGTTGTTCTGAATTCGTGGGGATATTATTCGAAGGTTTTGTCCGGTCATCGTTTCTTGCTTTTCTTAGCGGTTTCGCGTGGGTGAGGTGCGAACACCTAGCCCCCTACCCCGGCAAACGATAGATGGCCACCGCCCGCCGTTCCCGGCCGTAGCAGAAGAGGGTCGGCCGGTCCAGATCAACCGCGAACCGCCGGGCGCTGAAGGCGCCGGCCTCGCCTTCCAGCAGATCGGCGTCAGCGGGCACGGCGCCCTTCCAGGGCCGGGCCGCGCAGATGCCGTGCTGGGCGCTGAAGCCTTGTTTCATCCAGGCGTAGGCCAGGGCGTGGAACAGCGCAGCGGGCTTTCCGTGAAACAGTCCGCTCAACATCCGGAACCGGTTCTCCAGGCTGGGCGCGAACGGAGAGCCGGCCTGTCGGGCGCAGGCTTTGACCAGCGTATGCCAGAAACGCGGCAGGTTCCGGGCCGCCAGCAGGACGACCGGGCGCAATTCGACCGCGTTGTAAAACCAGTCTGCCGCGTTTCCCAGGCCCCGGGCAGTCTCCATGTCCTCGGCGCTCATGGTCCCGGTTTGCAGGACCTCGTAGGGCGGTTCCGGCGAAGCCACAATCCCCCAGCGTTTGCGGTCCCGGTCCAACTTCGTGCCGGGAAGCAGTTTTAGCGCTTCGAGCTGGATCTCGCCCGGGTTCAGCGCCGCCAGCTTCAGGAAGTCGTGAAACAAGTCCGCGCGGGTCGCGCCCGGCAGGCCGGCGATGAGGTCAACATGCACATCCAGGTTGCCCAGCCGGCACAACCGCTCGACGCCCGCCCACGCCCGGGCGGCGGTTCCCTGGCGGCCCACGGCGCGGAGGACTTTCGGGTTCAGGCACTGCACGCCGGCCTCGACGTGGAACCGGCCGGGGTCGGCCCCCGCCAGCTCCCGCAGGAGCGCGGGGGTCACTCGCGCCGGATCGATTTCGAGGTGGAAGCGGAGGGACGGGAACTCGTCGCGAAACATCCGGACCAGGGGCAGGCAGCGGGCGGGCCGGTCGTTGAACGTCCGGTCCGCCAGGCGCACCTCCGGGACGCCTTGATCTGCGATCGCCCGCAAATCGTTCCGCACCCGCGCCAGGGACGCGGTGCGCACAGGCACGCCGGCGCTCGTGCAGAACGCGCAGCGGTTGGCGCAGCCCCGCGAGGTCTCCAGCAGGATGAACGGCTTCCGGAACGAGGCAAGCCGGCTGGCATACGGCGAGGGGATAGCATCGAGCCGCCGAACAGTTTCGGCCATGCCGTTATCCGCATAGCGGCCGTTCAGCCGGCCGCAAAATCCCGCGACCCGGGACCAGTCCCGCGGCCGGTCAATCCGCTTCAGCCACTCGGCGAAAGCAATCTCCCCTTCTCCACGTATCACGGCATCAACGAAACGATAGCGTTCAATGAAGCCCCGGTTATCCCCAAGGAATTCGGGTCCGCCGGCCGCGACGCGGCAGGCGGGATAGAGCGCCTTGAAGCGGGCCAGGAGCGCCAGCAGGAAGTCGCGGTTGAACAGGGTGAAGGTCGCGGCCAGGACGGAGGGCCGCAGGCGCGCGAGCCGCATCAGCACCGCGGAGAGCGAATCATTGCGGGTGGCTTCGACGTCGTGCCAGCGAAAAGTCTTCAAGGCTCCGGCGCCGTCCGCATAAGCGCGCAATACCCACGCCGCCAGATTGGTGTGGGCATAGGAGGCGTTGACGGAGAGGAAGACCAGGTTGCGATCAGGTCCGTTCGCCGGAGCGTGTGTGCCGCTTTGTTTCTTATGCATACCGAACAATATTCGGGTCACAGAGTTCAGGGTTCAGGCATCTGCGAGGTAACATTCCAAATCTCTCCCCTGCAATCCGGATGCCGCCGGACAGTCAGCTCGCAATCTTCCATATGGACAAAGTGCACCAGCGATTATCAGCCTCGATGAATAGTTACTTATGATCTATCCTTTGGCGTTCATCGTTTCGGTTATTTCGGCTCAAGGAATTCCCGCGTCAGCCGTGTGAAAGTAATCCGCCGGTAATCATCGCTTTCCCATAATACGCCCGCGGTGTTATCTTTGAGAATGGCCAGGTCGGAATAGGCCGCCGGCCCGTCGGCAATCAACCGTTCAACAGGGAAAGTGCGGCCTTCGTCGTAACTGACCCGGACCACCAGGGTGCTGCGGTAGGGCCCCTTGGGTCCGGTCCAAAGGATGCGGTCACGGTCGTCGCCGGCGGCTTGGAGCGTATAGCGCTCGATGGCGCAGGCAACCGGCGTGACCGGAAGCCCAATCCGCGACTCGCTCCACGTGCGGCCGCCATCGCGGCTTTCCGCCATCCAACGGTGCGCGCTCGATTCGTCGCGATAATCCATGAGAATCCGCCCGTCGGAAAGTTCAACGACCTGGTTTTCGTTGGGAGCTTGCTTCTCGTTGAGCTTCCGGCGGGGCGCCAGCTGGCCTCGCTGCCAGGTGCGGCCATGGTCTTCGCTGAATAGCGCGAACACTCCCCAAGGCGCAACCCGCCATGCGGCCGCAACCAACCGCCCGTTCCTGTCCTGGATCATTCCGCCGGGACCGATGACGGTTGCCCGCCACAGCGGATCCTTCAGATCGCGGCCAGCTTCGGTTATATCGCTCGGGCTCGACCAAGTTTTGCCGTTGTCTTCGCTGAAGCGCACCCACGTCTGAAAATCATCGGTGCCCGGTCTTGCCTTGGCGGTGCCGCGACCCGGCTTGCAGCGAAGATAGAGGAGCCACACCCGCCCGGTCTGCCGATCGACCGCGGTGGCCGGATTGGCCGCCGACCATCCCTGGCCCGGCTGTTCGATCATCTGCATTGCCGACCATGTACGCCCGTTGTCGGCGCTGCGCTTATACACCAGGTCAACGGCGCTATCGGGCTCTCCAGGGTCGCTGGCGTTACGCGCCTCAGCCAAGGCTAGGATGGAACCATCCGGGGCCGCTTCAATCACCGGAATGCGATAACGAGGGTAGCCGTCCTCCCCGGCAACGAACACATCCACCGAAGCGGGCCCAGGCCCGGTTGTTTCCGAAACCATTGTCACCGTTTTCCTCCAAGGCGCCACCTGCGTCCACAAGAATTACCGGTTGGTTCCGGCCGACATTGCCCCGACATCTCTGCCGAGGTATTCGGCGTCGGCATGGGTCTTCATATCCCAGCCGACATCGCAGCCGCCAGCGTAAAACCATGCGCCGCTCGCAGCGCGGCGCATACCAGGATCTGCCGCGCTACGAGCGGAACAACCTATTTCCCGGCAAGCAAGCGGCCACGGAAGCTGCCACTCGCAGCGCGACGCCTTCTTGCCCGAGGCATTTGCCGAAGCCTTCCACAATCAGAAATCAGCCATCGGCAATCCGCCTTCACGGCCCCACCCCGGCCGGCGCCGTGCGCACACCGCGCCAGCCGAGGTCGTAAGGAGAGCTATAGCTGGTGTTATACCGATCGGACACACGGATGTTGGCAGTCACGTTCATATGAGAGCCGCCGCGACACCCGCCGCCGGCTGAAAATGACACCGGCCAAAAGCTCACGTCGGCATCCCCCTGTTCCGACAGGCGCCCGTCGCCATGCAGTCCGGTGAACAAGCGCGACGTCGCGTAGCCATTGCCCACCATCACCGCCTGCTCCCACACATTGCCGCCCAGTTCCATGATCCCCCAGTACGACGCACCCGCCGTCTGCCGAACGCTGCTCACCGTGGCATAGATCCCGACCCGGTAAGGGCCGATATTATTGTCGTAGTGACAATTCCCGCTGGCCACCGACTCGAGGCCGCTCCCGCTGTTCGATAGGCCCGTCGTGGGGATGATCGTCGTATCCCCCCAGGGGTATTCGTTCGCCACCGGGTCCCGCGGGCCCCGGCAGGCCTTTTCATACTCCAGCTCCGTCATCGGGCGCAGCCCCGCCCAGTCCGCGACGGCGCAGCCACTGGACCACGTCAGGAAATTGCAGGCCCGGTCCATGGCGTCGTTGGTTTCATTCATGATCTTGTTGTTGTTGCCGTCACAGCCGAAAACGATGGGCTCGGGCTGAATGGGAACGACAGACGGACACCGGATGCTCTCCCGCTTGGAAATGGCGGGAAGGCCGCCTTGCACCCAGTTACCCATGACAAAATAGTCGGGAAGCTGCGTCGTCGTGCGCGTGTTCTGCTGGACGCGGGTCAAGCTGTTGAGGAAATCCCGGTATTGCCCCTGGGTGATCTCGTATTTCATGCAGTAAAACGGGGCGTACCCCTTGGGAAAATCGGCGGGCAACAGCCCCTTGGCCCCGATGGTGCTCGGGCCGCTGGAGGATGTGCCCCAGAGATTGCCGACCGCGTTGGTGATGAGCAGCGCGGCCTCGCTCGTTATCCGGAAGGGCATCGTCGTGCCGCTGGCCCAGGCCCCGTCCGTGAAGCTGCCCGTTTCCGTGCCGCCCGACCCCACATAAAACTCGCCCTCGGCCACATAGACCATCTCCACCGCGAAGGCCTGGATGCGCACCCGGTCGGTCTTCACCAGGCTGTTGGAGGCAAAATTCCAAGCCACCTTGATGTTCGTCGCCGACAGCGTCCCCGCCCCCTCCCCCGCCCGCCGGATGAAGCAGCCCACCGGGTCGGATGGCACGATAACGTCGATGACCGTTCCCGTCCCGATGATATACCCGTTGGTCTCCAGGGTGACATGCTCCCAGTTGGCCCGCCCCTCGGGCTTGATTTTGAAGAACACCCAGGCGGCGTCATGGTTGATGTTCGTGTACCGCCAGGAATTGTCCCAGCAAATATTGAACTGGACGTAAGCGGTGCTATCGTCGCGGGGCCTGATGGTCAGGTTGGTCAGCACAAGGTTGTTCGCCCAGGCGCCACCCGCCGCCAGCGTCACCGCCAAGATCACCGACAATCCAACCATGAGCACTCGCATGGCTTTCAATCCTTTGTTACGCGCACTATGATTCTCGCACGCCCTTGATGAAAAATATTTTTGCGTTCTTTGCGATCTATGCGGCTAATATGTATTCCAGAACTCCTATTTCCGCTGCCACAGACCCAGGGCGGGGTTGGAAATGTAGTAAATCTCCTCGCCGTCCGGCAGGGTGTTAAATCCGTCCTTCAGCCGCTCCGGGTTGTAGCGGGCCAGGGCCGGTGCCAGGTCCGCATGCTTGAAACACACTGACTCGATGTCCTTGCGCGTCAGCCCGCCGGGGGCGTAGGTGATCGAAAAACGCCCCTCGCTCGAGCCGTGGATCAGGTGGGCGGCGGCGCCGAGACTGTCCCGCAGGGACGCGTCCGCGGCCACCGCCTTGAGAACCGCGGCGGTGCCGCAGTAGCCGTATTTCCGGATCACGCGCTCGTTGACCTCGGCCTCGCCGAACTCTACCAGGCCGGGCGCAAGGATCAGCAGTTCGCCGCCGTCGGCGATGGCCATGCGCGTGCGATAGATCGCCTTGTTGCCGAGCCAGGTGCTC
>CAZVVD010000121.1:0-11343 GCA_964630555.1 uncultured Verrucomicrobiota bacterium | reverse complement strand
GGGCTTTAAGCCCGAGGACACCTACCTCTCCTTCGAGATGCGCATGAAGTGCGGGATCGGCAAGTGCGGACGCTGCAACATCGGCTCGAAGTACGTCTGCATCGACGGCCCGGTCTTTTCGCTCGCCGAGGTCGCCGCCCTGCCGGCGGAATATTGACCGGCGGGTGAAGGATTCGCGGGCGGCCGCGAATCCTCCCCCAGGATAGCGGCGTACGATTCGTCCAAATATTGTAGCCGATACCGGGAACGAACGCGGCTGACGGATTTCCCGCCGGATCGGGAAGAGCGGCGGGCAGTCCACAGGAGCGGACATGCCCGCCCAACAGTGGATTGCGGACGTTTTAAATTGTAGGGCGGGAACGGTCCTTGACCTTCCCGCCGATACCGGGAACGAATGCGGCTGACGGATTTCCCGCCGGATCGGAAAGAACGGCGGGCGGTCCACAGGAGCGGACATGCCCGCCCAACAGTGGATTGCGGACGTTTTAAATTGTAGGGCGGGAACGGTCCTTGACCTTCCCGCCGATTTTGGAACGGATGCGGCGGGAAATCCCGATACACTTCGTGATCGGGACATTCCCGCCCTACAACGGATTTAGGAATATGGCGGGCAATCCCGACTCTCCGGGAGGTCGGGACATGCCCGCCTTACAGTGGATTGCGGATGATTCGAATTGTAGGGCGGGAAAGGTCCCTGACCTTCCCGCCGATACCGGGAACGGATGCGGCGGGCAATCCCGACTCTCCAGGAGGTCGGGACGTGCCCGCCCTACAGCAGATTTCGGAAGAGAGCGGAAGATTCCGGACTATGACCATTGATCCCCCCATGGCCAGGCCCTCCGCAACCTGCAGCACTCTCGCGATGGTTGCCTTGATCCTGGCCATTATTTCAGCGCTTGGCATGCTGGTTGCGGTTGGACTGCTGTTCTCGGTCCCCGCGGTCCTCCTGGGTCATATCAGCCGCTCGCAGATCAAGACTTCGGAGGGTAGATTATCGGGCAAGTCCATTGCCGCGGCTTCTTTAATCATCGGCTATATCTCGGGTGTTATAAGTCTCGGCATTATTGCGGTCATTGTCTTTGTTGCGGTTCCGGCCTACCAGCGGACCTTGCCGCCCCGTGAAGTCCGCCGGCAAATTACCGAGCTGATACAAGGCACCCCGCAGCAGCGCTACGACGGCGTTGTCAATCTGTTGAGCGCCGGCAAGCAAAGCGACGCCGAGCATGTCCTGGACGCGATGATCAAGGCCTATCCGTCTGACCAGCGCCTGATGTTCTGCTACGCCGTCTGCGCCCGGAGCCGCTGGTCAATATCCCGGGCCCAATGGGCTTTTCGCCGGGTTCTCGCGTTGGATGCCACGACCGTGGAAGGCAATTGCGCCCAATACGTTCTTGATCTGGACGAACAGAAGCACGCGCAGCAGAACATGAGCGCGCTTGGGTTTTTGATCAAGCAACACCCGGACAATCCGTTCTTGTTGTGGATCATGGGGGTGGAATGCCGGGAGTATTCCAAGCGCACGGGAGAAAAGACATACGGCCGGGATGCGGAGCGCTGTTATCGTCGGCTTCTCGAAATCTTCCCGGTCGGCCCGGTGATGGTGCACCAGACCTTCGCCAATATTTTATCGGAGGACCTGGGTTTGCATGAAGAAGCCTTGCGGCACCGGAGGATTGCGGTTGAGATGGAGCCGACCGGTTGGACTTACGAGGGGCTTGGAAACACGTTGTCTTCAATGAAGAAATACGATGAAGCCAACGAGGCTTTCGCCAAGGTGGTCCAACTGGATCCTGATGATGCCAAGTACTGGCTCGATTGGGCTTCTAATCTCCAAGAGCAGGGGCAGAACGAGGAGTGTATTGAAAAGTGTAAGAGGGCACTTGAGCTGGAGCCGAACTCTTTCGATGCTTATAATAAGTGGGGCCATTGTCTTAAGGCGCAGAAGAAATACGAAGAGGCCTTGGAGATATTCAAGAAGTCAATGGAAATCAATCCGGCTCAATGGTGTCCCTACGCCCATACCGTTGAAATCCTTAAAACTCTTGGGCGGGATGCCGAAGCTCAGCCTTATCTGAGTAAGACCATTGAATGGATAAAGCAAGAAGCGGATCGGGGAAATGCCGACAGTCAAAATGCGTTGGGGTACTACTATAATACAGGCGCCGGTGTTCCCGTGGATCTCGCCAAGGCATTTGAATGGTACCAGAAAGCAGCGAACCAAGATTTTGCGGACGCGCAATACCGGGTCGGCTGGTGTTATGAAACAGGCCAAGGCGTCCCTGCCGATCCGGCTAAAGCGAAACAATGGTATCGGAAGGCAGCGGACAAAGGGCATTCCGAGGCTCAAGCAAGGTTTGATAGTCTAAATGTCCCTAGCTTTTCTCATCGGAAACTTCAGTCAGTGACGAACGTGGGTAAATATCGTATTGAGGTGACAGAGTTTCAGCCGGCTCCCTTTGCGAGCACCAATTCAACAGAGCCCTAAGTACTTTATGCAAAAAAAGCAGTCGGACATTCCATAATAAGAAGCCGTCATTATATGTCTTCCATACGACAATTTCCCGTCGGCTTCTGGAACTACTCCCGCGTGGGGCGGTACGCGGTCAACGACAACGCCGCCACCTGCGTGAAGGACTAGGCGGAGGCGGGTATGCCGCTCGCCATGAGCCCGGATTTCACCCCGGCCCCGACGGACGTGAGGCGGATACGGGCGATCCTCGACCAGGCCGCCGAGGCCGGCATCCGGGTGGTCCTCTGCCATGACGACGGCGCCTGGCCGCAGCTGACAAAAAAGGCTAGGCTGCCTACCTGGCGCTCGTGAACAATTCCCTGAACGCGAACACCCAGTTCGAGTTCGTGGTCAGGGGAAAGCGGCCGAGGCTGCACCGCGTAGGGTGGGAGGAGGCGGAAGCCCCGGTGGCGGATGCGCCGGCCGCGGGCACTCCTCGCGATCCCGAACGCCGCCTCTCGGTGAGCTGGCACCTGGCCCCCGGCCAGATGGAGCTGTTCCGCTGCGAGAACGTGACCGGATGGTAGGGCGGGGACGCCCCTTGGGCTTTCCGCCGGATCGGGAAGAGCGGCGGGAAGTCCACAGGAGTGGACATGCCCGCCCTGCAGTGGATTGCGGATGATTCGAATTGTAGGGCGGGAAAGGTCCCTGACCTTCCCGCCGATTTTGGAACGGATGCGGCGGGAAATCCCGATACACTTCGTGATCGGGACCTTCTCGCCCTACAACGGATTTCGGGCATTCCGAATTGTAGGGCGGGAACACCCGTCGGCTGACGGGCTTCCCGCCTGAGGCGGGCAGGCCCGCCGATTTTGGAATTCCGGCGGGAAATCGCGCAGACGCGACCTTCCCGCCCTACAGCGGATACAGAATATTCCGAATTGTAGGGCGGGAACGCCCAACGGGTTTCCCACCGTCGTTTTCAGTTCCCGTCAATCCGGGATAATATTTCGTCCGGCGTTCCGCTGAAGGGGAAATCGTCAGGCTGAGCGCACAATCCCGCCCTCACCGGGTTTTCCCGGATGTATTCCCATTTCTCGGTCATCTTCTCATCAGAACGGAGAAGCCGGTCGAAGAATTCATCCTGCCATATCTTTCCTTGCGTTCCGCGACCCTGCATCAACATCGTGACCGATGATTTCCATCGTTGGACGAGTTTGCTGACTTTCTGATCGCGCAAAGCGCAGGGAGAAACCAGCGCGTGGACGTGATCCGGCATGACGCAGGCATGCCATGCTTGCCATTCCAATCGGGCGGCGGTCTTGAGCAGGCCTTCGATGACTATGCGGACGGCTTCCGGAGTAATGAATAGGTGTTGTCTATCGGCGGCGCAGAGGGTCAGGAAGTAGACAATCCGCTGGTGTTCAGGCAGCCAAACCGGGATCCGTTTCAAGTGCTTGCGGGAAGGGAGGGGGGAGGTCATGGAAAAAATTGTAGGGCGGGAAGGCCCGCCGATTTTGGAACGATGCGGCGGGAAATCCCGATACACTTCGTGATCGGGACATTCCTGCCCTACAACGGATTTCAGACATTCCGAATGGTAGGGCGGGAACGCCCGTCGGCTGACGGATTTTCCGCCGGATCGGAAAGAGCGGCGGGCAATCCCGCGGACGGGACCTGCCCGCCCTACAACGGATTCCGGGCATTCCGAATTGTAGGGCGGGAATGTCCGGTCCCGACCTCCCGGAGAGTCGGGACGGATTTCCCGCCGAATCCAGAGTTTCAGGCCTTCCTGCCGGCGGCTTCCTTGATCAGGCTCAGGCCGATGACCTCGCGCTGGATCTGGTTGGTGCCCTCGTAGATCTGGGTGATCTTGGCGTCGCGCATCATCTTCTCGACCGGGTATTCCTTCATGTAGCCGTAGCCGCCGAAGACCTGGACGGCGTCGGTGGTGACCCGCATGGCGGTGTCCGAGGCGAAGAGCTTGGCCATGGCCGAGATCTTGGCGACGTCCTTGGCGCCGGTGTCGATATAACGGGCGGCCTGGTAGACCAGGACGCGGGCGGCCTCGACCTGGGTGGCCATGTCGGCCAGCAGGAACTGGATGCCCTGGAACGAGCAGATCGGCTTGCCGAACTGGCGCCGCTGGCGGCTGTACTGCACGGCCTCGTCCAGCGCGCCGGCGGCGATGCCGAGGGCCTGGGCGGCCACGCCGGGCCGCGAGGTGTCGAAGGTCTTCATGGCGACGATGAAGCCCAGGCCCTCCTTGCCCAGCAGGTTGGCCTTGGGCACGCGGCAGTCCTGGAACACCAGCTCGCGCGTGGCGGAGGCGCGGATGCCCATCTTGTTTTCCTTCTTGCCGAAGGTGAACCCCGGCATGCCCTTTTCGAGGATGAAGGCGCTGGCGCCGCGCGGGCCCTTGGCCTTGTCGGTCTTGGCCACCACCGAGTAGATCTCGGCCTCGCCGCCGTTGGTGATCCACTGCTTGGTGCCGTTGAGGACGTAGAAGTCGCCGTCGCGCACGGCGGTGGTGGCGATGGACCCGGCGTCGCTGCCGGCGTTAGCCTCGGTGAGCCCGAAGGCCGCCAGGGCCTCGCCCTTGGCGATGCGCGGCAGGTATTTCTGCTTCTGCTCGTCGTTGCCGTAAAGGATGATCGGGAAGGTGCCCAGGGCGGTGGCCGCCACGCTCAGGGCGGTGCCGCTGCAGACCTTGGAGAGCTCCTCGACGGCGACGCAGAGGTCCATGACCCCGCCGCCCATGCCGCCGTACTTCTCCTCGATGTAGAGGCCGCACAGGTCGGCCTGCGCGAACACCTTGAGGATCTCGTGGGGAAACTCGTTGCTCTCGTCGTAGCGCTCGCGGATCGGCTTGATCTTTTCCCGCGCCACCTGCCGGCAAATGTCCTGGATCATCACCTGCTGTTCGGTCAGTCCGTAGTCCATGCCCGTCTCCTTGGATGGGGTTGCAACACGCGACGCCATTCTAGCGCCGGGCGCGGGGAAGTCAAACGGGTTTCTTGCCCTTGGCGCGAGAGCCCGGGCGCCGGGCCACCAGGAGCTGGAGCGCCAGGGAGAGCAGGAGCGCCAGGGCGCCTACGAGGTACATGGCGGCCGGATCGTTCCTCCATTGCATCCAGGCCTCGACCGCGAAAAGGCCGGCGACGGATCCAAGCCCCACCAGGCACTCGTTGACCCCGATGTTGAAGGCGCTGCGTCCGGAGTTGCTGGCATAGAACACGGCGGCGTAAAAGGCGAAGCCGGTGTAAATGCCCAGCAGGCCGATGCCGGCCATGCAGGCGGGCAGGGACGGCCGCAGCCAGACCCCGAACAGCAGGGCGGCGGCGGCGGCCTGGAAGACCACGAAGGAGGTTTTACGGTAGAGCAGGTTCTTCAGGGGGGACAGGGCAAGCCCCGTCGCCCCCTGCAGGGCCATGTGGACGGCCAGGGGAATCCCGACCACGAAAGCCCCGAGACCGGCCCCGGCGCTCAGGGAAGGGTAAAAGGTCTGGATCGGCCGCTGGACAAACACCACCGTGAACATGACCAGCCAGCCGATCCACACGTAGCGCGGACTGACCGGCCGGGCCGCGCTGCGGTCCAGAACCGCTTCTTCCCCCAGCCCCGGCGCGGCCGGCCGGGCGCGGTGGCGCAGGAGGATCCCGATGATGCCCAGGCTGGCCAGGCCGGTCAGGGCGCCCAGGGCGGCCAGGCCGAAGCGGTAGGCATAGCCGGAGGCGAAAACGCCCAGGGCCCCCCCCAGGCTCCAGGCCAGGGTGTAAAGTCCCACACTGCGCGTCAGGCTGCCCGGGAGCGTCTCGCCCCGCATGAAGGCCTGGAAGGCGTTGAAAAAAAAGGCCATGACCATGCCCAGGATCGCCAGGGAGACGAAGAGGGGCAGGAAGGTTTTGAAGGCCAGGCTGAGGATCCCGGTGACACTGAAAAGGCCGGTGCTGGCCAGGAGAAAGCCGCGCGCGTTGCGCCGGTGCAGGAGCGAGCCCGCCACCAGGCTGAAGAGCATGTAGGTGACCTGGAAGATCGCGCCCAGCCAGGCGCACTGGCCGGAGGACATGTGCCGTTCGCCGGCGCCGTACATGACGGCAAACAGGATCAGGAACACCAGCAAATCCATCAGCGCCGGACAGAGATAAATGCTCATGGGGGATTCCGATACATCGGAGTGTCGTGCGCAGACGGTTCGCAGCAATGTTGCCCCTATCCGAGGCCTGCACCCACATGGGGATTCCATGGAAAGGGAGGGCCGGCCGCGCCCTAGCGCGGGCTACAAGCGGCGAGCGGGGCCACTCGCCGCCACCGCTCTCAGCAGCCAGCCGGCCGTTTGCATTTGATCCAGCGACACCTGGGCATCGTTCGCCTTTTCCACGATGGCCGCGTAGCATTCCCGCGCCCAGCGGGCGTAGCGCCGTTCGCCGGTCGCCAGGTAAAGATAGCCGGCCAGTCCGCCGGCGTGGGCGGTCCAACTGCGGCTGCCGGGCCGGTCGTTTTCGGGGCAGGGGCTGTAGCGGAAGCGGCCCGGGCCGGTCCGGGCTTCCGCCCAGAGCCCCGCCGCCAGCGACCGGAGCAGGTTCAACGCGCGGACGTCATGCGTGATCCGGTGGTGGCGGATGAGGCCGAAGACCAGGTAACCGGTCATGAAAGGGACGATCCCGCGGTAGTTCCAGGTCCCGTGGAACTCAACGAATATCCCGCGGCGCGGCTCGACATAGGCCGAGACGGCCTCCATGAATTCCCGCGCCTTTCGCAGGAAACGCGGGTCGCCCGTGTGCTCGTACCAGCGGGCCGTCTGGGCCAGCGGCCAGCCGATGACCCGGGCGCAGCGGTGCCAGGGGTCCAGGGAAAGGAGGGGTTCAGCCTGGGCCCTGGCGGCCGCCAGGCTTTCCGGGTCGCCCGTCAGCAGGTAATGGTCCAGGAGGCTTTCGCAATTCATGCTGATATGAACGGAGGGGCCCGCGGAGGTGTGGTCTTGGCCGATGTCGTGGCTGCTGCCCACCCAATCCGGGTGCTCCGGGCAGAAATGAATGATATCCACGTCCCGGTGGTGGGCGGAGGCCGCCTCGACGTAGCGGAACCAGCGCGGATCCCCCGTTTCCACGCACTGGAGCGCGCCCAGGTGGATGCGGCCCCGGTAGTCATTGCTCCAGGCCGTGTCCCAGTACTCGCGGTGCCCCAGCCGCTTGGCCCCGATGCCGGAACGTTCCAGCTCGGGCGTGACCGTCTGGGCCCAGGCCCGGATTTCCGGACGGTTCCGCGCCACACCCGTTTCCAGGGCCTCGCTGGCCAGGAACCAATCCCGGTTGAAAAGGCGCGGCGGGTCCTGGACGCAGCGGTTGAAACGTTCGGCCTGGACTGGAGGGAGCACGCCGCCGTGCAGCCACAGGGCGAAGACCTGGGTTTTGGCTTCCCCCCGGCCGATGCGCGCGCTGGGCCGGTCATGGAACCAGCTCAGGACGGGCTCGGAGGACGGCATCGTCGCCAGGGTCAAGGCGTCGGGCTGGAGAAGGATGCCCTTCGGATACTCCTCGGCGAACCAGCGCATGGCGGCCGCGATCCCGCCGCCGGACCGGTTGACGTTGACGAAGCCCGCGGCGCGCGGGGTCGAGGCGACCCAGGAGATGTTCTGATACAGGCGCCCCTGCTCGGCAGTTTCCTGCCACGCGCCCAGCTGGGAATCCTTGTGCAGATGGAGCCGGCGCGGCGCGGTCACGGTCCCACCTCCGCCAGCGGCAATAATTCGAATGTCTCCCGGGTCATACCCGGGCGTGAAGGGCCCGAAATCAACAACGGCCCCCTCGAGGCCAGGCAGCCGGATGTTTGCCGACCAGTCCAGCAGCATGGCCATGGCCTGGTCGGTTTCGTTGACGATCCGCCACTCGACGAAGACGCAGGGCAGTCCCGCCCAGACGCGCAGGCGGGCGAACCACGGTCCGAACCGGCGCCCGTCCGCGTCGAGCAGGTCGCCCTCGACGCGCAAGGTAGCGCAAACCGGGCCGCGCTCCTCCACCCGGATCCGCCGCCGGCGCGCCCTGAACGGCTGCAAACAGCCCACGCGGTTCAGCTTGATCGAAAACTCCATGGCGCCGAGCGTCAATCCCCCGGCCGCGGCCAGGCTTTCCCATGCGCCCTGACCGCGCGAGGGCCCGATTTTCAGAGCCAGGACGCCGTTGGACACGGCGACCCGGCCGTTGCGGGCGGCGATCCGCACGGGCGCCGCCGGCGCGCGGGGGGCTGCGCCCGGGCGCAGGTGATAGCGCCCGGCTCGTCCGGCGACAAATTGGCAGAGCAGCCAGCGGAGACTGCCGTCAGGCCACAGACCGAGCTCGCGGGTCGCCAGCGGCACGGGGACGCCGCCGGGGCCGTCCAGCGCGAAGGTGGTGCCGGGGCGGACGGCGCCCTGCGGCAGCGGCACCCCCGAGCTTACCGGGAACCCGGGCGCCGGCAGGGCCCCCGCGATCGCCAGGTCCAGGGGGATGCCCGATCCGGGGATGGCCCCGCGTGGGCCGCGGTTTCGCGCGCCGGGCGCGGGCGTTTGCTGTTGGGCCGCGAAGGCGGGCGCGGGGCGGACGGCGCGGGACGTCGGCGCGAGGAACAGATCGCCGAAGGTGACCGTGGTCTGGAAATTCTTTCGGGCCAGGTCCGGATTGATTTTTCCCCAGCTCCAGCGCCGGTAGGCGTCGCCCGGCATGACCCGGGTGCTGGCGACCTTATCAAGCACGCGGAACGCCAGGCGCAGGCGGGGTCCCGCGAAGCGGGAGATGTCCACGACGCGGGTGGGAACGGTAAAGCCGGATTGCCCGGACTTCACGGACATCGCCGTATAGCTTTGGTTCACCACGCCGAACAGTTCCTCGTCGGCCACATCCTGTTCCCACGCTACCTTTCCGTTGACCAGGAGTTGCTTGAACCGGTGGCCGATGAATCTCTGGGCGCCCTGCCCGGGGTATTTCGGCCAGGCCCCCGAGTAGTTGTCGGACTGGTAGAAGGAGACAAACAGCGGCCGGCCGGGCCGCCAGCCCGCGGGCGGGGACACTTCCGTCTCCCACTGACCGAAGCCGCGCTGACGGCTTGGCGCCCAGGGGTGTTCAACGACCAGCAGGTCGCGGATCGCATCCCGGCGCGGAACAAACCGGCCGCGCCGGCTTTTTTTCCAGGTGTGGATGGGAACAGGGATTGGCGCTTGGAATGATTTCATGTGGAAGGGCTCCGGATAAAAATGGCGGAAGAGTTCCTGTGGTAGGGCGGGAAGGTCCCGTAGGCGGGATTTCCCGCCGATGCCGGGATCGAACGCGGCGGGCAATCCCAACTCTCCGGGAGGTCGGGACGTGCCCGCCCTACAATAAGAGTTCCGTTCAAGCACAATCCGCCAGGGTGTGCACCGCCTTTTGGAAAACGTGCAGGGCCCGCTTGCCCGAGAGGAACGCCCCGCCGGTCGAGCCGTTGATCTCGTAAAACACGTGCGGGATGCCGAAGCGCTTGGCCATCTGGTGGCAGAGCGTATTGGCGCCATGGGTTGAAGCGTGGAGGTAGGTGGACGGGCCGTCGGTTTCCAGGCGCACGGTGTCGCAGAGAGCCTGGTAGAGGCGGCGCCGGCGGGGGTCGGAAAACAACGCCGGGTCCACCGTGTACCAGCCGTCGAAGGGCGGCTCGCTGCTCGTGCGCCAGCCGAGATAGTTGTGGATGTTGAGCCAGAGCGCGGGCGGCCGCTCCGTGGCCCAGCGCCATAGGAGCCGGCTCTCGGGGGCCTCGGGCTCCGCGGCGTCGGGAGTGTCGCCGAAGGCCTGGTACATGTCGAAGTTGGCGGAGGTGAACCCGTTCCGGCCGGCGACGCTGCCGTCCGGGTTGACCGCGGGAATGATCTCGACCCGGAACTTTTTCCTGACCTCGGCGGCCCCGGGCAGGAGCGAGCTGACGTAGTCCGCGATGGCCCGCATTCCCCAGGTGCCGGAGAACTCGATCGGGTGCTGGCCGGCGACGCAGAGCACGCGCGGGGCGTTCGCCGGGCCCGCCCGCAGGCCCAACAGCTCGCGGCCCTGGATGGATTTCCCGATGGAAAACAGCTCGCAGCGGTCCGCCCGCTCCCGGGCCAGGGTTTGGAGGAACGCGCAGGTCTCGCTGTAGGGCGAGGGCCAGAGGTCCGTCACCCGCAGGGTCTGGTCCGCCTCCAGCACCAGGTGCAGCACGAGATGGTCGGCGTGGGTTTCGCAGCGGGCCGGGTCCAGCGGGCAATAGAGGTCCGGCCTGCCGGTGGAGATCCAGATCGTGCCGGGGAAGTGGGAGATGAAGCCGGGCACGTCGTTGATCGCGGGGTCGTGCCAGACCTCGACGGCGATCTCGGCGGCCGGACCGGTGTTGCGGACGTCGAAGCAGAAGTAGTAGCAATAGGTGGGTTTGTCGCCGATCACTTCCATCCGAAAGCGGCCGGCTGCCAGCGAACAGAAGTGCTTGCCGTTGCCGCACTCGAAATCGCTCCGGAATGTGATCATGGCTTTGTTCCCGTCAGCGCCTGCGCCCCGGATGAACCGGGGCGGGAAGGCTTCCGCCGAAACCAGCCCAAACATACAACCCCGTTCCCGCGATTTCAAGCGCCCTGGCGTTCGGCCCCGCTAAGGCCTAAGTTATTCGGGGGATGGAGCCGGGGTGCCTGGCGCCCCGGCCTCAGAAAAGGCCGGTCCCGCTTGCGGAACCGGCTCCGTTTCCGTCCCTGCGTGACTGAGAAGGTGTGAAAAAATTATCTGAAGAAGGTCGCGACGAAGCGCGACCCTCCATTTCCCGAAGAAATATCGAGTGGAGGGCCACGTTTCATCGTGGCCGTCGATTTTTTCACACCTGAATATTGCACGGAGATCGTGCAATATTCACTTTCGCTCAAGCGGGCATTG
>CAZVVD010000120.1:5368-11367 GCA_964630555.1 uncultured Verrucomicrobiota bacterium | reverse complement strand
AGGGGACATTTCTAATGAGTCGAGAATGGGGACATTTCTAATAAGCTTTGACACGAGGGAAAACTCTGCTTGCCTAATGGAGGCGGCCGCCCTATGCTAACAAACTTTTTCGGTATTCTGCCGGCGTGATTCAAGGCTGAAAGGGGTGCCCCGTGGCTTCGAAGCAGGGGATGAACAGAGGCTTCACCTTGCGCTCGCTGGTCGTCAGCCTGACGGCCATGCTGGCAATGGGCATCTGGATCGAATACGTCGAGCGCTACGGCCGCTACGGCGGGCCGCTCGGGGAAAACGTGCCGCCCAACGCCGCCGTGGGGATCATCCTGGTGGTCATGGGGGTCAGCGCCTTGCTGTACTTCCTGCGCCGTTCCCTGCGCCTGGCGCCCGCCGAGCTCCTGGTGGTGTATGCCGCCCTGGTCCTGGCCGCGCCCCTGATGACCCAGGGGCTCTGGGGCCGCTTTTTCGGGTTGCTGGCGGCCATTCCCCATAACCAGGATTTCAAGAGCTACGAAAGCCTGCCGTCCATGCTCTGGCCGCACGGGCCCAATCTGGTTGAAAACGGGCGGTTCACGAAAGGCCTGGAGGGCTTTGTCTTGGAGGGCGCCGGCGGGGAGACCTGGACCAACATCGATCGCCGGGCCAAGGGGATCTGGCGGAGCCCGGTGCTCGACAACGCCGGCGACACGGGATCGGTGTCCGCGCTGACCTTTGCGATCCGCCGCTTTGACGGCCGGGGCCGGGAGGTGCTGGTGCCCGGCGAGCATTTTCTGTTTTCCATGCTGGTCCGGGTGTCCGGAATCCAGAAGAGCACCGCGTATTTTGTAGAAATGCGGGCGGACACGGGCGCGGCCCACAAGATCTTCATGTCGGCCGGCGCCACCCAGCCGACGTTTGCGAATCCCTGCGGGTTCATGCGGGTGGGCGCCAGCCCGATTGCCATCCCCGTGGAGCTTCGAAGCAACCTGGCGTTCCGCATCGGCCTGGAAGGACCCGGCGCCCTGGCGCTCCAGGACCTGGAGTTCATGAGCGTGGAAGCCATCGAGGGCCTGTATGCCGGCCGGGCCCTGGTCAGGGAAAGCAACCTCGCCAAGCTCGGACCCGGCGAGCGCGGATCCCTGGTGGTTATGCCGGACAACCTGTTCAGCCTGAAGGGCTTGAAGTTCCTGGTGACGGGTTATATTCCCCTGGGGCAATGGGTTCAGCCGGCCTTGGTCTGGCTGGTCCTCTTCGGCGGGCTGTTCGTCGGGTTCCTGGGCCTCAACATTCTCTTGCGCAAGCAGTGGGCGGAAAACGAGCGGTTCGCGTTTCCGCAGACGATCCTGCCCCGGCTGTTGTTTGCGGAGGCCGAGGGGGGGCAGGGCGGGGTGCATTACGTGTTCTTGCGCCGCCGCGCCATGTGGCTGGGGTTCTTCCTCACCTTGCCGCTGGTCCTGCTGCGCGGGCTGCATTTTTACAACCCCTCCATTCCGGCGCCGTTGATCGAGAATCTTCAGTTCGCCAATTATTTCATCAATCCCCTGGCCAAGGCCTTCTTGCAGGATGTGAGCATGGACCTCGGCTGGATCGGGGCGGGCTTCACCTTTTCGCTGCTGGCGATTGCCCTCCTGATCGACACGAATGTCCTGTTCTCGCTGTGGGCGTCCTTTTTCCTGTTCCAGCTCTGGAACCTGTTCGGCAAGGCCTTCAACTGGACGCGGTTCCCCGGCTACCCGTGGAAGTTCCAGCAGCACATGGGGGCGTTCATCGGCTATGCCCTGCTGGCCTTGTTCGTGGCCCGGCGGCATTTGGCCCAGGTGTTCCGGCTGGTGTTCAGCGCCGGGCCTGCCGCCGGCAACGGGCCGGGCGAGTCGCGCGGCGTCTACCGGCTGGCCCTGACGATGGTGGCGGTGTCCCTGGGGGTGATGGCGGCCTGGGGCGTCTGGACCGGGATGGGGCTGGCCGCCAGCCTGTTGTTCTTCAGCTACATGCTGGTGGTTGGGTTCGCGGCCAGCAAGATCCGCGCCGAATGCGGCGCCCCGTATTCATACATCACCCCCTATTTCGGCATGCAGTTCGTGGCGGCCATCGGCGGGTTCGCCGTGTTCGGCTCGTCGGGGATGCTGGTGGCCACCATTGCCAGCGGGTTTATGACCACCGCCAGTTTCCTGTTGATGGCGCCGACCCAGGTCGAGATGATGGAACTGGGCCGCCAGATGAACGTCCGCCAGAGGGACGTCTGGGCCGGGCTGTCGCTGGGCCTGCTGGGAGCGCTCTTTATCGGCGGGTTCGTCCTGCTGTGCTGGGCTTACGGGTTCGGGGCCAACCGCCTGGAAACCACCTGGCCCTACGAACAGAACAATTATTTCAGCGCCTTCCGCAACGGCGAAGCCGGCGCCGACCGGGCCTTCGAGAACCAGACGCTGTTTTCCACCCCCGAGATGCGTCCCCTGGATCTCCGCCATAACCTGGACGCCAAGGGGCTGGGGATTGGCCTGGCGATCACCTGGCTGCTGGCGGGATTGCGCAGCGTGTTCATGTGGTTCCCCCTGCACCCGATCGGCTACGTGCTGGCGCCAAGCTATTTCATGGGCGGGTTCTGGTTCTGCGCCTTCGCGGCCTGGTTGATCCGGGTGCTGGTCCTGCGGCTCGGCGGGGCGCGCTCCATCCGCGAGGGGCTGGTGCCTTTCTGCGTCGGCATGTTCCTGGCCTGCGTCGTCTCGATCCTGTTTTTCGACCTGGTGGGGATTGTCCTCCGTGCCCAGGGGGTCACCAGCGTGTACAGCGCCATTCCATGACGACAAGCGAACCAACCACGGGGGATCGTCTCGGCGGCCAGCTGCTGGGCGCGTTGCTGTTCGGGCTGCTGGGCCTGGCCGCGCTCTGCGGCTTCGTCCTGTTCGCCCTGCCGACGGAGCGCGAGCACCGCGAGCCGTTCCGTCCCACCTGTTCTCCGCAGGCCCTCCTCGAAACCCTGGCGGAGGGGGGGGTCGCCGAACGCCTCGGGGAAATCGAGCGGGCCGGGAACCCGGGAACGGGCCGCGAGGTCGGCCGGCTGAGCGGCAGCCCCGGGTTTTACCGCACCGAGCGGCTGATCCGCGAGGTCTTTGCCGCCGCCGGCCTGGACGTTCGCGCGCAGGAGTTGCGCGTGACGGTGCCCGTGACCGAAAGCTGCGAGGTGCTCGACGAGCAGGGGCAACCCCTGCCGGGCGTGACCCTCTATCCCTTTGCCCCCTGCGGCCTGTTGCCTACCGCCTTGCCGGCAGAAGGCCTTCGCGGCGAACTCGTGGCCATGGAATCCTCCGACCTCGCCTTTCTGGCCGGCCATGATCCCGAGGCCTCCATTGTCCTCACCGACTTGGAAGCCTGCAACTGGCCGGCACTGGCCGCGGTGGGGGTCAAGGCCGTCATTGTCACCGTGGACGACCTGCGCCGTTCGTTGACCTCGGCTCCCGACGCGGCCCTGCCCTGGAGCAACCTGGTGCGGCTGGAGGAGGCGGCTTATCCGCGTTTCCTGGCGCGCGGGCCGCTGGCGGATTTCGCGGGCCGGACCCTGACCCTGCGCTGCAAGGTAACCTGGCAGGAACGCCCGGTGCGCAACCTGGTGGGGGTGCTGGCGGGGAAGGGGCGCCCCGACGAAGCCCTGGTGGTGAGCGCCTTCTATGACAGCAACTCCCTGGTGCCGGACCTGGCGCCGGGCGCGGAACAGGCGGTTTCCCTGGCCGCCCTGCTGGAACTGGCCCGGGCCCTGGCCCCCTACAAGGGGCAACTCCAGCGGGACGTGGTCTTTGTCGCCGCGGCCGGGCAGATGCAGTCGCTGGCCGGCGTGTCCCGCCTGCTGGAGCCGATCGAAACCCTCACCGTGGGCGCGGCGGACCGCCGTTCTCTGGAGGAGTCGCTCCGCGAGGAGGAACGGAAACTGGCCTACGCCGAGCGCGGCCTGGCGTTCGTCAACGACGACGCGCGCTGGACGGCCGACGCCCTGCGGGATCTGGGCAAGACCTGGCCGCGGGAAGACCCCGGCTACCGCGAGTGGCTGGAAAAGCGGGTCGTGGCCGTGCTCGGCGAAGTCAACCTGGAGTTCAAGGACCGGGTCATGCGGTGCCGCCTGGAGTATTTGCGGGCCGGCTCGCCCGTCTACCGCGACGGGTTTGACGCCGCCGCGGCCGGCGACGCCGAGCGCAAGGCCAAGGCAAACCAGCATCCCCTCCTGGCCGAATTCCTGGAAGCCCAGCGGCTTGACAACCGCTCCGGCAATATGCTTTCCAACCCGTTTCGCCAGGTGGCCGCGCGCGACGAGTTCCGGGAGTGGGATGTCCGCGGCCGCCTGCGGGAGCTGCTGGAAAGGATCGCGGTCCACCACCGCCAGGTCATCCGGGAGCTGGAGGATTCGGTCGGGATCCGCGATCTGTTTGCGCCCTACGTTCGCACCCTGACCCTGGACCTGGACCTGAATTCCGGCGGCTCGCGCGAGGTCCCGCCCGGCTCGAAACGAAGCCGGGCCGATCTGTCCCTCCTGACCGGCCTGGAAAACGCCGGGGCCATGGTGGAGCCGCAGGTGGCTGAAATTGCCCAGGCCCTCCAGGAGGCGGTTCCCCTGGAAGGGCAGCGCCCGGCGTTCGAGGTTATCCAGTGGGGTGCGGTGGACAGCCTGGGCAGCCAGGAACGGCCCAACATCCACGCCGCCGGCCGGCGGATTCTCCACCAGTCCGCGGTCTGGACGCTGATGGGCCGGCTCGGCTTCTGCCTGATGAACAACTATTTCCGGCCCTTCAAGGTGTGCACGCCCGACGACGACTTCGCGGGACTGAAGACCGACGTCATCGCCCGGCAGCTCCCGGCGATCGGCCGGACCGTCCTGGAGATCGCGGATGGGCGGGTGGCTTTCAAGGCCATTCCCTACGACCGGGCCAAGTGCATCCTCACCCTGCGCGGGACGGTCTACGGCAACACCGGCACGGGGTCCATCGTGCCGACCCATCCCATGGGCGTCAACACGGCCGTGCGCGCCCACGGGGGCTTTACGGCGGCGCGGATGGAAAACGAGAACCAGGGCATCCGGCTTGCCCCGGTGCTGAAGGCCAATCCCTACGGCGAGTTCGGCCAGCGCTTCAATTTCAATTTCCTGTCCTACTGGCAGACCAGCTTCAAGATCGACGCCGCCCGTTTCGACGACCAGGGGCGCGTGCGCTTTTTCAAAAACGCCTCGCCCGTCGTCCAGGCGATTTACCCGAACGAGTCCTTCCCGACCCTTTCCGTCCTGTCGGTCAGCCGGTCCCCCGTCAAGCCGATCCAGGTGGGCGTGTTTCCCTGCGTCCCGGTGGAGCTCTACGAGCGCAATAATCCCATGACCATGAACGCCTTCCGGGGGGTGACCTTCCTGGAACGGATCGGCCTGGCCGCTCCCAACAATTACCGCCATGACAGCATGCTGTCCTTCCTGGACCCGGACTTCCGGTTTTACCTGGCCTTCCAGGACGGCGCCTCGGACAACAAGGAGTTGCTGGTCAACCGCGCCTTCATGCTGAACGCGGATCCGGACGAGCCCCTGGCGCCGGACGAACCGGATATTAGCGGGCGCAGCTACCTGGCGGCGGATTCGCCCAACCTGGCGTTCGCCCACCAGGACGCCGCTGCCTCCATGCTGCGCACTAACGAAAAGCGGCTGCGTCTCCAGAAACGCTTCGGCATCGCCGACGACCTGATGCTGTCCTTCCACGAGCGGGGCAAGGAGTGGCTGGAGCTGGCGCGCAAGTGCCGGGCCGACAAGGACACGGTGGGCGCGGTGGTGGCGGCCGGCAAGAGCCTGTCCTACGCGATCAACAATCACCCGGTGATCCGCAATAAGATCACCCACGCCGTGGTCGGTATTCTCTGGTACCTCGGCCTGCTGGTGCCGTTCGTCTTTTTCTTCGAGAAGCTGGTTTTCGGCTTCACCGACATCCGCAAGCAGCTGCTGGCCAACGGCCTGATCTTCCTGGTGGTGTTCATGCTGCTGCGCCTGTTCCACCCGGCCTTTCAGATGA